>NZ_JBVVQM010000020.1:0-77642 GCF_055811155.1 Mesorhizobium sp. WSM4822 | reverse complement strand
CCGCCATTCCCCCCGCCGCCGCCGCCATTTCCGCCGGCGCCGTCGGCCATGGCGGGGCTCCAGGCCAGGCTGGCCAGGAGGCAGCCCGCGAGGGCGGTCGAACGCAGCAGGCCGCGCTTCGAGACGATGGCAATTCCTGTCAAGGCCAGGCTCCCCAGATCAGCACCGACGCAGTCGTGCATGTTCCCGGGGGCATAGCACCCGAGACCAAGGGCGGGTATCGTTGAAACTAGCTATGCCCGCCGCGCCGGGATACGCCGCTCAGGCCGCGGGCACTTGCAGGGCCAGCACGGTTTCGCCGTGCCGCGACCGCGTGTCGAGCGTGCCGCCCAGCCGCCCGGCCCGCGCCCGCATCGAGCGCAGGCCGGTGCCCGGGACGGGCGCCTCCGAGACGGTATCGAAGCCGACGCCGTTGTCCTGGATGGCCAGGCTCAGCGTCTCGCCGCGCCGGTGCAGGTCGATGACGACGCGGCTTGCCTGGCTGTGCTTGAGCACGTTGGTCAGGCCTTCCTGCAGGATGCGGACGAGATCGAGGCTTCGCGCCGCCGGCAGGTGGCAGTCCTCCAGCCCGGTCAGGTTCCACACGCAACAGATGTCGCGGCTTTCGCATGCCAGCGTGTGGCGGCGGCGCAGCGGCGCGATCCATTCGGCCAGCGACTGGCCACCCGTCGGGTCGTCGGCGGCGGTGTCGATGATCACCCGCAACTCGTCGCGCAGTTCCTTGAGGACGGACAAAAAGCGATCGGCCGGCAGGTTCTGCGGCGCATGCTCCAGCATGGCGATCGAATTGACCAGGGTGCCGCCCATGCCGTCGTGCAGATTGTGGGAAAGGGACACGCGTTCGGCCAGCCTGGTGTTGGCGAGAATGACCTCATGCTGCTGATGCAGCGTGAGGGCGAGTTCCTCCCTGGCGGTTTCGATCTTTGCCGTGAGTTCATCGTTGAACCCTTCGATGCGGCGCATGTTGGCGACGAAGTTCCAGGCCAGCACCAGCGCCATGCCGACCATCTGCAAGTGGGATGTCAGCGTGACGTAGTAGACATTGCCAAGAAGGATGCCGAGATAGGTCATCAGGTCATGCAGGATGGCCACGATGGTGAGCGCGTTGACGATATGGAGGACGATGTGGTCCAGGCGAGCGCTGCGCCAGGTCAGGCCGATCGCCAGGAAACAGGCGCCGATGTAAAGCAGCGACCAGGACAAGGCCAGGAGGTTGAGCATCGGGCCGAGTTGGGAATGCGGTGTGGCAAACAAGGCGGCGGCGCCGATCGCCAGCGCGGCCCACAGCACGGCTTCCCCCCGGGGAAAGCGGCGCTCGGCGAAGCGGATGACAAACAGCACGAAGGCGGCGGCCATGACCATGAAGGAGAGCATGATAAAACGCTGCCATGTGTCGGTCGTCCCGAACGGCCAGGGGCTCGTCACCACGAAATTGAGCGAATAGCAAAACCACGCAATCGTCATCAGGGCGAACCAGCCATAGGCCTTCAAGCTTCGGCGCAGCAGCCAGACGACGAAGAAGAAGGTGCCAAGCGCCGCGGTGACGCCGAGATAGAAGACCGGCAGCTCGCGGCGAATCCAGAATTGCTGGACAAAATGGGCACGCGTCGCCGAAGGCGGGCCGATCAGCACCGGACCAAGACCCGGCTGGTATGGCGCCAGGCCCGAGACCCTGATCAGCAGCGTGTTGGTGCCGGCATGCAGGACCGGGGCTGAGAGCTGCCAGTAGCGGGGCACGTTCCATGAGCGCGTCAACGGCTCGACGAGGAATTCGTCGCGTCCGAGTTCCGCGCCGTTGACGGAGATCGATCCGGCCAGTGTCCAGTAGTTCAGCGCGAGGCCCAGCGGTTCGGTTGCGTCGGCCCTGTCGAAGGTGAGGCGGTACCAGACCACGCCGTCGAAACCGGGCCAGCGCGTCGTCCAGTCGTCGGGCAAGGTCACGCTGGTCCAGCCGGTGGCCGGCGGCGTGGCGGCGTCCCAGCCGGATCGCACGGCCTCGATCGTCTTGAACGGCACGGCCCCGCCGGCGGCAAAGGCGATGCCGCCCGGCACGAGGAGCAGGAATATCAGGGCAAGAAGCCTTGCGACCGCGCCTCGAAGATCGCTTCCGTCCGGGATTTGACCGACAGCTTCTTGTAGATGTTGCGAATGTGGCATTCGACCGTGAACCTGGAGAGGGAAAGGACTCCCGAAATCTCTCGATTGGTAAGCCCCTTGGCAACGAGGTTCAGGATCTCGACCTCGCGCGGCGTCAGGAGAGGCGGCGCTGCAAGCGCGGGCTTGCCGCGCCCCGGCCTGTCGGTGGAAGGACGGGCGCGCCCGGACGGTGCCGGCGCCGACACCAGTTCCAGGATGCGCCGGGCGATGAAGGGATCGATCGGCGCGCCGCCGCGGATGGTGCTGCGGATCGAAAGCGACAGCTCGACGTCGTCGCGCTCCTTCAAGAGATAGCCGGTCGCCCCGGCGCGCAGGGCTTCGAGGATGGTGTTTTCGTTGCTCCAGGCCGAGATGACGAGAATCGGCAGCGCCGCGTCGTGCTCGTGCAGGGAGCCGATGAGGTCGATGCCGTTGCCGTCGGGCAGGCCGACATCGACCAGCGTCATGGCAAAGGGCTGGTCGACGAGCAGGGTCCTGGCCTGCGCGATCGACCCGGCGAAAAACAGCTCCTCCTCAGCATAGCCAAGGCCCCTCAGGATTGAGCGCAACCGCACCTGCATCATCGGCTCGTCCTCGACCACGAGCAGCGGGCTCGGCAGCAGTGCTTCCGATGGCAGGTCGATGACGGGATCTTCCTTGTACGACATGAACCTCGACGCGAATGGCGGCTTTCACCGATAGCAGCCGGGGCGGAAAACACCCAGGCGATCGTAACCAGTCTGCCATGGATCGCTTGCCGCCGACATAGCTGGGATCAGGTAGACAGGGCTACGAACTCGGGGTTAACGGGTGGGTTGGTCCGGAGCCCTCGCCGGCGCGTTGGCTGACGGAGCATCAGACGAAAAACCCGCCTGTGCGGCGGGTCTCTGGCGCAAATCAGCACCATGGACGGAAATGTACCTTAGCTGAGGGCACCGAGTCAAGAAAAAATTCCTATCGTGAAAAGCCACCGGCACAAAAAGCCACCGGCACAAAAGCCGCCGGCGGCGCCGAACTGGCTGTCGTCAGGTCTTTTGTAAAACTGGGTTCGGAGCCCTGATCAGGTAGAGCGAGCCGGGCATTGCCGTTTGTAACAGGGGCCATGTGGCGGACCTGTTTCGCGACATCCAATGGTTGCCTCGGTGCCCGATCCTGCTGCAATCGGAGGAGTGACAATGCGTCAACATCTGCTGAACGGTTGGCTCGTGGCAGCCTTGGTCGCGACGACCTGCCTGCTCGGCGTGACCGCTTACGCGGAGGTGAAGGAAGACATCTCGCGCATTGCCTGCACGCATGGGCACAAGGCTTCCGGCGAGCAGGGCGCACGGTGTGATACCTGTGCCGCCGCGCGATGCGATAGCAGCACATCAGGAGCCTGAGCGGCCGCCGTCAGCGGACGGCATGAGCGGCAATCCACCAGCCAAACGGCGCGTGCATTCGGGCGACGATCCGCGCAGCCGAGATAGAATTTTCCGATCAGGCAAGCCGGATGTTGCTTGCGCGTCTGAATCCCTTGCAGCGCAAGGGTTTCAGACGCGGGCGTCGTCGAATTTTTCGCGCGCCGCCTTGACGCGCATGGTGTTCGCGCGCGCCCATTCGCTCAGTGCGCTGACGGGGATCAGCAGCTCGTGGCCGAGCTCGGTCAGCTCATAATCGACGCGCGGCGGAATGGTTGGAAACACGGTGCGGGTGACGAAGCCGTCACGCTCCAGCCCGCGCAAGGTGGTGGTCAGCATTTTCTGCGAGATGCCGCCGACGGCGGCGCGCAATTCGTTGAAACGCAGCGGTCCGTCGCCCAGCTTGCCGACGACCAGAACGGTCCATTTGTCGCCGACGCGCTGCAGGATTTCCGAGATGGCGCGGCAGTCTTCGGAGCGGTGTGGGTGCCTCGGTAACAAAAAAGTGCCTTCTTGTGCATCGCGTTTCCAGTATCTCATATAGCGCAGGTATCCAAATGATACCAGTACTTCGTGCAAGGAGAGCCCCTTATGTCCAAACCCAAAATTGCCATCGTCGTCGGATCGACGCGCGCCGCTCGTTTCGCCGATGTGCCAACCCAGTGGATCGCCAAGATCGCCAAGTCGCATGCCGACATCGATGTCGAGATCGTCGACCTGCGCGACTTCCCGCTGCCGTTCTTCGACGAGGTCGCATCCTCCGCCTGGGCGCCGTCGCAGAACGAAGTGGCACAGCGCTGGCAGAAGAAGGTCGCCGAATTCGACGGCTTCATCTTCACCGCCGCCGAATACAATCACGGCCCGACGGCCGTGCTGAAGAACGCCATCGACTACGCCGCCAATGAATGGAACAAGAAGCCGGCCGGCTTCGTCGGTTATGGCAGCGTCGGCGGCTCGCGTGCCGTCGAACAGCTTAGACTGTATGCCGTCGAATTGCAGATGGCGCCGGTCAAGTCGGCCGTCCATATCGCCTGGGGCGATTTCCTCGCCGTCCGCCAGGGCGATAAGAAGCTGGAAGACCTCGAGCATCTGAACCAGGCCGCCACGGCGCTGGTCAACGATGTTGCGTGGTGGGCCAAGGTGCTCAAGGCAGCGCGTCAGGCCGATGCCGTCGCCGAGGAAGTCAAGGCGGCCTGACCGCCGGTTCGAATTATCCCCCCAAGGATGGGGCGGCGCTTGCGCCGCCCTTTTCAATTATAGCGGCTCGAATCGAAAGCTGGCGCCGGATCGGACGACGCGGCCGATGCCGGGCGAATCCAGATGCGCGCCGGCAACGAAACAATGTTCGTCGGCTGCAAGCGCCAGCAACCGCAACCGGCTTTCGCGCGCCTGGTCCTGATCGGCATCGAATTCCCACGTCACCTCAGGTCGATCGAACTGAAGCGATGGGACGTGAACGGTGTCGCCCCAAATCAAAAGGCGTTCGCCGCCGCCAGAAACACGAAAGCAGCTGTGTCCCGCTTCATGGCCATGAGCGTCGACAATGTCGACATGTATCCCGATACGGTCTCCGGCTTCGAAGGGTTCCGCCATGCCGTGAAATCGTTCGAGCCGCGCTTCGGCGAGAAAAAAGCCGAGTTCTTCCGCGGGAACGAGCAAGCGCGTCAGGCGCGGGAAAGCGTCGCGGCCGTCGGCAAGCACAAGACCGTGGATGTGGTCGAGATGCGTGTGGGTGAAGCAGACGGTACGGACTCGTCCGGCATCGATGCCGGCTTCGTCCAGCGCCTCGGGAAGTCGGCCCATGGTGGGATGCCAGGCGTTCGAGGCGCCGGTATCGATCAGGATGATCCCGTTTCCATCGTCAATCGCGAAGGCATTGACGGAAAGCCTGAGCTGACCACCAACCAACGCGACTTGTTGCGGCAATTCATCGCCAAATGGCTTGTCGCCGCGTTGCCGAAGCCGTCCGATCGGCATGTCGACATAGCCATCGCGCAAGGAGGTGATGCGCAAGTCACCAAGATCGTAGGTCTGATAAAGTTCGCCCGAAGCTATGCGGTGCATTTTTCCCAATCGTCTGTAGACAATCGACAACATGCGACGGGCAAGCCGCGTCGGCAACCCGCCCCGTCAATTCGATCTATGCCATGTGTGCGTGCGTCGCCTGCCGTGACCGGATGATGCAGTCGGCGAGGCGGTCCGCCTCGTCCAACTCGTCGGTATGGTGCTGATATCCGGATGTCGCGATAGCCGCGAACACGACGCCAATCGGGGTTGGACTGCTACATCGACGGGACTGCCATCTGGTCGCGCCCTTTGCCCTGATATATCCGGCTGCAATCCGTCACATGAGTGAAGCCGTGAAGACATCCAGCCTGACCGGCGCCGTTTCCCCGATGATCCCGGTGCTCGTATGCGCGCTGGCGATCTTCCTGCTGTCCGGGATGGATGCGGCGATGAAGATCCTGGTCATCGCGGTCGGCGTCTACAACACTTTGCTGTGGCGCAGCATGGTCGCGACCGTGGTCGCGGGCGCGGCCTGGCTGGCGGGACCGCGCCTAAAGCCAACCGTTCCGGTGCTGAGGCTGCATGCGCTGCGTGCCGCGGTTGTCGGCGTCGTCCTGATATCCTTCTTCTGGGGCTTGGCCAGGCTGCCGCTCGCGGAGGCGATCGGGCTCAGTTTCGTGGCGCCCTTGTTTGCCCTGTTTCTCGCCGCGCTACTGCTGGGCGAACGGATTCGGCGCCAGGCTGTCTGGGCATCGCTGGCCGGCATTGCCGGCGTCGCCATCATCATGGCCGGCCAGTTCGGGCAGGCAGACTATTCGCAAGATGCCATGCTCGGCACGGCAGCGGTGCTCGTGTCGACAGTGTTCTACGGCTACAATCTCATCCTCGCCCGGCAACAGGCGCAGTTGGCCAAGCCGATCGAGATCATGCTGTTCCAGAACCTTTGCGTTGCCATCCTGCTCGGCCTCGCAGCACCCTGGCTCGCCGTCGCCCTGCCGAGCAATCTTTGGCTTCCTTTGGCCGGGGTGACGGTGCTGTCGCTCGCCGGGCAATTCCTGATGAGCTGGTCCTACGCCCGCGCCGAAGCGCAATATCTGATCCCGACGGAATACTCGGCCTTCATCTGGGCGGTCGCGCTCGGCTGGTTCTTCTTCGGCGAGGAGGCGACCTGGACCACCTTGACCGGAGCATGCCTGATCGTCGCCGGCTGCCTGATCGCCGCGCGGGCCAATCCAAGGCTTGCCGAGCCCATCGAAATGGCGGTTTGAGCGTCGACGTTCAGCGCCCTGCAGGTTCGCGAAATACCCCAGTCTCCACCTCGTGGATGAAGTGAGCGATGAGAGCCGCGCATTGGCGATGATGCGTTTCGAGAAGCATGTGTCCGCTCTCAAAGACATGGATTTCGACTGCGTCGAGGTCGCGGCTGTAGGCCATGATCTCGTCCAGCGCGAAGAAGGCGTCGTGCCGTCCCCACAGCACGAGGCATGCTGGCTGTTGGTCGCGGAGATAGGCTTGGATGGCCGGGAAGCGCGCGATGTGCGAGCCATAATCGGTGAAGAGTTCGAACTGAATGTCGGTGTTGCCGGGCCTCGCCAGGCGCTCCGTATCGAGATACCAACCCTCGGGCGGAAACAACACCTTCAGACGCTCGGGGAGACCGCCGATATATTGGTTTCGGGTCCCCTCGAAATTCATCCAGTCCGGCAGTTTGGCGCGGTTTTCTTCAGTCGGTTCGGCGAAGAATGCCTTCGGCGCGTCCCATTCCGGTCCCAGCCCCTCGTCATGAGCATTGCTGTCCTGCGCGATCAGGCCGAGGATGCGATCCGGCTGCCGTGTGGCGAGATGGTAGCCGACAGGCGTGCCGAAGTCAGTGACGTAGAGGAAGAATCGCTGGATGCCGAGGGCCTCGACGAAGG
The DNA here is from genome assembly GCF_055811155.1 of Mesorhizobium sp. WSM4822. Taxonomy (NCBI): domain Bacteria; kingdom Pseudomonadati; phylum Pseudomonadota; class Alphaproteobacteria; order Hyphomicrobiales; family Phyllobacteriaceae; genus Mesorhizobium; species Mesorhizobium sp. WSM4822. Next base: position 70,186 of record NZ_JBVVQM010000020.1, on the reverse strand, counting down.
CTTCGATCGTGTTGGCCAGGTTCTCGAACGTGTAGTCATAGGCATCGATGGAAGGGGCGGACGAAAAGCCGAAACCGGGCAGGTCCGGCGCCACCACATAGGCTGTCTCCGCCAGCGGTTCGATGACATTGCGATAGACGTGCGACGAAGTCGGATATCCGTGCAGCAGCAGGATTGCCGGTCTGCCGGGGGTGCCGGCATGACGGTAGAAGATGTCGAGGCCGTCGACATTGATGGTTTCGTGGTAGGTCTTGTAACGATTGCTGCACATCCTCTCTCTCCCAGTGGTCCGCGCCGACCTGGCGGTGCTATGGGTTTGACACCACATATCCCTGTGATAGTGGTTACATCATGTAACCGTATAATGCGGTTGATGAGGTTATGTTCCATGGGCGATGCATATACCGAATGGGTGCCGGATCACTTCATCGGCGGGCATCCCGCTTTGGACCTGTCGAATGCCGTGTTCGACCGGCGGGCGCCGGCAGCTGATAATGAACTGTTCAAGTCCGTCCGGGATGTTGCGAACTGGTTCAACGCCTCAGGGCTTGCCGACGATCGCCAGGCGCAGGCCGTTGCCGAGATAGCGGACGGGCGGTTCGTGGAGCGCGTCCGCGAAGTGCGGGAGGCGTCATTTCAGGTTTTCGAGCCAATCGCCGCGGGCAAACCGTCTGCGGCCGAACCGCTTGGCCTGTTGTTCTCGCGCACGGCAAGCTCGCTTGCCGCCGGCTCCGTCGAGCTGGATCGCACCAGGCCGGAGCTTGCCCTTGCCCGGTGGCGGGACCCGGACGCCGTCACCGCGTTGCTGGCCATGCTGTCCATTGAAGCGTTCTTCACCCTGCCGCGCGACAGGCTGCATTCCTGCCCTCGCTGTGGCTGGCTTTTCCTCGATACGTCGCGAGGCGGCAAGCGGCGCTGGTGCAGCATGCGCACCTGCGGTAACCGCGAGAAGGTCTCGCGCCACCGAGGTCATGCCCATGCCTAGACCCGGGTTAGCCACGTCGCTTGCTGCGGGCAGGGCGGATGCCGGCGCGTCACTCCGGAAGACCGGCCTTGCGAAAACCATCGACGAAATGCTCGAGCGTAGCGGCGTCGCGGAATGGCTCGGTCGTCGCCCAGTGATGGGTTGTGAAATGCGGGTTGCCGACGAGGAACAGTTCAGCCTCAGCGCGCGCCTCGTCGAGCCGGCCGAGTTGGGCCAGGCTGGCGGCCAGGAAACGGCGTGAGCTTGTGCGATAGGTCTCGTCACGGCGCAACGTCTCGATAGCGGCTTGGTAGTCGCGCGCTGCATATTGCGCCTGGCCGAGCGTCAGATAGTACCAGCTCGCTGGAAACGGGTTCAGCCGGAACGCCTTGCCGATGTGCTCGAGGCCTTCTTCGACCCGTCCAGCCAGGACCGCGATGTCGGACAATGCCGCCCAGGTGTCGGCCTCGTTCGGGTCGAGCTCGATCGCCTTGGCGAATTCCGCATCCGCTTCAGTGAAACTGCGCTCATAGGCAAGCAGATAAGCCAGGATCCAGCGACAGCCGGCATCGTTGGGATCGATCGCCACGGCCTTGCGCGCCAGCTCCAGGGCAACGCTGCGGGCAGCCTCGGTTGGTCCGCCCCAATGCACCCGTCCCATCCAGTGGTTCATGGCAAGCCAGCGATAGGGCTCGGCGTAATCAGGATCGAGCGACACCGCGCGCGTCAGCATCAGATGCGCTTCCTGCGCCATCTGCGGCGAGTCGTCGATCAGCTTGCGCGCCCGCACGCAGAGGTCATAGGCCTCCAGATTTCGCGGCCGATTGCGCGGCGGCGGCGCGCGCAGCCGGCCAAGCAGCGCTTCCACGATCTTGGCCGTCACCTCGTCCTGAACGGCAAAGATATCGTCCAGGCCGCGATCGAAGCGTTCCGCCCACAGATGATCGCCGCTCATCGCGTCGACCAGCTGTGCGTTGATGCGCACGCGCCCCGCGGCGCGTCTTGCGCTGCCTTCCAGCAGGTAGCGCACGCCAAGATCCCCGGCGATCTCGCGCACGTCCATCGCTTTTCCCTTGTAGGCAAAGGTCGAGTTGCGGGCGATGACGAACAGGCCGGAGATCCTGGACAGGTCGGTGATGAGGTCTTCGGTCAATCCGTCCACGAAGGAATCCTGCTCGGGATCGTTGCTGAAATTGACGAAGGGCAGCACGGCTATCGATGGTTTGTCGGGCAGCGGCAAGGGTTTTCGCTTGGCCTCGCCGAGCTGTTCGACGGCCCCCGTGAAACGGTAGCCGACGCGCGGAACGGTGGATATCCATTCGCCGTTCTCGCCGACAGGACCAAGCAGCTTGCGCAACTGCGCGATCTGGACGGTGAGGTTGCCTTCCTCCACGGCCGTGCCCGGCCATGCAGCGTCCATCAACTCGGCCTTCCCCAAGATTTCACCGGGCCGCCCGACGAGTGCTGCAAGCAGGCTCAGCCCGCGATAGCCAACGGCAACGGGGACGTCGTTCCGAAGCAGCGTTCCCGCACCCGGATCAAGCACGAACGGACCAAAGGCAAAACGCGATCCCTGCATAGGCGCATCTATAGAGCAATTCCAGGAAAAGTGTGAAGCGGTTTTCTGTTCGGAATTGCGTCAAAACAAAGGGTTAGAGTAGTTTGCCGGTTCCGTGAGCCGGTGAACTGCTCTGGCTCGTTTGGAAGTTTTGAGAACTATTTGGGAGGGCTTAATTACGGCGCCGTCCGTATCGCGCAGAATTCAACCTCATCGAGAGCCCCAGGCCCTCAAACCATATGGAGGTTGCCATGACCAATACACTTGCATCAGCCCAGCGTTGTGCAGCGCGACCGGGAACGCCCGTGCGGCCGGCATCGCGCCGGCTCCTGAAGACCCTGCGAAGCATCATAGCGAGTTGGCACGATCGGACCTGGCGCGAACGGATACGCTTTCGCTGGCAACTCAGGCAGATGTCGAAGGACAATCCGCATCTGATCGACGATATCGGCCTGACGATACAGCAGGTCGAGGGAGAGATCGCCAAGCCCTTCTGGGAACGATAGAGCGAATGCCGCAATTGCGTCGGGCGTCAGCGCACCGCCTCGCGATGGGCGCCCAAACCGAGGTCGCTTTGGGCGACATGCATCAGAGGGCATCCATATGTACGCCATTGGCAATCTGAGTGCAGCCGGGCAGGCCGAATTGCTCGGCCCACAGACATAGTGAACCTGCTGCTGCGTTGAGCGCCGCGCCGCGTTCTGTCAGCGAATAGACTACCTTCGCTGGAACCACGGAGAAGACCTTGCGGTCGACAAGGCCGTCCGCCTCCAGTTCTCGCAATTGTTGCGCCAGCATCTTTTCACTGATGCCAGAAAGCGCCTGTTTCAATCGACCAAATCTGCGCGACGCCGTTCCGAGCTCGCAAAGGATATCTACTTTCCACTTTCCTTCGACCATCCTGACGGCCGCTGCAAAGCCATTGTCCGCGGAATTGTTCATCGCGCGTTCCTTACCTTCTGGTGACCACTTACGCCCGGGTGCGTATCGCGCGCCGCTCGTTTTGACATACCTCTCAAGACGATCACAGCAAAACGCGGTCTGACGCCGCCAATTGATATGGAGTGTGGAATGAAGCTTTCAATCACGGTTATTGGAACGGGCCGTATGGGCTCGGCGCTCGCCGGCAGCCTGCTTCAGTCCGGATACCCGACGACTGTCTGGAACAGAACCAGACAGAAGACCGATCCACTCGCCAGGCTGGGCGCAATCGTCGCGCCCTCCGTCGAGGAAGCCGTGAACGCAGGCGAGATCATCATTGTGAATGTCAGCGACTATGAGGCGACAAAAGCGCTTCTCCACAGTGACGCCATCGCCTCAGCCATTCGCGGCAAGCTGATCGTGGAGTTGACTTCCGGGACGCCAAATGGCGCACGGGAAGCCGCTGAATGGTATAGGGAGCACGGCGCAAGCTACCTTGATGGCGCGATCATGGCGACGCCGGATTATATCGGCACGGACGCCGGAACCATCCTGCTTGCCGGGCCAAGGGCGGCTTTCGACACGAACCGCGATGTGTTTCGCGCTTTGGGTGGCAATGTTCAGCATGTTGGCGAAGAACCAGGGCGTGCGAACGGGCTCGATAGCGCACTACTGGCTCTCATGTGGGGCGCTCTGTTCGGGACGCTCCATGCGATCGCCGTGTCGCAGGCCGAAGAGATCGAACTCGGTGAACTGGCGCGGCAGTGGTCCGCGACGGCGCCGGTCATTGACGGCCTGGTGACCGACCTCATCAAGCGGACGAGCGCTGGCCGATTTGCCAGCGATAACGAAACGCTCTCGTCGATCTCGGCGCACCACGGCGCAATGCAGCATCTGTTGGAGTTGATGCAGTTCCGCGAAATCGACCGTTCAATAGTCGATGGTTATGATGCGATATTCAAACGGGCCATAGCGGCGGGCCACCTGCACGATGATTTCGCCGCGCTCTCGCAATTTCTGGCGACAGGGAAGTAGCATGCCTTTGACGCATCTCATCGATAAGTATTGTGCATCGTGGTCCACCGAAAACGCCGAGAAGCGGCGGGCGTCGCTGTTATCGATCTTGAGCGATGGCGCGACGTATACCGATCCAACCGTTCACGCCGTTGGTGCCGAAGAACTTCTAGCCCACATTGCAGGAATTCAGAGCGAGTATCCGGGTGCATGCATTCTGCGGACCAGCAACGTCGATGTTCATCACGGCGTCGCGCGCTTCGCGTGGAAGTTTGTGATGCCTGACGGTTCGTCTTTACCCGAGGGCCTGGACATCGCTTTTCTGGATGAGGAGCAGAAACGGATAACGCGCATCATTGGCTTCTTCGGTTTGTTGAAACCAGCTCGATCTCTGGCAGAGGGCGGCGTCAGCTAACCGGTCAAGAGCTGACATTCGAACATGTCAGCGCACCGCCTCGCGTTGGGCGCCGGGCAGGCGGGTGGCGATCAGCTTGTCGATGCGGCGGCCGTCGAGATCGACCACCTCGAAGCGCCAGCCCTGCGCGTCGACGCATTCGCCAGTCGCCGGCAGATGATGCATGTGCGACAGCACATAACCGGCGACGGTTTCGTAATCGCGGTTTTCCGGCAGGTCGATGCCGAGAATGTCGGCCATCTCGTCGGCCTGCATGTAGCCGGCGAGCAGCCACGAGCCGTCCTCGCGCTTGACCGCGTTTTCCTCATCGCCGGCGTCGGTGTCGGCGCGGAACACGCCGGTGATGGCTTCCAGAATGTCGGCCGGGGTGACGATGCCTTCGAAATGGCCGTATTCGTCATGCACCAGCGCCATCGGCACGTCGGATTCCTTCAGCTTCTGCAGCACATCCAGCGCGTCGGCCTGGTCGTAGACGATGGGGGCTGCGCGCACATGCCTGCGCGGGTCGAGCACGCGGCCGGCAAGCAGTGCGGCCAGCACGTCACGCGTCTGGACGACGCCGACCATGACGTCGACGCCGCCGTCGCCTGCCGGCAGGCGCGAATGCTGGGTTTCCATGAGCAGCTTGCGGATGGCCGCCTCGTCGGATTGCAGATTGATCCAGTCGACTTCGGTGCGCGGCGTCATCACCGCGCGCACGGCGCGGTCGCCAAGCCGCATGACGCCTGCGATCATGCGCCGCTCGTCGGATTCGATGGTGCCGTGATGCTCGGCCTCGGCGACCAGCATCTTGATCTCCTCATCGGTGACCTTCTCCTCGCTTTCGCCGCGCTGGCCGAGCAGCCACAGGATGGTGCGGCCGGAGAAATCGAGCAGGAAGACCAGCGGCGCCGAAACGGTGGCGAGGATGGTCATTGCCGGAGCGACCCTGGCGGCGACCCGCTCTGGGTCGCGCAAGGCGATCTGCTTGGGCACCAGTTCGCCGACGATCAGCGAGAAATAGGTGATGATGGCGACGACGATGCCGACGCCGAGCGGATCGGCGACGGTCTCGCGGATGCCGGTCGAGGCCAGGAACTGCGCCAGCCGTTCGCCGAGCGTGGCGCCGGAAAAGGCGCCGGAGAGGACGCCGACCAGGGTGATGCCGATCTGCACCGAGGACAGGAACTTGCCGGGATTGGAACCCAACTCGAGCGCGCGGCCGGCGCCATTGATGCCGCGGTCGATCATCGCTTTCAGGCGGGCCGGTCGCGACGAGACGATGGCAAGTTCGGACATCGACAGAAGGCCGTTCACACAGATGAGGACGACCACGATAGCGATTTCTACGTATAACATGAGCGGTCAATAGCATTGCGGCGCGGTCTTCGAAAATAGTCCGACGTGATTTTTGAGAAATGACCGGCATTTCGGTCACGCGGCATCCCAGGGCGGCGTCGAAAAATGTTCGACGAGGGCGTCGACGACAACCCGTACCTTTGGCGTGAGCGCGCGCGTTACCGGCCAGACGGCATGCACGACGATGTTCTCGACCAGGCAGTCCGACAGCACCATTTCGAGATCGCCGCTTTTGAGGCTGTCGGCGGCCAGCCATGTCGGCAGGAAGGCGATGCCGCAGCCGGCGAGCGCTGCATCCAGCATCGGTTCGCCATGGCCGAGAACGAGTCGCGCCTTGGGCATGAAGGTTGCGAGATGGCCGTCGGAATGCCTGATCACCCAGGGCCGGACGATGCCCTCGCGACCGTAGCCGATGACGCTGTGATCGGCGAGATCCTCGACCGATTGCGGCCGGCCATGCCTGTCGAGATAGTCGGGAGCCGCGCATATGGCCGAGCGCTGGGCGTAGAGGCGCCTGGCCGCAAGCGACAGGCTGTCGTCGAGTTCGCCCATGCGGATCGCCAGGTCGATGCCCTCCTCGATCAGGTCGACGCGGCGGTCATTGAAGGAGACTTCCACCGTCAGGTCCGGAAATTTCCTCGAAATCTCGAACAGCACGGGCGCGACGCAGCGTCGGCCGAAGGCCAGCGGCACGTCGATCCGAAGCCGGCCAGACGGGACCTGACGGCGCGAGGCAAGCAGCGACTGTGCGGCTTCGATCTCGGCAAGGGCCCGGACGCAGGCTTCATAATAGCTGACGCCTTCGCTGGTCGGGCTGAGGCTGCGGGTGGTGCGGTTCAGCAAGCGAACGCCGAGTCTCTGCTCCAGCTGCGCGATCGATTTGCCGATCGCCGACTTCGTCACATGCAGCCGCTCGCCGGCGCTGGTGAAGCTGCCGGCCTCCACCGCCTGAACAAACGCGACGATGCCTTGCAGGTCGGCCGTTTCCATGGCGATTTCCTATTGTCGACTTTTAATCCGCAATCAGTGTCAAATTATACCGCACGGAAGCACTATTTTCTATAGTCGAAAGGCATAAATGTCTCGCCTGGCATCAACGCACGGAGCGCGACACGACATGAGCACCCCAATCAACAGATCTTGGCAGATGAGCGGTTTTGGCCTGTCGAGGCTAAGCCAGGTGGAAGGCAAGGTGCCCGAGCCAGGGCCGCACGATTTGCTGGTGCGGACCAAGGCCGTGTCGCTCAACTACAAGGACAAGATGATCGTAGACGGCGTGCTGATCCCCGACCTTGCCTTTCCCTTCGTGCCGACATCCGACGCGGTGGGTGAAGTGGTGGCCGTCGGCAGTGCGGTCAGCCGCTTTCAGGTCGGCCAGCGCGTGCTCGGCCAAGTGATCGCCGATTGGCCGGATGGCGACGCACCGCCGCTGCTGCATAAGCACACGCTGGGCTCGTCGCTGTCGGGCATGCTTTCCGACCATGTCATCTTCGGCGAGGACGCCGCGGTGCTGGCGCCGCCATCGCTCGGCGATATCGAGGCCGCGACATTGCCGATCGCAGCGCTGACGGCCTGGTTCGCCATGGCCGAAGCGACCAGACCGGTGCCGGGCCAGACCATTCTGATCCAGGGCACCGGCGGCGTGTCGCTGTTTGCGCTGCAGTTCGCCACCGCGTTCGGCCTGCGCGCCATCGTCACCTCAAGCAGCGATGAAAAGCTTGAGCGGGCGAGAAAGCTCGGCGCCTGGCAAGGGATCAACTACCGCACGCAACCGGCCTGGGATGAGGCCGTGCGTGAGCTGACGAATGGGCTGGGCGTCAACCACGTGCTGGAAATGGTCGGCGGCGATAATGCACGGCGATCGCTGAATGCGCTCGCCGCCGACGGTCGGCTGTCGATCATCGGCCTGTTGGGCGCGATGGAGCTCAGCTTCCCTATCATGCCCTTCATGCGCAACCGCATCACCGTGCAGGGCCTGTCGGTTGGCCATCGCCGCGCCTTCGAACGTATGAATCAGGCGATCGAGGCGCTGGCGATCAAGCCGGTCATCGACAAGCTCTTTGGCTTCGACGAGGTGCCGCAAGCCTTGCAGCATCTGGAGAAAGGGCCGTTCGGCAAGATCGTGATCACCACGAACTGACTTTTGCGATGGTCAGGGCAACTGCTTCAACACGCCGACAATTGCCTCGCCATCCGTGAAATAGGGATCGCCGCCGCCATTGCGTCCCGTACTGGTGGCGCCGACGCCCGATATATCGCTGGTCGAGATCAGCGTGCCGGCGGTGGCCAGGTCGCGCATCAGGAAATCGCGCTCGGCGTCGATGTCGGGGCCGATATGGTGGGTGACGGCGCCGGTGTCGTGGCTGAGGCCGACGCCGCGATCGAAGCTGGCCGAGCCCAGCCACAGCGGCCGGCCATCGTCGCCGCTTGCATCGGTCTGCCAGAAGCGGACATGATGCCGGCGGTCGGCGCTGAGGCCCTCCGGCTTTTCGAAGGCGAGATCCTGGGCGCGGCCATCGAACAGCAGCCTGCTGACCGGCGCATCGGGGTAGGGGTGGTCGAACAGCACGCTTTCACCGATCTCGATCGCGGTCTTCAGGGTCACGGCGTCGGCGGTGTCCCAGCCGGCGACGGCAAAGGCGTGGACCACCTCCTTCCGCGTGCCGACAAGGCCGACATTGATGGGATCGCCCGGAATGCCTTGCGGCGTGTGCGTCACCATCTCGAAGCTGTGCTTGCGAAAGCCGCGATCGTGAAACGTCCAGAATTCCGGTGCGGCGAAATAGGCGAGCGCCAGATAGGCGGTCAGCAAGGCCGCCACCCAGATTGCAACGCGTCGCCGAAAACTTCGCTGGCTCATGAACGCCGCCCGATCCGTGCGGTATCTGTTGCCTGACGGACCCTGGAAATCAATGGCCAGCAGCGCGCCGCCGGTCTATCGTGGGCCATCGTTTCCTCGCGGGGGCAGCAATGGAGCGGAAGCCGGCAGGCCGCAAGCCAATGGCGTTGACCGCCGAGCTTGTCGCGCAAGTTGAGCGTGTCGAGCCTGATCCCGGGCCAGAGCCCGGAACCAGCGAGCACACCGATGTGGAGTTCGATGGCCTGGTCGAAAAGCTGCTTTTGCAGCATCGTCCCGAGACGCTTTGGGTCTTTGCCTACGGGTCGTTGATCTGGAACCCCGAATTCGCCTATGTCGAGCAGCGCCCGGCCACGGCGCCGGGATGGCACCGCTCGTTCTGCCTGAAACTGACCCGCTGGCGCGGAACCCGCGATTTGCCGGCCCTGATGCTGGCGCTCGATCGAGGCGGCAGCTGCAACGGCATCGTCTATCGGCTGCCCGCGGAAGATCATTTCGGGCAACTCGGCCAGTTGATGCGCCGAGAAATCGATGCCAACCCGCCAACCAACGTGCCATGCTGGATCAAGGTCAAGACCAGGGACGGGCCGCTGCGTGCCTTGGCTTTCGTCGCCGCGCCGTACGGCAGCGCCTATGCCGGCCGGTTGCCGTTGGAGCAGGTTGCCGACACGCTGGCGCGGGCTGCCGGTCATTGGGGCTCTTCGGCGCAGTATTTGTTCAGGACCGTGAGCAAGCTTGAAGAGAGCGGCATCCGCGACCGGAATCTCTGGCGCATCCAGGACTTGGTTGCACGGCAAATCGCCGCTTCAACCGGTGGCGCCGATTAGGCTGATCTCTCCCTAACGGCAGGCGCGATAGCCGTTCTTGCGATTCTTGATGTCGAAATGGAAATGGTTGCGGTGGTCGTAGTTGTAGCCGGGGCCGAGCACGGTGGTGAAGTACTGGCAGCCGTCGGCGCGCACATTGTTGAGGAAGCCGCGGGTGCGGAAGGCGAACAGGCCGGGCTTGCGCACGTCGATGTCGTCGCCATTGTTGAGTTCGATGCTCATGACGTCGAGCGCATTACCCTTGCCGTGCTCGGACAGGACACCTTCGCCGGCAATCCTGCGGCAGGAATAGCTGGAGCCCTGGTGGATGGTCTTGACGCCGGAGAAATAGCGCCAGCGGGCGGAGGGGACGAGCTCGTTCTTCGTCCAGCCGGCAAAGGTGGCGGCCATGTCGCAGGTCAGGGTTGCGGCGGGTTTCATCTGGATGTTGCCGATGGCCGAAACCTTGACCGGATAATCGATGCCGCACTGGCCTTCATGGATCGGCGCCAGGTCGGTGTAGGCGACATCGAGACGCTTCAATTGCTGCCGGCAGTCGGTTTCGCTGGCCGGCATCTGCTCGACGGGCGACATCGGCTCGTCCATGCGCGGATAAGCGGCCTGCGTCATGTATGGATTGGAAGGGACAAGCTTCTGCATGCCGGCATATTGCGGCACGGCAGCCGTCTGCGCGCCGACGTCGACGGCTGGCTGCAGCGACAGCACACTGCCGGTGTTGCAGGCGGAAAGCGCCGCGAGCGCCAGGCCGGCGGTCAGCATTGCTGCATATTTTGTCTGGCGCGCGGTGGCGAAAAACACGGCCCGAAATTTGCCGGCCATTGGCGGAATCCCGTTGATGGATATCCGGCATTTTAACGATCAAGGGTAAAGGAAAACTCAGCGCCCGCGTTCATGCCTGCGGCCGAATTGCGGCACGCGGATCATCGGCGAGGGCAATTCATCTTCGAAAAGGCGCCTACTAGTTTTATAATAATTGCGGTTGGAGGGGTAAATGTCGATCTGGCGTACGATAAAACGGTTCTTCACCGCCCGGGATCTGCGTGAAGTATATGTAACTTTACGCAGGAGTCCCTATTCGTTTGCCTTTCTTCTGAAGCTGGACAGGGATCAGCAGAAGTATGTTGTGGTTCAATTCCGGCATAAAAGTTTCGTCCAAGAGACTTGCAGCATGAGTATCGAAGATTTTGATGATTTTACACGTGGTGTTTTGATCATGAGGGCCGAGATCGACAAGCCGCTCCCGCCGAGCGCTGTGCAATAGATTTAGCCCAATTCCTGAGTGCGCTTTCGGCTATTGGCAGAACGTCCCGCCATGCCGTCTCGGTTCGAGATCGAGATGGAAATGCAGGGAGTGATCGGCATCGGCGCCCGGACCGAGCACCGTCTTGAAGGGTCCACAGGCGGCCTTGCGCACGGCATTGAGGAATTTGGCGTCCTTCTCCGGCGGCGCCGGGCCGACCTCGATCTTCTTGCCGTCCGACAGCGTGAAGCTGGCGATGTCGAGCGCGTTGCCGAACGCGTGTTCCGACAGTTTTCGGGTGCCGTTGCGTGGCCGGCAGACAAAGGCCGATGCCTGGCCGATCGATTTCAGGTCCTCACCGAATTCGGCTTTCGCCGCCGGCTGGATGACATCGGCGGCAAAACGCGCCGTCGCCTCGGCCATCTTGCAATTGAGCTCGGTGCCGGGGCCGATGGCGACGGACTTTCCAAGGTTCTTCAGCACGATGGGGTATGGGATCGAACAGCCGATTTCGGGCTGGCTTTCCGCCTTGTGTTCTTCGAATTCGACGCCGAGCGTCTTCAGTCGTTCGCGGCAGGCGACTTCCTCGGCTGGCATTTTCTCGTCGGGCAGATCGGCCGAGCGCGGATCGGGCAGCATCTTCTTCTCGTCCGCGTCCGCCGGCTTTTGCGGCGGCTGCGGGCCAACGTTGGGCGGCTGAGCCTCGGGCTCCGCGATGTCGGGTTTTGGTGTCGGCGTTGGCGCGACCGCGGGCGGCTCCGGTTCGCTTTCGGTATCGGTTGAGGGTTCGGGAACTGACGACTCGGGGAGTGCCTGCTTTTCCTGGCGGGATTTTTCTTCGTTGGAACCTTCGGGCGCGCCGGTGGTCTTCGGAGCTTCCGTCTTCTGCTCCTGCGGCTTTGCAGTGTCAGCCTTCCGAGCGTCCGCCGGGCGCGGTTCCGGCACCGGAATGCCGGGCGCTGGTGCCGGAACAGATGGTCCAGGCACCGGAGCATCGGCAGGCAAGGGCAGCGGAGACTGCGTTTTCTGCTGTGCCTGCTTCGGCGTAACCGACCGATGTCTTCGTGGTTTCAGGCGCTTTCCGCCTCGCGGTTTAAGAGGCTGTTCGGCTCTTGGTGTCAACGGCTGCTCTATCCTCGGCGTCAACGGCTCGTGATGCCGATGGCGATGTCTCGCCTCGGCCGGCATCATCAGCAAGGCCGTGACGGCCATGACGAACAAGATCCTGAACGTTCGGGAAAAGATAAGCGACCCCATCGCCGTCAACGGCGCCGACGCAAGGTGGTTGCCTCGGCCGCATCACGAACGGTAACCGCTCCGTTACGCACCTATCGCTTCCAACCCTTCCTCCAGCCAGTCGGCGAGCAGTGGCATGCCAAGCAGGTATTTTGCGGTGCGCTTGTTGGCGCGTTCGCGCGCGGCCGCCAGTGCGTCCGCCCATTCGGTGGCGTCGTAGTCGCCGCGACCGACCCAGGCCAGCGCGATCAGTTCGGCTGCTTCATCGACATTGAGGTCGTTGATCAGCTCACGCAGCTCTTCCTCGGTCAGATTCTCGGAGCTTTCCTCGGCAAGGCCGTCATGGTGATGGTTGACATGGGACTCGCCGTCGAGCTCGACCTCATGCTCGGCGCCATCGGCATAGTCTTCATTGACGGCCGCACTCAGCGCCTTGGCCTTGAGGATGAACAGGCGCACAGTGTCGGGGCCGATCGAAAGCTCCCAGTCCTTTTCAAGCCGCCGCTGCAAGGGCCGTCTCCCTCAGGTCGTTTGCCGGATGATAGCGGATTTGCGGCATCCGTCACCTGATGTTCTCCGCACGCAATTTTCCGGGATGAAACGCAAGCCGACCGGCGTTAGTGTTGCATTCTCACCCTCCAGGAGGCTTCGATGCATAAAAGAGTGCTGATCCAGGTGGCGACTGCCCTTGTCGCGCTGCAGTTCCTTGCCGTTCCAGTGTTCGCCGCCGGCGGTGACAGTGGCGGCAGCGATCAGACGGTCACCCAATGCAAGAAGGGCGAAGTCTGGGACAAGAAGAAGAAAAAGTGCGTCGCACCCCAGGAGGGCATGCTCGACGACGACAGCATCTATGATGCTGGCCACGCGTTGGCGATGGCCGGGCGCTATGACGAGGCGATCGCCGTGCTCAGCCTTGCCGCCAACAAGCAGGATCCGCGCATCCTCAACTATCTCGGCTATTCGCACCGCCATTCCGGCCGCGTCACCGTCGGCCTCGGCTATTACGAGGAAGCGCTGCGCATCGATCCGAACTACACGCTGGTGCGCGAATATCTCGGCGAAGCGCATCTGCAGATCGGCGATCTGGCCGGGGCTCAGCAGCAGTTGATGGAAATCGAGAAGCGGACCGGCAAGGGTTCGCGTGAATATGGCATGCTGGCCGAGCAGATCGATCATTTCATGAGAAGCTGAAAAGATCCCAGGCTCTACCAAGCGGCCGCGAGCGATCGCGGCCGCTTTTTGTTGCCCCCAGCCTCATTCACCGCCCTGGCTGATGAAAACGGGGATGATTTTAGCAAAACCGATTTTTGGGCGTGAAAAACCCGCTGACATTGCTATATTCAGGGAAATTGCGGTGAAACGGTTCCGTTAGCCCGAGGCTGCCGGACCCGTTTTCTTTTTGTACCCATCGACAAGGCTTTCCCCGAAACGCGGGGGTGGCAGCAGGAAAGGTCAGGCATCATGAACAAGGTCCCGATGACAGGCGAGGGGTTCGCGTCATTGAAGGAAGAACTGCGTTGGCGCCAGCAGGAAGAGCGGCCGCGCATCATCGAGGCGATCTCCGAAGCGCGCTCGCATGGCGACCTGTCCGAAAATGCCGAATATCATGCCGCCAAAGAGGCGCAGAGCCTCAACGAGGGCCGCGTCAACGAGCTTGAAGATTATATCGCGCGGGCCGAAGTGATCGACGTCAGCAAGCTCAGCGGCGACAAGATCAAGTTCGGCGCCACCGTGGTGCTGGTCGACGAGGACACCGAGGAAAAGAAGACTTACCGGATCGTCGGCGACCAGGAGGCGGACGTGAAGTCCGGCCGCATCTCGATCTCCTCGCCGATCGCGCGTGCGCTCATCGGCAAGGAAGTCGGCGACGCCATCGAAGTCAATGCGCCTGGCGGTGCCAGGGGATATGAGATCGTCCAGGTGCAGTTCATCTAGGGGATTTGAGGGGGCGCGGCTGCGATTTTTAAGCTGAGGTTTGCGCCGCCCCTCATCGCCCTGCCGGGCATTTCTCCTCGTATAGTGACGGGGAGAAAGATGCTCTCATCGACGATTTCGCCGATTTTCAACGTAGCAGAATAGACGCTGGCCTTGCGTTCAGCTCTCTTCTCCCCGTCGTTATACGGGGAGAAGGTGCCGGCAGGCGGATGAGGGGCAGCGCCAGCCTTTCCGATTGACGTCAATTCTTGCCAGCGTTGGCCTTGCCAAGGACCTGGAGTCCCGCCAGCCTCTCTGCCTCCGCCACCACCTCCGCCGGCATCACACGCTTCCCGGGCACTGCCAAAAGCGTCGACGCATATTGCCCGCGCGGACCCGTCAACCCGGGCTCGGTCGCCAGGAACACTGCAACCGTTGGCAGGCCGAAGGCGCTGGCGAGATGGGTCAGCCCGGTGTCGGCGCCGATGACCAGTTCCGAGCGGCCGATGAACGCAGCGATGTCGGCCAGCGGTGACTTTGGCACCACAACTGTCGATGGCACTGCCTTGGCAATGGCTTCGGCCACGGCCTTCTCGCGCTCGTTCGACCAGGTCGTGACCGGCGTTATCCCCCGCTCAATCAGGAGGCGCGCGGTTTCAATCCAGTCTTCGGCCGGCCATTTCTTGTCTTCGCGGCTGGTGCCGTGCAGCAGGAAGGCGGTTTTTCCGGCGATGCCCGCCAGAGTGCCGGCGGGCGGCACGATGCCGGAGTCCAGGGTCGAAAGATCGGGCTGATAGCCGAGTGCCAGCCCGAACAGCCGCCGTATCCGTTCGATGGCGTGCAGGTCGCGCGGCACGGGATAAGTGGCATCGTAGAACAGCGTCGCAGAAGGTTCGCGCGCGCTCGAACGGTCGAAGCCGGCAATGGGGGCGCCGGCCTGCCTTGCCACCAGAGCCGATTTCAGGAGGCCTTGCGCATCGATGACGAGGTCGTAGCGGCAATCTCGCAAGGTGCGGCGCAGGGCGGCCGCCTCGCGCCAGGTGCCGCTATCGAGCAGCGCCTTGCGCCAGCGCCGGATCGCCACCGTGTGGATACTGTCGATCGCCGGGTGAAGCGCGGCGATACCGGCAAATGCCTCTTCGACGCACCAGTCGAAGGACAGGTCCGGGCGGTGGCAACGGGCATCCTCGACGGCCGGAAAGGTGTGAATGACATCGCCCATCGACGACGTCTTGACGATCAGCACCTTCATGCCGCTGCCGGGATGTCCAGCAGCCGGTCCGCCGCTGCCGCGACTTGGCCGACTTCCAGCGTCTTCAGGCAGTTGAGGTGGCCGAGCGGGCAGACCTTCTGGTGGCAGGGCGAGCACGACAGGCCAAGCCAGACCAACTCGCGGCGTTCCCCCAGCGGCGGCGTGTTCTCAGGCGAGGTCGAGCCGTAGACGGCGACGATCGGCGTGCCGACGGCGGCCGCGACATGCATCAGCCCGCTGTCGTTGGACACGGCCAGCCTTGCGGCTGATATCAGATCGATGGCGTCCTCCAGCCGCGTCTGTCCGGCGAGATCTACGACGCCGGGGGCCAGGGCCGCGATCTCCGCCGTCACGTCGCGGTCGTTCTTCGAGCCAAACAGAGCAACCTTCAAGCCTTTGCCCATGAAATCGTGGGCAAGCCCGGCATAGCTTTCGCTGGGCCAGCGCTTGGCCGGGCCGAATTCGGCGCCGGGCATCAAGGCCACGAATTTCTGCGGCGCCAGCCCGAAACGGCCGAGCAGGTCGACCTGGTTTTTCGTGTCCACGCTAAGCCGTGGCGCCCGGAAACTACCGCCCTGGGCAAGGCCGAAATAGGCCTGCGCGGTGCGTCGTTTGATGCTGTCGGGCAATGGCACGATGTCGGTCAACAGGCCATAGCGCATCTCTCGCAAATTGCCGACACGGCGCGGAATACGGGCAAAGAACGGGATCAGCGCCGACTTCCAGCTGCCCGGCAGGATATAGGCCGTGTCGTAGCGGCCGCGCAGCAGCCGGCCGAAGCGGCGGCGATGGGTGAATTCGAGCGCGCCGGGTTTGAGCGGAAAGTCGATCTGCTGGCGGATTTCGGGCATGCGCTTGACCAGGGGTGCTGCCCAGGCCGGCGCCAGCACATCGATAGCGGCGTTGGGATGCAACTCCTTCAGCGCCGAAAACAGGCACTGCGCCATCACCATGTCGCCCACCCAGCGTGGGCCGATCACGAGGATCGTTGGGCTTTCAGCCATTCGACATAGTCTCTGACACCGGTTTCCACTGTCCGGAATTGGCCGTTATAACCGGCCGCGCGCAAACGGGACATATCAGCTTGCGTAAAGCTCTGGTAGCTGCCCTTGAGATGGTCGGGAAAGGGGATGAATTCAATCTCGCCTTTACCCAACGTGTCGATCACCGTTTCGGCTATGGCGCGGAAGGGCTGGGCACGGCCGGTGCCGCAATTGAAGATGCCGCTTGAGCCCCGTTTCCACAGCCACAGATTGACGTCGGCGACATCGCCGACATGGATGAAGTCACGGCTTTGTTCGCCGGGTCCGAACCCGTCATAGGCGCCGAACAGTTTCGGGTTCTCGCCTCGCTCGACCTGGTTGAACAGATGGAAGGCGACGGAGGCCATGGCGCCCTTGTGCGCCTCGCGCGGGCCATAGACGTTGAAGTAGCGCAAGCCCACGACCTGTGAATGGTCGGTATCGAAGGCGGTGCGCCCGGCGAACACGGTTCGCCTGACGTAGTCGTCGAACAGCTTCTTGGAATAGGCGTACACGTTGAGCGGCCGCTCGAGCGCGGGATCCTCGCGAAACTCCGAGCCGCTGCCATAGACGGAAGCCGAGGAGGCATAAAGGAAAGGCACGCGCAACGCCTGGCTTGCATGCAGCAGCCGTTTCGAGAAGGCGTAATTCACCTCCATCATGAATTTGCCGTTCCATTCGGTGGTGGTCGAGCAGGCGCCCTGGTGGAACACGGCCTCGATGCGGCCGAGCGAGCCGGCCTCCATGCGGTCCAGGAAATCGTTCTTGTCGAGATAGTCGGCGATCTTGAGATCGGCAAGATTGGCGATCTTGTGACCGTCGGTAAGGTCGTCGACGACCAGGATGTCGTCATGCCCTTCGGCATTCAGCGCGGCGACGATGTTGGAGCCGATCATGCCGGCGCCGCCCGTGACGATGATCATGAAGGGCCTCTGGTTGCTTGCGATTCCGGTCCTTATAGGGGAGGCTAGGCGGGCTGTCGACAAAGCCAGGCGCATGCGCCTGTCCTGCCACTTTTATGCGCTTGTCTGTTTTGTCTGTTTTGTCTATTATGGACAAAACAGGGTGTCCCATGAAAAACTATCCATCGACCGATCTGAAACAGAATCTTGGAGATGTGCTTGCAGCTGCCAGCCAGCAGCCGGTCTCCATCACTCGCCACAACAAGCCGAGATACGTCCTGATGAGCATCGAGACCTACGAAGCGCGCTTCGGCAACGACAGCCGCCGCGTCTACGCTGCGGAGGATGCCCCGACCGAACATGTCGAGATGCTCGAGGAGTACGCCGCGGAATTGGACCGTGATTAAACCCGCCGCTGCGGACGTCTGGCGATATCCATATCTTTGGCATCGTCAACACGGAGACGGCGAGACCGAAGGCCGGAAGTCACGGCCTGTGGCCTTTGTGGCTGTCGTTCCTGGGAAAGCCGGCGGTACGAACCTCTTCATCCTTGCAATCACTTCCACGCAGCCGGGCCGTGATCGCGTTGCCGTTAGCATCCCGGAAATTGAACGCCACCGTGCGGGCCTCGACCCTATGCCCCTTTGGGTCATGGTCGATGAGTACAATCATGATATCCTGGAAGCGTCGGCCTATTTCGAGCCGGGTGCGCGAATCGGCGCGTTCAGCCCGTCATTTCACAAGAAAATTATGTTCGCTTTTACTGCGGTTGTCCGCACGGGTCAGTCCAAAGCCATCCCGCGCGCGGACTGAATCGACAGAACAGAGCACGATCGTGAGGGACCAAAAATGCCATCGACCGAACTGCTCATCGCGTTTTTCGCCACCACGGCGATTTTCGCCTACATTCCAGGCCCGGCCATGCTCTATGCGGCCGCGCAGACGATGGCGCGCGGCCGCTGGTCTGGCCTGACGGCGGCACTTGGCATTCATCTGGGCGGCTACGTGCATGTTTTCGCAGCGGCTGCCGGGCTGTCGGTGCTGTTTCATGCCGTGCCGACGCTCTACCTGGCGGTCAAGCTGGTCGGCGCGCTCTATCTGATCTGGCTTGGCGTCTCGCTGTTTCGCAAGCGCGTGGAGGGCGATGCGGCGCTGCCTGCGATCGAGCGCAAATCGGCGCGGCGCGCCTTTTTCGAGAGCATCACCGTCGAGGTGCTCAATCCGAAGACAGCGATCTTCTTCATGGCGTTCCTGCCGCAATTCATCGACGCCTCGGCGGCGTTTCCGGTCTGGCTGCAGTTCGTCGTGCTCGGCACGATCGTCAATCTGATGTTCTCCTCGGCCGATATCGTCTGTGTGTTCCTGGCGGGCGCCGTGATCGGCCGTTTGCGGCGTTCGAGCCGCGCACAGCGGCTGATGCAACGGGCGGGAGGGGCTGGGCTGGTCGGGCTGGGCGTCCATGTCGCCCTGCAGAAGAGCTGACCGCCCGAGCCTGCCGGGATCATGCCCTGCCGTTGCGCTGCGTGAATTTGCGGTATATCGGCTTTGGCCATGAACGATCCGACCAGTCGATTGATGAGCACTTATGAGTTTGAAATCGGCCTTTTCCCTGTGTTGCCAGTGACATGATCAAGCACAATCCGCCTTCTCCCGAACCGTTGCACCGCGCCATTGCGCGGTTCGGCCAGGCCACTGTGCTGGTGGTCGGCGACTTCATCCTCGATCGTTTCGTCAACGGCGTCATCGAGCGGATCTCGCCGGAGGCACCGATCCCGGTGCTGCACGGGCGCGGCGAGACCTCGACCATGGGCGGCGCCGGCAATGTCGTGGCCAACATCGTTTCGCTCGGCGCTGCCGCTATTCCCGTCTCGGTCATAGGCACCGATGTGGCAGGCGATAGCCTGGTGCGGATGCTCGGCGAGCTTGGCGCCGATACGGCGGGCCTCGCGCAGGAGCGTGGTCGCATGACCTCGTCCAAAAGCCGCTTCAGCGCGCTCAACCAGCAGGTGCTGCGTTTCGACGAAGAGGAGATCAAGCCGCTCGGCGCTGCGGAGCGAGCCGGCCTGATCCGGCATTTCCGCGCCGCGCTGGCGCATGCCGACATCGTCATCCTGTCCGATTACGGCAAGGGCATCCTGCTCGACGGTGTCGCCGGCGACTTGATCGCCATCTGCCGCGAGGCTGGAAAGCCGGTGCTGGTCGACCCGAAAGGCCGCGATTACGCGCGCTATGCCGGGGCCACCGCCATTACCCCCAACCGCAAGGAACTCGGCGAGGCCGTCGGCCATGCGGTGTTCGCCGATGACGAGATCGTAGGTGCCGCACGCGAGCTGATTTCGGCACATGGTTTCGATTTCGTGGTCGCGACGCGCAGCGAAAAGGGCATGAGCGTGGTCGGCCCCGACGAGGCGCGCCACATCGCCACCCAGGCGCGCGAAGTGTTCGACGTTTCGGGCGCCGGCGACACGGTGATCGCGAGCTTCGCGCTGGCGCTGGCCGTGGGCGCCGATACGGTCATGGCCGCTTCGATCGCCAATGCCGCTGGTGGCGTCGTGGTGGGAAAACGCGGCACCGCGCGGCTGACGGTCGAGGAACTCACCGGCGCGCTGTTCCGTTCGCATGGGCCGACGGCCCACAAGGACGCCATCCTCGACGCCACGTCGGCCGCGCGCATGGTGGCGGCGTGGAAGGAAGAGGGCCTGAGCGTCGGCTTCACCAATGGCTGCTTCGACATCCTGCATGCCGGCCATGTCAGCTTGCTGCACGCGGCGCGCAGCCAATGCGACCGGCTGGTGCTCGGCCTCAACAGCGATGCTTCGGTGCGGCGACTGAAGGGCGCCGGGCGCCCGGTCAACGACCAGCACGACCGCGCCTGCGTGCTGGCAGCACTTGCCTCGGTCGACGCGGTCGTGGTGTTCGAGGAAGATACGCCGCTGGCGCTGATCGAAGCGCTGCTGCCCGACATACTGGTCAAGGGCGCCGATTACACCGTCGACACCGTGGTCGGCGCCGATGCCGTGCAGAAAGCCGGCGGCCGCGTTGTGCTGGTCGATCTCGTCGCCGGAAAAAGCACCACCAACACCATTGGCAAATTGCGCGCCGGCGGCACCACAAACTGAGGGTTTCATGTCCGACTTGAACGATTACCTTGTCCGCTCGGCGGCTGCCATATCAGCCATGGTCGAACGGGACCTGACCGGTGAGATGGAGCAGGCAGCGAGCGCGGTGGTGACGGCGCTTTCGTCGGGGAAGGCCCTGCTCATCGCTGGCAATGGCGGATCGGCCAGCGACGCCATCCACATTGCCGGCGAACTGGTCGGCCGCTTTCTCAAGGAGCGCAAGGCCTACAATGTCATCGCGCTGCCGGCCAATGCAGCGGTGCTGACCGCCTGGGGCAACGACTATGGCTTCGACACGGTGTTTTCGCGCCAGGTCGAGGCGCATGGCGCGGCCGGCGGCGTGCTTCTGGCAATCTCTACCAGCGGCAATTCGCCGAGCATCCTCGCCGCCGCCGAACAGGCGCGGAGGATGGACATGACGGTGATCGGCATGACCGGCGACACCGGCGGCAAGCTGAAGCCTCTGTCCGATATCCTGCTCAACGTGCCGTCGACCTCGACGCCGATCATCCAGCAGGGGCATCTGTGCCTTTACCATCATTTGTGCGAGGTGGTCGAAGCGCGCCTCAGCAATGGCTGATCCCACGACCTCTGGCCGCTATCCGCTGGCGGAGCCTGGCCTATGGGTCGAGCAGGTCGGCTCAAGAGTGTTCGCCGCCGGCTCGCCGGCGCTGTTCCTCGATCGCGACGGCACCATCAATGTCGATACGGGCTATCCGGATGATCCTGCCGAAATGGTGCTGCGCGCGGACATAGCCGCGGTGATAGCCGCCGCCAACCGGGCCGGCATTCCGGTCATCATCGTCACCAACCAGTCGGGCATCGCGCGTGGCTATTTCGGCTGGGGCGATTTCGCCGCCGTCAATGGCCGCGTGCTCGAGCTGCTGCGCGTCGACAATGCGTTCGTCGATATGGTCGTCGCCTGCGCCTATCACGAAGCTGGCTCCGGTGTGCTTGCGGTTGCCGATCATCCGATGCGCAAGCCCAATCCGGGCATGCTGCTGGAGGCGGCCGGGCGCCTCGGGCTCGATCTGCGGCGTTCGCTGATTGTCGGCGACAAGGAGGCCGACATGGAGGCGGGACAACGCGCCGGCCTCGCGCGGGGCTGGCTGGTAGACGGGCAAGCGGCTGTCCGATCGGGCTTCACAATTCGGCCTTGGTGCGAGCGCGCGGATTTCGACGGCCTGCTCGCCGCAATAGCTGCGCTTGGCACCGCCTCGGGCGCGCCGTGACGGCTTACATCCGATCTTTGTCTCGCCAGGCTTCATAAAGCTTGGCCTCTGTCGCGAACGAATACAGCATCACCAGCATCGAATAGACGAACCCGTGCCGGCCGCACAGGAAGTAGCGCTTGGCCAGGTAGAACTTCAGAAAGTTGCCGAGCGGCGACAGCACCAGTCTTATCAGGCCGGGCTTCTTGGCTCGTTCGACAAGCGTGGCAACCTTGAGGCTGGAGTAGGTGTTGGCCCTTGCCAGATCCTCGGCAATGGTCATTTCGCGGCGATGCAGCAGCACGCCATTTTCTATCGTGCCGGTTTCGCCTGGCACCTCGAACGACTCATGGACCCGCAGATTGAGGTCCATCGTGGCCTTGTCGCGGCGGAAAAGACGCAGCAGCCTGTTGTGAAGCACCCAGCGGTGCGCATAGCCATAGCCCTTCAGCTTGTCGCGGCGTCTGATGTACCATCCGTCGAAGGCGTCATTCCCAAGCTGGGTCACATTCATGATTGACTGCCTGAGCACGTCGTCGATGGCCTCGTCGGCTTCAATCGAAAGGCACCATGGTTGCGTGGCCTGATCGAGCGCGAATTGCCGCTGACGAGGAAAGCCCGGCCAATCGTTGTGAAAAAGCCTTATCGGGTAGCCTTTGGCGATGTACCCGTTGACGACGTCCAGAGTGCTGTCCGTCGAGCCCGAATCGACGACGATGATCTCGGCGCAGAAATCGACGCTTTCCAGGCACTCGCCGATCATGTCGGCCTCGTTCATGCAGATGACCAGCGCCGAAACCGGGCTAGAAAATCGAGTCATCGTCCCACCCCACGGCACACTGTTCTCGGAATTGGGCTGCCCTGCGCCCCTGTTTACGCAATCCCGAAAGCGCTATGCGCTTTACCCGGGAAAACCGTTACATACTTTTTCTGGAATTGCTCTAGGAAACCAACAAGACGGCTACGGCAGAAATTCCGGCTTCACAGGAGAGCTATCGAACGCCAAAGCGGCGCTGATATGGCGAGGCCTTCAAGCGACATCGGCGAAAGCTCGTTGCGGTTCAGCCGGCTCAAGGCTGTGCGAACGAGACCAGCCCTTCGTCCTTGACCCGGCGGATGGTGAGCGCTGTGCGCACCGTGTCGACATTCGGGGTCGAGGTCAGTTCCTCGATGACGAAGCTCTGGAAGGCGCCAAGATCGCTCGCCACGCAATGCAGCAGGAAATCGGATTCGCCCGACACCATCCAGGCGTCGCGTACGATCGGCCAGCCGCGGGTGCGCTCGGCAAAGATGCGCAGCTCGGCATCGGCCTGATGATGCAGGCCGACCAGGCAGAAGGCAACGACATCGAGGCCGAGCGCTGGTGCATTGAGCAAGGCACGGTAGCCACGGATGATGCCGGCTTCCTCCAGGCGCTTGACGCGGCGCAGGCATGGCGGCGCCGAAATGCCGACGCGGTTCGACAGTTCGACATTGGTCATACGGCCGTCGCCCTGCAATTCGCGCAGGATCTTCCAGTCGATAGCGTCGAGGTCGGCCTTGAGGGGCATGTGGGCTCTCGATCATGAGGGGCAATACGCAAGAATCTTGCGTGATTTTGTAATTAAACGACTTCGCTGTCCATTCCATCCTTCGCCCGGAATATTTCGCGGGATCAGCGGCCGACAGGTGCGACAAAGCTTTCCGGGGACGAACACCAACTTGCCTTGCTGGCGTCGTGGGCAACACTTACATTACGCGCGACAATGATCGAGTTTTCCATGCCGCAATTCCCGGCAGCCCTCCGCAGAGGCTTTAGATGACCACCAAGCACGCGCCCGTTCTCATCATCGGTTCCGGCCCGGCCGGCTATACGGCGGCGGTCTATGCCGCCCGCGCCATGCTGAAGCCGATGCTGGTCGCCGGCCTGCAGCAGGGCGGGCAGTTGATGATCACCACCGATGTCGAGAATTATCCCGGCTTCGCCGACCCGATCCAAGGTCCGTGGCTGATGGAGCAGATGCTGAAACAGGCCGAGCATGTCGGCACCGACATCATCAACGACATCATCACCGAGGTCGACCTCAACGTGCGACCGTTCCGCGCCAAGGGCGATTCCGGCACGACCTATACCGCCGACGCGCTGATCATCGCCACCGGCGCGCAAGCGAAATGGCTGGGCATCCCGACCGAGCAGGACTTCATGGGTTTTGGAGTCTCGGCCTGCGCCACCTGCGACGGTTTCTTCTACAGGGGCAAGGATGTCGCGGTGGTCGGTGGCGGCAATTCCGCGGTGGAAGAGGCGCTCTATCTGTCCAATCTCGCCAGGAGCGTGACGGTCATCCACAGGCGCAGCGATTTTCGCGCTGAACGTATTCTGCGCGAGCGGCTTCTGAAGAAGGACAATGTCCGCGTCATCTGGGACACGATCGTCGATGAGATCACCGGCCGGCCCGGCAAGACGCCGCTGCCGCCCTCGGTCGAGGGGCTGAAGCTCAAGCATGCGGTGACCGGCGAGGTGTCGCACCTCAAGATCGACGGCGTGTTCGTGGCCATCGGCCATGCGCCGGCGGTTGAACTGTTCGCCGGCAAGCTCAAGCAGAAGCCGAACGGCTATCTGTGGACAGCGCCGGATTCGACCCGCACCGATGTGCCGGGCGTGTTCGCGGCCGGCGATGTGACCGACGATATCTACCGCCAGGCGGTGACGGCAGCGGGGCTCGGCTGCATGGCCGCGCTCGAGGCGGAGAAGTATCTGGCCGGCATCGAAGTGCATCGCGAAGCGGCCGAGTAGAGAGTTCAGAGAGCGGCTTAGAAACGCCGTGTAAAAGCCTGATTTTTCATTCAGACGCCAAAACAGAACGAGGGGAATCATGGCGTTGGACTGGGACAAGCTACGCGTGTTTCACGCTGCGGCGGAGGCGGGGTCGTTTACCCATGCGGCCGAGACATTGCATCTGTCGCAATCGGCGATCTCGCGGCAGGTCAGCGCGCTCGAGCATGATGTCGGCGTGCCGCTGTTCAACCGCCACGCCCGCGGGCTGGTGCTGACCGAGCAAGGTGAGATGCTGTTTCGCACGGCGCATGACGTGCTGATGAAGCTGGAGACCATCAAGTCCCGGCTGACCGAGACCAAGGATCGCCCGTCGGGCGTGCTGCGGGTGACGACGACGGTGGGGCTGGGCGCCGGCTGGCTGACCGAGCGGGTGCAGGAATTCATCGAACTCTATCCCGAAATCAGCCTGCAGTTGATCCTCGCCAACGAGGAGCTGGATCTCACCATGCGCCAGGCCGATTGCGCCATCCGGCTGCGCCAGCCGCAGCAGCCGGACCTGATCCAGCGCCGCCTGTTCACCGTGCATTTCCACCTCTACGCGGCCCCATCCTATGTCGCCAAGCATGGCAAGCCGTCTTCCGTCGCCGAGCTGAAGGCCCATCGCATCGTCACCTTCGGCGTGCCGGTGCCGTCGCATCTGTCGGAGCTGAACTGGCTGGAAACGGTCGGTGATTTCGAAGGCGGACAAAGGGTGCCGACGCTGCAGATCAACGACATATTGTCGATCAAGCGGGCGGTGCAGGGCGGGGCCGGCATCGCCATGCTGCCCGACTATGTGATCAGCAAGGACTCCGATCTGGTGCAGCTGCTGCCTGAGACCGAGGTGCCGTCTTTCGACACCTATTTCGCCTATCCCGACGCGATGAAGAACCAGGCCAAGCTGCATGTGTTCCGGGACTTCATCATCGCCAAAGCCCGAAGCTGGTCCTTCTGATTTTCGTTTTCACGCCCTGCGGGATTATCCCCGCCAGGGCATCAGCCGAGGCAGCCAGCCGGGCACGTTGCGGCGGTAGGTCTCGTATTCGGCGCCATAACGGCGGCTAAGCGTCGGCTCTTCATAGAGCCTGACGAAGGCGCCCATGGAGACAGCGCTGACGGCGGCATAGGCGACCAGCGCCCAGCTCAAGAACAGCAGCGCCTGGCCGAGGATGATCGACAGCACGGCGACATACATCGGGTTGCGGACATGGCGGTAGATGCCGCCTATCACCAGCCTCTCGGTCGGGGCGACCGGTGCGGGTGTGCCCAGGCCCTCAAGCGCAAAACGGCCGAAGGCATGCAGGAGTGCCGCGCCCGCGGCAACGATCAGAAGCCCGCCAACAGGGGCAAAGCCCGGCAGGCTCGACCAGGGCAAGCCCCAGCGATCGGTCGACAGCCAGGGCACCAGTCCCGCAACCACGCAGGGCGCCACGATGAAGAAGGCCGCACTGCCGGCGATCGCCGAAAACCTCCGCATTGGCTGCTTGCTCCGCGATTGCCTTAGAAATGCACGCCTGCTGCCCGCTTCCACATCATTGCCCAGTTTTGGCATTTCGAGCCGAAAGCCAGCCGAGATTAGCGATTCTGTAGTTGCAATTGCCCGATTCAGCGCTCCATTTCGACGATTTTGCTGGTCCTATTGGCTTCTGGAATGGGTTAGACCACAGCCTGCGTCTTTTTGCATGTGTGTGTTGCAAAATAGATGCTTGTTTCTTGGGCATGATGAGCACATATATAGATCATCTCCTGGGCGCGTTCTCCTCCCATTAGCGCCCTCGAGTGTTCCCCTCTGGAGGTTAGCCTTAACAGGCACTCCAATCAAACTCAGCCGGATCTTCATTGATCCGGCTTTTTTGTTGCCTGTACCCTGCTGGGCCGGCCAAAAATTCCATCACAATTGCCACGTAACGGTGACATGTAACCTCTGGTAACATATCCCGGACGCCCGCGACCTGCTATGTAGATCATAGGACGCGGTGTGGTTCGGACGGGAGATGGGGGCATCACTCGTGCGGCCCGGGCTCAGGCGGCTACCGCGTCCGAACCGTTTTTCCGCCGAACTCGGCGGTACCAAATGCGGCGGATCTGACGTTTTACCTCCCAAGGAAACGGTCCGCGAACAAAACGACGTCCGGTCCCCGCCGGACGTCGTTTTCTTTTGTTCCCCCGAATCAGGTTCGAGAGGAACGCCACGCCATCAGGCAGCCTTGCCGTTGGTGTTCATGGCGTCGTCGGCCAGACGGCCGGTGAGTTCGGCCATGTGGTCGAAGACGGCACGATAGCTGGCAACGCCCGCGGTCGCCGAGCGCAACTCGATGATCAGGTCGCCGATCTCGGCTTGCGGCATGGTTGCCTCGACGACATCCCATCCCGGCCAGTCGGGTCGCGCGTCGTAGCCGAGGATCTGGCCGCGCCGCTGCGGGATGAGAGCGATGATCTTCGAGGTGGCGTCCGAGGGGGTGACGATCTCGACCTTCATCACGGGCTCCAGGAGCACCGGCAAGCACGCGGCCATGCCTTCCTTCATCGCCAGCCTGGCCGCCATCTGGAAGGCCATGTCGGAGGAATCGACCGCATGATAGGAGCCGTCCGACAGGTTGACTGCGACATCCACGACCGGAAAGCCCAGCGGCCCGGATTTCAGATAGTCGCGCACCCCGGTCTCGACCGACTGGATGTAGGTCTTGGGCACGACGCCGCCGGTGATGGTATCGGTGAACTGGAAGCCGGAACCGCGCGGCAGCGGCTTGATCTCGATCACCACGTCGCCGAACTGGCCATGGCCGCCGGACTGTTTCTTGTGACGGCCGCGCTGCTGCGCCGATTTGCGGATCGTCTCGCGATAGGGCACCGCCGGCGGATGACCTTCGACCGGTATCTGGTTCTTGCCTTCCAGCCGCTCGCGCACCACGCGCAGATGCATCTCGCCATGGCCCGACAGCACGGTTTCGGCCGAGTCCTGATTGTGGCGCAGGCTGAGCGAGGGGTCCTCCTCGGCCAGCCGCTGGATGGCAGCCGACATCTTCACTTCGTCCTTGCGCTCCTTGGGGCGGAGCGCGAAGGCGAAGACCGGCTGCGGCGGCTCGAACTGGACGAGCGGCTTGATGCCGCCCTTGGCCGAGCTCAGCGTCTGGCCGGTCTTGACCTCGTCCAGCTTGCCCAGTGCCACCGTGTCGCCGACCTTGGCGATGGAGAGCTTGGACTGGTCCTTGCCGAGCATCCGGTAGATGCCGGAAACCTTGGCCGTGTCGCCGCCGGGCAGCCAGAGTTCGGAACCGTCGACGACCTGACCGGAGAGGATGCGCGACACCGACAGCTTGCCGCCATGCGAGGTGTGGATGGTTTTCATCACCTGGACCAGGGTAGCCGCGCCGTCGGGTGCACCGAGCCGTTTGCGGGTCGCCTCGATGTCGGGCGCGTCGTGGCGGATCGCCTTCAGGAGGCGCAGCACGCCGTTGCCTTTCTCGGCGGTGCCGATCAGCACCGGGATCACCGCACCGTCACGCAGATCGGCGGCGAGGTCGTCGAAGATCGCATCCTTGGGCGGCTCGATCTCCTCGAGCAGTTGTTCCATCAACTGGTCATCATGGTCGGCCAGCGTCTCCAGCATCGAGAAACGCGCTTCGAGCTCGCGCGCTTTGTCGTCGCCGGGAATCTGCGCCACCTCGCTTTCGGCATATTCGCGATAGATGTAGGCGCGCTCCAGCGCCAGGTCGATCGAACCAATGACGACACCGTCCTTGCGCAGCGGAATCTGGCGCAGCAGCAACGGCACGGCACTGGCCGGCTGCAGCATCTTCAGCGTGTCGCGCACGCCGGTGATTGCCTTGTCGACCTTGTTGAGGAACAGAATGCGCGGCACTCCGAGATCGTCGAGCTTGCGCATGATCAGTTGCAGGGCAGGGATCTTCTTTTCATCGGCCTCGGCTACGACGACCGCGAGGTCGCAGGCGGCCAGCACCGGTTCGGCCTCGAAAGAGAATTCGATGGAACCGGGACAGTCGACGAAGGTGATCTGCTCGCCCATGAATTCGGTCGTGGCGACCGTCGCCTCGACGCTCATGGCGTGGGCGCGCGCCTCGGGCGAATGATCCGAAACGGTGTTGCCTGATGAAACGGGATTTTGTCGGGGAATTGAGCCCGTACGGGCCAATATGGCTTCGAGAAGTGTCGTCTTACCGCTTGCGAAGGGACCGACTATGGCAATGCATTTCGGTCCCGTGCGTCGTCCTCCGGCGCGAGTACCCATGACTGACCTCCACTCAGGCGTTTCCCGTAGGACCGACTGGCATGTATGGTTCAGGCTTGGTCAATCGGTCCTGAGCGGCGGCCGGCCTGTTCGACCGTCGCGGGCGGGTTCTTTTCAAGTGCCACCTGCCCAAAGCCATCGTCCCACTTGTTTGCCGGCAGGGCAAGAAAAATAGAAACCCTTTGCTCGGCAGTGGACCGTGCGGATCATATGCTGGGCTGGCAGCGGGAAGCTGTTGCACGTCGCCCCATATCGGCCGAAACTGAAAACAGGCGACCCATCGCCCGCTGTTTGAAGGACCATCGACCCATGAAGATCATTGCCTGCGGCAGCGTGCCGACCGTCATCGCGCCGGAAAAATACTTCACCGGCCGGGTGCTGCAGACGCCGATCATCGAGAAAGAGGCGCCGGCGCGGCTGCGAGCCACGCTGGTCAGCTTCGAGCCGGGCGCGCGCACCCACTGGCATACGCATCCGCTTGGCCAGACGCTGTACGTGACGGTGGGCGCCGGGTTTGCCCAGACGTGGGGCGGCCCGATCCAGGAGATCAGGGCCGGCGACGTCATCTCGTTCGCGCCTGGCGAAAAACACTGGCATGGCGCGGCGCCCAAATCGGCGATGACGCATATCGCGATGCAGGAGGCGCTCGACGATGTCCATGTCGATTGGCTGGAGGGGGTCACCGACGAGCAGTTTGGCGGTCGAGACACCTAAGCCGGCGGAGGGCAGGCTTCTTGCCGCAGCGATGACGATCGTCGCGCAAGCTGCAAAACCGCTGGCATTTAAACCACTCGGACGCCCAGAAAATTCAGCCTCCGCCGGGCGCCTTCCCACGCCCTGATGCTGACATCGTTGAGATAGCAGTCCATCAAGACCCTGCAGCCGACCAAGATCTCGACCGGTTGTCCAGCAAAAACCATTGCGCCCGGCCGCCCAAAAAAATTGTGTATTGTTCCGTCGGCAAAGCCATTTTCTCCGAAATTGGCGAAATCCCCTACGTCCCCTTCAAACCAACGCTGAAAATCGACAAGGGTGCTGTTGCTTCGGTAATCTCGTCCCACGGCTTGATCGCCTGAAAAGGTGCCAAAAACGACATCGGTCGCCTGAAGGACTCTGGTGTGGCTGTAGCCGATTTCGTCACGCATCCACCTGTACCTTGTGTCGTAGGTGGAGACGAATTCCGCAAACAAGTCGAGCCGGCCGGTCTTCTTGGGAGTGTAGGTAAACCAGATGCCGCTTTCGAGCATGGCGTGCAGGTAATCTCTATCGCCGGCGCTGTTGTTTTCGAAAAATACCAAGCCGCCCAAATCCGGCGCCCCATCCCACTCGTAAGATTCGTCTCGCAGAACGCGTCCGTCCCCGGTCCGGTTGAACCAGCTGTATTTGTAGTTACCGAAGGTGCCAGGCCAAAAATGGAAATACTCATAGGGATCGCCTTGCAGTTGCCGCGTTTCCATCGGCATCGCCCCATCTTTGCGGCGCGGCAAGACAACCATTTCGGAGCGATCGAAACTGTTGCCTAGAATTCGCTTTCGATCGTTGCGATCGGCAAAGCGTTTCAGTTTTGCCCTGGTCCATTTTTCAGTTTCCTCGGTCCAGTAACAGCCCGACTGTGCTTTCAGGTAATCAATTTTTGCCTCGCCAAGAGCGGAGATCTGGCCCTCGTCGTTAGGGTCCGACTGCTTGAAATAGTTCATTGATGTGGCTGTCTGCTCGGCAAATGAAACACTGAGCGCCTGCTTGAACCGCTCGGTATTTTCAGTGCCCGGCCCGGACACTATGAATTCGCCGTCGTGATTGTTTGATGGATTGCCGCCTTTGGCCATGATGCATCTCCCTTCTGAGGCTTCATGGTTGATCGAATGCGGCCGGCTTCCTAGTCGTCATATGACGATGGTCCGCGGGTTCGCTGCGCACGTTTCCCGGATTGCAAGCTGATTTCGCGCGTCTGGCTCGCACGCCATGCCGGCCGGCAACGTCCCTCGGAGCCACTTCGGCTTTGACTGTAGCACCTGCATGGCCTCTAACTCACGTCTGGATATAGCCATGTCAAAGCACCGTCTGCCCCTGGTCGCCGCTATCTATCTTGGTTCGTTCGTGGCTCTGCTCGACGTCAGCATCGTCAATGTCGCGCTGCCGACCATCCAGCAGGCGTTGCAAACCGATTTCGGCGGCCTGCAATGGGTGGTCGACTCCTACACGCTGTGCCTGTCCGCCTTCATGCTGTCGTCCGGCCTGATCGGCGATCGCTATGGCCGCAAGCGCTCGTGGCTGGCCGGCGTCGGCATCTTCGTGGCCGGTTCGCTGATCTGCGCCGTCGCGCCCAATCTGCCGGTGCTGCTGGCCGGCCGGGTGGTGCAGGGCATCGCCGGCTCGCTGCTCATTCCAGGCGCGCTGTCGATCCTGACGCAGGCCTTTCCCGATGCGCGCCAGCGCGCCGGCGTCATTGGCGGCTGGGCGTCGTTCGCCGCCATCTCTCTGCTCGTTGGTCCCGTCCTCGGTGGCATCCTGGTCGAGACCGTCGGCTGGCAAAGCATCTTCCTGATCAACCTGCCGCTGGGCTTGATCACGATCGCGCTCGGTGCTGTTTCGATCAACGAGACGGCGCATCCCGAACATGCCCATCTCGACCTCGTCGGCCTGGCTCTCAGCATCCTGTGGCTGGGGGCGCTGACCTTCGGCCTGATCTCGGCCGGCGAGAATGGCTGGGGCGAGCCAAGGACGGTCGCGGCGCTGGTCGCCGGCGTCGTCGGCCTGGCTGCTTTCCTCGGCTTCGAGGCGCGCACGGCACGGCCGATGCTGCCGCTTGGCCTGTTCCGCGATGTCCGCTTCGCCGTCGCCAATGTCGCTTCGTTCGCGCTCGGCTTCACCTCCTATTCCAGCGTCTTCTTCTTCTCGATGTTCCTGCAGCAGGTGCAGGGCTGGTCGCCGACGCAGACCGGCCTGCGCATGGCGCCGGCCTTCATCGTCCAGATCGTGGTGTCGCCATGGATCGGCAGGCTGAGCGCGCGCTATGGTCACTCCGCGCTGATGACCATCGGCTATGTTGCTATCGGCCTGTCCATGCTCGGCATGTGCTGGGCCGGCCCTTCGACGCCCTATGCGATGCTGTGCCTTCTGTTCGCCATTGGCGGCCTCGGCAATGCGCTTGCAATCCCGACCGGCAGCGCTGCCGCCATGTCCTATGCGCCGCGCGAACGCTCGGGCATGGTGTCGGCGGTCATCAATGCCACCCGCCAGAGCGGCCTTGCCATCGGCATCGCCTTGCTCGGCGCCTTGATGAGCATGCGGGCAACCAACCTTTTGACCGGGTATCTCGGCGATGCCGGTGTCGCCAACGCGGAAGCGGTGGCTCGTGCTGCGATTTCACGGCATGATTTCGCAACCGATGCGGCGATGGGCGAAAGCGGCGTGCATGAACTCTATGCTGCCGCCTATGCCGGCGGCTTCCACGCCGCGATGCTGACGGCAGCGATCGGCGCGTTCCTCACCGCCGCATTGCTGGTTGCCGTGCTGGCGCCGGCCGAGGCGCGCTCGGCCAAAGAGACCAAGCACGAGGCGTGAGGCTGACGGCCCATTAAAAACCCGGCGGTGAAGCCGGGTTTTTGCGTTCATAGCGCGCCAGTCAGGTCAGCGAAGCCGTAAAACGCTGGATGCGTGTGCAGGCTTCTTCCAGAAGCGTCTCCGAGGTCGCGTAGGAGATGCGGAAGTTGGGCCCGAGGCCGAAGGCCGAGCCGAACACCACCGCGACGCCCTCGGCTTCGAGCAGTTCCGAGCAGAAGGTCTCGTCGGTGTCGATCAGCCTGCCGGCCTTGGTCTTCTTGCCGATCAGCTGGGCGCAGGAAGGATAGACATAGAAGGCGCCTTCCGGCGACGGACAGGTGATGCCGCGTGCCTGGTTGAGCATCGACACGACAAGGTCGCGCCTGCCTTGAAAGATCGCCTTGTTTTTGGCGATGAAATCCTGCGGGCCATTCAGCGCCTCGACGGATGCCCATTGCGCAATGGTGCAGGCGCCCGATGTCTGCTGACCCTGGATCATGTCCATCGCCTTGATCAGTTGAACCGGACCCGCCGCATAACCGATGCGCCAGCCGGTCATTGCATAGGCTTTCGACACGCCGTTCATGGTCAGCGTGCGCTCGTAGAGCTTAGGCTCGACCTCGGCGATGGTCTTGAAGACGAAATCGCCATAGGTCAGGTGCTCGTACATGTCGTCGGTCAGCGTCCAGACATGCGGATGCCTCAGCAGCACGTCGGCCAGCGCGCGCAGTTCGGCCTCGGTATAGGCAGCGCCTGACGGGTTCGACGGCGAGTTCATCAGCAGCCATTTGGTCTTCGGCGTGATCGCCTTTTCCAGCACGGAAGCGGTCAGCTTGAAGCCATTGTCGATCGAGGTGTCGGCAAACACGGAGGTGCCGCCGCAGATGGCCACCATCTCGGGGTAGCTGACCCAGTAGGGGCGAGGAATGATGATCTCGTCGCCGGGGTTCAGCGTTGCCATGAAGGCGTTGAACAGGATCTGCTTGCCGCCCGTGCCGACTATAGTCTGCTCGGGCTTGTAGTCGAGATTGTTCTCGCGCTTGAACTTTTTTGCGATCGCCTCGCGCAGCGGCACGATGCCCGAAACCGCCGGATACTTGGTTTCGCCACGGCGGATCGCCTCGATTGCCGCATTCTTGATGTTGTCTGGCGTGTCGAAATCCGGTTCGCCGGCGCCGAGCCCGATAATGTCACGGCCGGCATTTTTCAGCTCGCGCGCTTTCTGCGTGACCGCGATGGTGGCGGAAGGCTTCACGCGGGAAAGGGTGTCGGCAAGAAAGGCCATGAGCTTGACGTCTCCATGGAAGATCGGCGCGGCCAGGAGCGACCGCGGCGCTTCTCATGTCGCATGATTTCGCGCAACGCAAGCATTGTCGGCTGATCCAGGTCTCAAGGAGCTGTGATCGGGGCTCGGGTCGGCAACAATAAATTCATTAACGAGCGGTAGAGGCTTGAGTGGCAGGATGGCAGACCAATTGCGGAGCGAGGAACCGTGTCGCGCAGCGTCGGGCTTGCCCACATCATCCGTCAGGACGACGGCACCTCCACCGGTGTCTGGGGTATCTACACGCTGCAAAGCGCCTTCCAGCCGATCTTCGCTTTCAAGGAAGGCAAGCTGTCGGTGGTCGCGTTCGAAGGGCTGATCCGACCGTTCCGCGACGGCGAGCCGCAATCGCCGATGAATTTCTTCTCGACCTGCCCGGCCGCCGACCGGCTGCATATCGAGGCGCTGACCAGGACGCTGCATCTTCTCAACGCCGGTGCCTGCCTGCCGCGGGAAGCATCGATCTTCGTCAATTTCGACCCGTCAGTGTTCACCGAACGCGCCGTTGCCGACGCTGCCTTGCGCGAAATGCGGCTCGTGCTGCACGAGGCCGGCATCGACCCGCGTCGCGTCGTCTGCGAGGTGACCGAGCAGCGGTCGGCGTCGCAGGAAGCCTTGCACGGCTTCGTCGCGGCACTGAGGGCCAACGGTTTTCGCATCGCCGTCGACGATTATGGCGCCGACGATTCCGACATCAATCGGGTCAAGGAATTGAAGCCGGATATCGTCAAGTTCGATGCCTACTGGATCACGCAGCTGATGGAGTCCGGCGCCGGCTTCGCGTTGCTGACCACCATGGTGAAGAACTTCGAGGAGCAAGGCATCCATACGGTGTTCGAAGGCATCGAGGAGGGCTGGCAACTGGAGCTCGCCGAGAAATCGGGTGCGTCGATGGTGCAGGGTTTCGTGCTGGCGCGGCCCGAATTGGCGCCGACCAGCTTTGGCGTCTTCGACAAGGCCAGGCAGGCGCCTGCCGCTGCTGCCGTCGACACGGCTGCTCCTGCCGCGGCAATGCCTTCGGCGCGGCCGGTCAAGGCCTTCGGGCGCCGGGTGGCGACATGAGAGACGATCGGCGGCGCAATGTCGGCGATGCGATCCAAGTCGACGAAGTCGGCATCGAATACGGCATCTATGGCGAGTTCCGGCTGCGTAGCGCCTATCAGCCGATTTTCGCGCCGCGCGGCCGGTCGCTTCACGCGGTGGCGGCCGAAGCCCTGATCGAGCCGCACCGTGCCGGCCGCCCCGGCGCGCCGAAGGTGTTCTTTGAAAGCGTTGCGGTCTCGGACCGGCTGTTTGTGGAAACCATGTGCCGGGCGCTGCATCTCAGGAATTTCCGCAACATCGGCGTCGACGGGCTCGACCTGTTCTTCAACTACAACCCGTTGATCAACGACCATGCCGGGCGGGCACTGGCCGAGATTCGCCTGATGACCAGGCATCTCGGCGAGTTCGGCCTGGCGCCGGCCATGCTGGTCTGCGAAATCACCGAACAGGCGGCGGACGACGCGCTTCTCGTGCGGCTGGTGCGCGAGATGCGGCGCGACGGCATCCGTATCGCCATCGACGATTTCGGCACCGGGCACTCGACCGAGGAGCGGGTGAGCCTGCTCAAGCCCGACATCGTCAAGATCGACGGCACCTGGTTCGCGGAGTTCTGCCGCCACGCTGCCGCCGAACGGTTCTTCCGCCCGCTGGTTTCCAGCCTGCATGACCGCGGCGCCAAGGTGCTGGTCGAAGGCATCGAGCAGCCCACCCATCTGCGCGTCGCGCTCGAAGGCGGCGTCGACCTGCTGCAGGGTTTTCTCCTTGCCCGTCCGGCCTTGGCCGGCACGGTATTCGAGGAGAAACCGCTGGTCATCGATGCACTGCTGGGCCGGGACAGCAAGGTCGTGCCCCTCTTTGGCTAGGGCATGTCGATATTCAGGTGATGCCGGCCTGCAAACGGCGGCTTCCTGCGCTTCCCTAGTTCTACTGCCACGCAGTAGAACTGAGCTCACGTACTTAAGTACGCTCCGCTCCGGTTCTCGGAACCCACCGTTTTCGGCTCGGCCTGACCTGAATCTCAACATGCCCTTCAACGGCCTCAGATTTTCGGCGATTCACACATCAGCGGCGCTGATCGTCGTACCAAAACAAATCATTGGTTGAGACCGCCGCCGCTGCGATAATCGCGCGGAGACAGTGCTCCGGGGAACAGCCATGATACTTTACGGCATGATCGACAGCGGCAATTGTTACAAGCCGCGCCTGCTGATGGCCAAGCTTGGCCTTGGCTTTACCAATGTCGAAGTGAGTTCGCACACCGGCGATACGCGCAAAGCCGACTTTGTCGCCAAGAATCCGAATGCTATGGTGCCGCTGCTCGAGTTCGACGATGGCCGGCGGCTGGCCGAATCCAACGCCATCCTGCTCTATCTCGCCGAAGGCACACGCTTCCTGCCGGCGGACAGGTATGAGCGTGGGCTTGCCTATCAATGGCTGTTCTTCGAGCAATACAGCCACGAGCCTTACATTGCCGTGCGCAAGGCGCTGCTGACCTTCCCCGAACGTGCTGGGGATGCGACCCCGGAGCGGCTGGCGGTGACGCTGGAGCGCGGCAACAAGGCGCTCGGCGTGATGAACAGGCATCTGGAAAACAATGCCTTCTTCGCCGGCAGCGCGCTCAGCGTCGCCGACATCGCGCTCTATGCCTATACGCATACGGCGGAGCAGGGCGGCTTCCAGCTCGACGCCTATCCGGCGGTGGCGGCCTGGCTGAAAAGGGTGGAGGCAGATCCCGGGCATGTGCCGATCGGGTGGATGGGATAAGCTACGTTGACGATTGGCGAAAGCGTCAACACAGCGTCCTTCGCCCCGTTTACGGGGAGAAAATGGCGGCAGCCAGTTGAGGGGCGGCGCCAACCTTTCTGGGTAAGTTTAAAATGGGTAGTTCTGAAGCCTCAGCGCTGCCCCTCATCGCCCTGCCGGGCACTTCTCCCCGTAAACGGGGAGAAGGACGCCGTCGCTTCCGCTTCGAGGTTGCAAAGCGAAATGCCTGAACCCCAGACAGCAAAAAGGCGGGATAAATCCCGCCTTCCATGCTTGGTAGCCTGATCGGGAACGTCCGGTCCGGGCTGGCAGCTATCTGCTGATCCAGCTTGTCGGGTCTTTCCGCTCCAGCGCGCTTCTCGCGCGACTGTCAGTACATCCGTGACTTGCCGCGCGCCCCGAGCTCTCGCCCGGCGCGCGCTATCGCAAAATCAGGCTGCCTTGCTCAGAGATCCAGCGGACGACTTGCCAGTGCGGCGGTCCTGCTCGATCTCGAAGTTGATCTTCTGGCCTTCGACCAGGGTCGACAGTCCAGCACGCTCGACAGCGGAGATGTGGACGAAAACGTCCGCGCCGCCCGCGTCAGGCTGAATGAAGCCGAAGCCCTTGGTGGCGTTGAACCACTTGACCGTTCCAGTTGCCATTTAGATAGTCCTTCACATTTGCTTTAGATTGACCAGACCGAGGTCCAGCCGGTGTGCATCGAGATTTTGGAGATAGACGTCAGCAAACGCGATTATCGCGAGGCCCGGATCGATCGGCCGAAATATCAATGGAAGGGATATAGGCTGCTTTCGCACGAAAAACAAGACTGCGTGAGAAAGCCGTGATGAGGGCGCCGCCCAATGGCCGCTACAATCGCGTGAGAGCGTCGCGATGATCGGAGCCTGTGGGCGCTCGATCCACACCCGCTTGGGAGGGGATCTTGGGGGAGAGGACCATGAAAACCATTCTGCTTGCCGCCTGCCTGACGCTTGTCGCCGCTCAGGCTCAGGCGATCTCGCGCTACGACCCGACGCGTATGGGTTGCGGCAAGGTTCAGGGGACGATCGCCCGGCAAGGGGCCGTCATCCTGCGCTACCAGTCGAAGCGGGTGCCTGGACTGCCGCTCTACGACCGCTATGTGCAGAGCCAGCGATTCTGCAGCATGGGCGAGGTGAGGACACGGGCCTACGTGCCGAGCGCCGACACAAAGTCCTGCCCGGTCTACAACTGCAAGCGGCCGGACAATGACCGGCATTTCCGCCGGCGGTTCTTCCACAACAACTAGGCACCTGCCTACAACAATTAGGCACCTGCCTACATCAGAACCCGAACGACACCTGCGCTGGTGGCGGGGGGCCGACGCGCACGCCTTCCATGGCCAGCATCTTCTCCTTGGTGATCGATCCGCCGGGCGCCGAGAAGCCGCCGATCTTGCCGCCGGCGGCAAGGATGCGATGGCAAGGGATGACCAGCGGCACCGGATTGGCGCCAAGCGCCGCCCCGGTCTCGCGGGCGAGCCCGGCATGGCCGGCGGTCTTGGCCAGCTCGCCATAGGTGGTGGTTTCGCCGAAGGAGAGTTTTCGCGCCGCGTCGTAAATGGCGAGGCGGAAATCGTCGACGCCGTCGAGATCGACCGGCACGCCGGAGAAATCGACGTCCTCGCCCGCCGCATAGGCCTTGATCGAAGCGATCAGTTCGACCACCCATGGCGGCTGCGCCGTGGCGTTGGAAACGCCGCCATGGCGCAGCAGGCGACGCTCCACCGCTTCGCGGCTGCGTTCGGGCAGGCAGAGCCGGATCAGGCCCTTTTCGTTCCACGCAATACCCATAAAGCCGATCACTGTTTCTAACACTGCGTGGCCGGCCGTGATCGAAGCTGTCGTGACCATGATGCGTTCCTTCCCGCAAAGTGGCGAAAACCGGGATTCGTCCCAGTACATATCCGGAACAATATGGCATCACCGCCTGCGTCTCGCCACCCGAAAACCACCTGATCGCCCCGATTGCCCGGCCTGAATCGCTGGTGTAAGGGATTTCTTAACAACCAGACAAACCGGACCCGAGCGCGGCTTGCCAGCAAAACTCAACCTTATCGCGATCGGCGTGATCCTGGCCGCCGCCGGCATTAGCGGCTGCACGTCGACCTCGCAGATGAAGTCCGCGCCTGCTCTCACCGAAACAGCGACCGTCGCCGGCACTGACGCCGGTTTCACCGTGCCGCTGCCGGAGACGGTTTCGGTGCTGCCGGAATCATCAGGGATCGCCCCCGTTCAGACGGCCGAGCTGCCGCTCGATCCCGCCGCACAGCCGGCTGCCGCGACCGCCGCTTTCGCCGGATCGACACCGGCGGCACCCGCCGTGCCCGCGGTGATGACCGCCAATGCCTGGCAGGCGCCGCCGCCGGCAAATGCAAGCGAGCCGGTCAAGGCCGCCGAGACCTATACGACCGCAGGGCTCATCGTGCCGGCGACCGCCAAGGGCGACCGCATGCCCGGCGTCCAGCAGATCGCCTATGTCGTGCCGCAGAACCCGGCGGCCCTGGTGCAGGGTCCCGTCGGGCCGACGGAAGAACACACGACGGGCTTGCGTGGCGATGTCGAGCGGCTGATCGAAAAATATGCGGCGATCTATCAGGTGCCGGTGGATCTGGTGCGCCATGTCGTCAACCGTGAGAGCACCTTCAACCCGAAAGCCTACAACAACGGCCATTGGGGACTGATGCAGATCAAACACGCGACGGCGCGCGGCATGGGCTATGACGGGCCGGCCAAGGGCCTGTTCGACGCCGAGACCAATCTGAAATACGCGGTGAAATATCTGCGCGGCGCCTGGCTGGTGGCCGGCGGCAACGCCAAGAAGGCCGACTGGCTCTACCAGACCGGCTATTATTACGACGCCAAGCGCAAGGGCCTGCTCGAGGCGACCGGCCTTGGCCGAGACCGCCAGCGTCGCCGCCTGCAGCCCGACGCCTGAGCGCGATGCCTGAACCGCGCCCGCCGGCTTTGAACGACATCCGGCTGCGCAAGATCCTCGACGAGACGCTGGTTCCGCCGCACTGGCCCGACGGCTTTGTCATGCGCAGCTTCGAGCCCGGTGATGCGCTGCCCCTTCATGCGCTTTTGACCGAAGTGTTCGACGACGGCACTGACGGCCCGTTCGACGAGTGGTGGCCGCGCATCGCCGACGATCCCGAATTCGACCCGGCGCTGTGCTTCCTCGTCATCGGCGCCAAGGGCCGGCTGGCGGCGGCGGCGCTGTGCTGGACCCGCGCCTTCGTCAAGGATCTTGCCGTTCATCCCGAGGCGCGCGGCAAGGGTGTTGCCGAAGCGCTGATGTGGCACGCCTTCGCCGTTTTTCGCGAACGCGGCGCCGATCATGTCGACCTCAAGACCAACACGGTCGAGAATCCCGCCGCCGTCCGGCTCTATGAGCGGCTGGGCATGATGCCTGTCGCCTGGGAAGGCTAGGGTGTGCTGATATTCAGGTGATGCCGGCCTGCAAATGATGGCTTCCTGCGCTTCCGGTGCTCACGTACCCAAAAGTACGCTCCGCTCCGGTTCTCGGAAACCACCATTTTCGACTCGGCCTGACCTGAATCTCAACACCCCCTGATGGGTGTCGCCTCACGCAGGAACGGCGCGATTTGGGAACCCAAAAGCGCCGCTTCGCATTCAATGGGAGGTGAGGGCCTGACAAGCTGCCGGCGGGTGGGAGGATTTTCCGCGGCCGGCTGCGGAGGGACATTCACCATTATGAAACTCTCTCGCGCATTCCTGGCGCTCGGCGTCACTGCCATTCTGGCTGGCACGCCGGCGCGGGCCGTCGAGCTGTCGATGGTGTCGGGCGATACCGGCGACGGCATCAAGGTGCTGCGCGAGATCCTCGACCGTTACGAGAAAGACAGCGGCAACAAGGTCAGCATCGTCGTCATGCCGACGTCCGGGACCGACCAGTTCGGCCAATACCGGCTTTGGCTCGCCGCGGGAAACAGTGACATCGACGTCTACCAGACGGACGTGATCTGGGCACCGCAGCTCGCCAGCCAGCTCGTGGATCTGACCGCAGCGACCAGGGACGTCGTGGCCGAGCATTTCCCATCGATCATCCAGTCACAGACCGTCAACGGCAAGCTCGTCGCCTTGCCGATCTTCACCGATGCGCCGGCGCTCTACTACCGCAAGGATCTCCTCGACAAATATGGCGCCAAGGTGCCGGCCACCTGGAAGGAACTGGCGGACACCGCCAGGCTGGTCATGGACAAGGAGCGTGCGGCCGGCAATCGGGATATCTGGGGCTTCGTCTTCCAGGGCAACGCCTATGAGGGGCTGACCTGCGACGCGCTCGAATGGGTGATGTCGAATGGCGGCGGCCAGATCATCGAGCCGGACGGCGCCATCTCCGTCAACAACAGTCAAGCGGCGGCGGCGCTCGACATGGCCAAGGGCTGGGTCGGGACGATCGCGCCGCCCGGCGTGCTTGCCTACCAGGAAGAGGAATCGCGCGGCGTGTGGCAGACAGGCAATGCGGTGTTCATGCGCAACTGGCCCTATGCCTATGCGCTCGGCAACGGCGAGGGCTCGCCGATCAAGGACAAGTTCGACGTGGCACCGCTGCCGGCCGGCACGGGCGAGGGCGCCCGATCGGTCGCGACCCTGGGCGGCTGGAACCTCGCCGTCTCCAAATATTCGAAGCATCCGGATGCCGCGATCGAGCTGGTCAAGTTCATCGCTTCGCCCGCGATGCAGAAATACCGCGCGCTGAAGACGTCCAACCTGCCGACCATCCAGGCGCTGTATGACGATCCCGACATTGCCAGGGAGCACCCGATTATTCCGCGCTGGAAGCAGATATTTCTCAATGCGGTGCCGCGCCCCTCGGCCGCGGCCAGGATCAAATACAACGAGGCCTCGAGCCAGTTCTGGAACGCCGTTCACAACACCCTGTCGGGCGACGGCACCGCCGCCGACAATCTGGCCGACCTCGAAGCGACGCTGACCAAGCTGAAGGGCAACGGCTGGTGACCACAGTGCCGACAGGGACCGACGCCCGTGCGGCGTCGGAGACACAGGCTGTTCGCCGTCGGCCAGCGCCGTTGACGGCACAGCGCGTTCGCTCGGCGTGGCTTTTCCTGGCGCCGATGCTTCTGGTGCTCGCCGCGGCGGCCGGCTGGCCGCTTGCCCGCACGGTTTATTTCAGCTTGACCGACGCCTCGCTGGCCGACCTCGACGCGCGCCAATGGGTCGGCTTCGCCAATTACTTCTCGGTACTGCACATGCCGAGCGGCCGGACCCTCTATGACGGGTTGCTCGTCGATCCGGTCTGGTGGCGCGCCGTCTGGAACACGGTGCGCTTCACGGTGATTTCGGTGACCTGCGAAACCATCCTCGGCACCATCGTTGCCCTGGTTCTCAACGCGGAATTCGCCGACCGTGGCATCGTCAGGGCAGCGATCCTGATCCCCTGGGCGATCCCGACGATCGTCTCGGCGAAGATGTGGCAATGGATGCTCAACGACCAGTTCGGCATCATCAATGTCGTGCTGCTCAACCTCGGCCTGATCAGCACCAAGATCGCCTGGACGGCCAACGCCGACACGGCGATGGCGGCCGTCCTCATCGTCGATATCTGGAAGGCGACACCGTTCATGACGCTGCTCATCCTGGCCGCGCTGCAGATGCTGCCGAGGGAGATCATCGAGGTCGCCAGGCTCGACGGCGCCAACCCCTGGCAGATCTTCTGGCGGGTGACCTTGCCGCTCATCCGCCCGGCGCTGATGGTGGCCGTGATCTTCCGCGCGCTCGATGCGCTGCGCATCTTCGACCTGATCTATGTGCTGACGCCCAACAATGTGCACACCAAGTCGATGTCGGTGTTCGCCCGCGAGAACCTGTTCGAGTTCGACAAGTTCGCCTATGGCTCCGCCGCCTCGACCTTGCTTTTCCTGATCCTCGCTCTGCTCACCATCGTCACCATCCGGATCGGCCGGATCAGGCTGGACGGAGGCCGCTGACATGTGGATCGTGAAGCGCACGGCCTTTTACCTGCTGGTCGCGGTCATCGTCTTCGTCGCGGTGTTTCCGTTCTATTACGCCATCGTCACCAGCCTGAAATCGGGGACCGACCTGTTCCGGGCCGATCTGTGGCCGACGACGATCAGCCTCGCCAACTACCGGAATGTGCTGACCGAAGGCAGCTTCGTGCGCAACTTGCTGAACTCGCTGTTCGTCTCGGGCGCGGTGGTTGCCCTTTCGCTGTTGCTCGGCGTCACATCAGCCTATGCGCTGGCGCGCATTCGATTCCGCGGCCGCTCGGCCCTGCTGTTCATCATCCTGTCGGTGTCGATGTTCCCGCAGGTGGCGCTGCTGGCCGGGCTGTTCGAACTGGTCCGCCTGTTCGGCCTCTACAATTCGCTGTTCGCGCTGATCTTCTCCTACATGATCTTCACCTTGCCGTTCACCGTCTGGGTGCTCACCACCTTCGTCCGGGACCTGCCGGTCGAGGTCGAGGAGGCGGCGATCCTAGACGGCGCGACGCCGTGGATCATCATCACGCGGGTCTTCCTGCCATTGATGTGGCCGGCGCTGGCAACCACCGGCCTGCTGGCCTTCATCGGCGCGTGGAACGAGTTCCTGTTCGCGCTGACCTTCACCTCCAACAACGCACAGCGGACCGTGCCGGTGGCGATCGCGCTGCTCTCCGGCAACTCGCAGTTCGAGATCCCCTGGGGCAACATCATGGCCGCCTCGGTGATCGTCACGGTGCCGCTGGTGGTGCTGGTGCTGATCTTCCAGCGCAAGATCGTCTCCGGCTTGACCGCCGGCGGTGTGAAGGGGTGAGGGACGAAGTCCTCAGATGTCCGGCGCGTTGCCGATCTTCTGCTTGAGCTCCAGCGCCCAGGCGCGGCCTTCGTCGCCGCCCCACAGCAGCCAGGCGATGTAGCCGGCCGAAGGGTTTTGCTCATTGCCGTAGTTCCTGCCGCGCTTGTCGATCTCGTGGCGGGCGAAATAGCTGACCATGCGGCGGATGGTGGAGGGCGCGAGCTTTTCCCGGTTCTTCAGCTCGGTGGCTCGGGCGACGCCGATCTCGGTGCCGCCACGGCCGAACTCGCCGCGCAGCCTGAGGCCCTTGGCGGCCTTGTCGGCCACCACTTGGGGGCAGCGCAGATCGATCTCGCCGTCGTGCATGTTGTTCCCCGGATCACGCTGGCCGAACAGGTATTACGACATCTCACCATGCGCAATAAATGTCGGGACCGATCGCTGCCAAACGTCCTTGGGTCGCAGAGCAACCGCGCCGGGACGCCGGCGCCGCGACTTGAAGGAGCCGATCATGATCACCTTTCCCAATGAATCCGCCAAATACCGCACCGCGCGCGAAAAATTGCTGAAGAAGGAAATCGAGCTGCGCCGCGCCATGGAAGAGGTCGCCGAGGCCCGGCGCGCGTTGCCGCCGGGCGGGCTGATCCGCCAGGACTATGAATTCGACGCACTGGATGCCCAGGGCAAGTCCGCGAAGACAAGACTGTCGGAGCTGTTCGCGCCCGGCAAGGACAGCTTGATCCTCTACAACATGATGTTCCCGCGCCACCCGCAGGAGAAGCGCGATGTGGCGACCAGCGGCGGCACGGCGAAGCTCGCCCGGCAGGACCAGCCATGCCCCTCCTGCACGGCGCTGCTCGACCAGTTCGACGGCGCGGTCGGGCATCTCCAGGCCGCCGGCTTCAATTTCGCGGTGGTGGGCAAGACCGCGCTTGAAAACCTGGTCACGCTCGGCCTCGACAGGGGCTGGCGCAACATGCGGCTGGTGTCTTCGGCTTCCAACAGCTTCAAGCGCGACTACAATGCGGAGGCGGCCGACGGCTCACAGATCCCGCTGCTGTCGGTGTTTCACCGCGACGGCGAGGGCATACGCCATTTCTGGAGTTCGGAACTGGATTTCGCGCCGACGGAGCCGGGCCAGGATCCGCGCAGCCTCGGCACCTGCGAAACGCTGTGGAACCTGATGGATTTCACGCCGGAAGGCCGCCCGAACTGGAACGAGCAGCTGCAATATGGCGAGGCGTGTTGCCACTGAAAGGCAACTCTGGCCAGCCGCCGCGTTTCAGCTTTCGGAACATGAGTCCCATGGGCTGG
This sequence comes from Mesorhizobium sp. WSM4822, assembly GCF_055811155.1. Classification (NCBI taxonomy): domain Bacteria; kingdom Pseudomonadati; phylum Pseudomonadota; class Alphaproteobacteria; order Hyphomicrobiales; family Phyllobacteriaceae; genus Mesorhizobium; species Mesorhizobium sp. WSM4822. The sequence continues at coordinate 25,561 of NZ_JBVVQM010000020.1, read as the reverse complement.
CTCGAACGAGGGCATCGACGAGCGTTCGAGTCAGGCACGGATACGGTGGGGCGATCGAGGCGATATGCGCAGGCTTCTTCCTCAAGAGCTGCAACCGGAGTGCCCAAGAGACGTTGGATTGTCCGAGGGACAATTCCAATCGGAGACATGCCATGAAAACGCTTACCATTCTGACCGCAGCAGCATTGCTTGCCGGCGCGCCGGCCTTTGCCCAGTCGAACACGACCGCCACGACCACGCCGCTCGCCACCACGATGAAGGTCGATACTTCGACCTTCATCAAGACGGTGCCGAGCGCCAATGAGTTCGAGATCGAGTCCAGCAAGCTCGCCGAGCAGAAGGCGACCGACGCCGACGTCAAGGCGTTCGCCAAACAGATGATCGCCGATCACACCAAGGCCGGCGAGGAATTCAAGGCGGCGCTTGCCCAAGGCCAGACAACCTCGGCCACCGCGCCGTCCGGTCCGGCCCTGCAGCCTAAGGAGCAGAAGATGCTCGATGAGCTGAAGGGCGCCAGCGGCGATCAGTTCCAGGCCAAATACATCGAGATGCAGACCAACGCCCACAAGGAAGCCGTGGCGCTGTTCAGCGGCTATGCGCAATCCGGCGACGACCCGGCGATGAAGGAATTCGCCAAGAAAACCCTGCCGACGCTGCAGATGCACGAAAAACATGTGAAGGAACTGGCGGCCGCGCATCAGGGGTGAGGGGCGGTTCAAGGTCGACGCTCTATGGCGCCCCCCTCTGTCCTGCCGGACATCTCCCCCTCAGGTGGGGAGATTGGCCGTCGTCACTGTTTTCGCCAATTTTCAACGTTGCAAGCTGAAGGCCGGCGCCAAAGCTGCCAATCTCCCCCCTTGAGGGGGAGATGTCCGGCAGGACAGAGGGGGGCGCCGTAGAGCGCTACGATGGAAGCCAGCCCGCTTGGCAAACCAACACCACAATGTGGCCCTGTGCCTCAAGGACGGCACGCCCTATACCGATCAAGGCTGAGCGGCGCTCAGGTCGACCTGATCTGCTCGACCGCGGTCACCAGCAGCTCTTCCATGGCGGTGCGTATCTGAGCATCGGACTGTGCGATGCCTGCCGCGTCGAAGTCGGCGCGGACCTTGCGGAACACATCGTTGTCGCCTGCCTCTTCGAAATCCGCGTGCACGACTTCCTTCGCATAGGCGTCGGCGTCCGCACCAGATTTGCCAAGCTTTTCGGCGGCCCAGAGGCCGAGCAGCTTGTTGCGGCGCGCCATGGCCCTGAACTTCGTATCCTCGTCCATCGCAAACTTCTTTTCGAAGCCTTCCTGACGGTCTCTCATGCTGCTCATGGTTTGCCTCGTTCGATGTGAGTCCGATCTTCAGCCCAAGGGAAAAGCGGGCAGGGAAGGCGAGAGTGGCGTGCATGGATGTCTTTAGCAAGGCCGGATCGTTCACGCCGGCGATTGAGCGGGGTGCTTGGCGGTTCCGGTCATTTGGCCGATGTGATTTGACGTTGCCGCGCCGTGTCCTACTCTCGAATGCTGCTGGACGAACCGAGGAGACGAGCGATGCAGTCGCCTTTCAATGGAATTCGCAGCGTCGCGCTGACGGCGGCCGTGATGCTTGCCGCCGGCACCGCGGCCTATGCGCATCATGGCTGGTCGTGGACGCAGGACGGGTTTTTCGAACTCAGGGGCAAGATCACGGCCATCTATATCGGCAATCCGCACGCCACGCTGGATGTCGACGCCGAGGGCGAGGCCTGGCGGGTGGAGATGGCGCCGCCGTCCCGCACGATCGCCGCCGGCTTCACGGAGGAGGTGGCCAAAATCGGCGACGAGGTGACCGCGATCGGCAACCGCTCGGTGGACGAGACCGAAAGGCGCATGAAGGCGGTCCGCGTCATCGTCGGCGGCAAGACGTATGATGTCTATCCCGACCGCGTGCCGCCGGCCTAGATGACGGAGTTTTTCGCCGGCATCGAGCAATTTGCCCTGGCGCGGTGGCTGAAGGCCTCCTTTATCGCCTACCCCGTGGTCAATGCGCTCCACATCATGTCGATCGGCGCGCTGTTGACCAGCGTCCTCCTCATGGACCTCAGGATCTGCGGCGCCTTCCGTTCGCTGCCATACGGCGCGTTCGTCGCGCTGCTGCGCCGCACCGCTTTGGCGGCATTCGTGGGTGCGCTCGTCACGGGCTCGCTGCTGTTTTCCGTCAAGGCGAGCACCTATGCGGTGATGCCGATTTTCCTCGCCAAGATGGCACTCATCCTTCTCGCCGGCGTTAATTTTTTCGCCTTCCTGCGCTTCGCCAGAGGCGGTGACGAGCCGGCCGGCAGCGCCATCCTGGCTGTGCTCTCGATACTGCTGTGGACTTCGGTGCTGTTCGCCGGACGGTTCATCGGATTTCTTTAGCGCCGCATCTTCCTTCTCCCCCTGTGGGAGAAGGTGTCGCCGAAGGCGACGGATGAGGGGTGTTCCAGGGAACGCCGACGTCTCACTCCGCTGGAACACCCCTCATCCGTCTCGGCACTATCGCGCCGATCCACCTTCTCCCACAGGGGGAGAAGGGACGAACGGCGCTCTGGCGTTCCGCCCGTGCCGGGATAAGCTCCCTGCAACTCAGGGAGAACTGCCATGAAAAAACAAATCATCGAAGTGCCTGTCATGTCGGCCAAGGTGCGGGCGCTTGGCCTGCCGTGCTCGACGGCTGTGAAGGCCAATGGCTTCGTGTTCATCTCGGCGACGCCGCCGGTGGACATGGTGACCGGCGAGATGGTGCGCGGCGACATCGAGGTGCAGACCGAGGCGTCGCTGAAGGCGCTGAAACATTGCCTGGAAGCGGCCGGCACCTCGCTGGACAACGTGGTGATGGTGCGCATCTACGCCGTCAATTCCGGCTTCTACAACGCGATTAACCGGGTCTATGCGAAGTATTTTTCGACGAACCCGCCGGCGCGGAGCTTCGTGCCAGTGGCGTCGTGGCCGATGGAGTTCGATATCGAGATTGAGTGTGTGGCGGTGGCGTGATCTTTTTTCTCGCGCTGAGATTAGTGCTAGTTGTTCCTTAAAATTTAAGATTCCGCAAAGTAGATATACGACAGGTTTGTTTGTCTACTTGGTCGGTTGCTTTGAGTCTGTCAGAGGAATGGGTTCGGTGGCAGGCGTCTCACGCTGGTCTATCTTCCTTTTTGCCTCCCGTAACTCGATCTCCAACGCCGAAATCCGGTCTTGAGCCTGCCGGATATCACTTTGAACGCTTGTTTGCGCGGCAAGCGTAAAAGCCTGGACTCCGGCATACAGAGACCATGCCGTCAATAAAAGGGCTAATATGCCGAGAGCCCCGCCAATAGTGTATATGTCTAATAGCGTCTTAGATGCCTCGACTTGTTTTTTTGCATCATTAAGTACTGGACCTATAGAGCTTTGAGCCGGACCGTTGGATGTGGCCTCGTCGAGATAATTATCGAGGGTCTTCCGTTTATTTTTCGAGGACGGGAAAGGCGGCTGAACGTCAATGGATTTTTTAATCCAAGCAGGAAGAGGGTCTTGGTTCGGTGGGTTCTTCCAGCTTAGCTTGGTGAATTCGAAATAGACAAAGCCTTCATCTGCCCTAAGTGTATATTCACTATTTGTAAGATTGTGAAGAGGTATTGAAAGTCGTCCTTGAAATCCTGGGTCAACTAATGGGCCAGTCCCTACAAGAAACCCACGATAAACATCGCGTATCAACAGGTTGAATCTTCCAGCAATATAGTTTGGTATCCGAAATTCTGGCTTAAGGGTTAAGTAATAAAGAGAATTCGGTTTAATTATGACCTCATCCTTTACTGCGAGGCCGTCGCTGAATTTACTCGGGTCTTTAGAAAGATAAAATCTTTGCACCTTACCGTCGTCGTCGCGGTATCGGACGGGTCCTTCAAGTGCGATGAGTAGCGAAGCTGGCTTTTTTAAGTCTTCGATATCAAAGGGTTCTATCATTCCAGTCGTGATTGCGTAGCTGGCGATATGCCCCGAATGAAGCAGTGCAGCCGGGATATCTTCATAAGGATCGCGATCCGCGAGGATGGAATATCGATCCGCCGGATAGGGGAGCATTCCCGAAGAAAAGTCTCTGAGAGCCTTTTGAAAAATGTCAAGGTCAACGCGCATTAGCCAACCTCACAGAGTCAATTATATTTGGGTTTCTTATGATCTTCGCCGCATCAAAACCTAGATAGTCTACACGGCGACCAATGCTAATTTCGACGCTCTCAACAAATTTCTTAGCCAGACATCCAGGTGTTTTTTCAATGTAGTCTAAGTGATTAAGAACTACATGCGTCGGGTTGTTTACCTCTATAGCGCTACGAACGAGTGTTGCGTCAAATCGTCCAACCCTGCGTACGCGATTCGTGGCGGAAGTGCGCTCTTCGAAGCCTGTTGGAAGATTGGCCTCATCGGCAACTATCTGCCAGTTAATTTCGTCTCGTAGTGGCCCGGAATTTCCACCCACCCGAATGGGAAATGTACGAATAACCAGTATTATCTGATCTACATCAATTGGGCTCAAGCCACTCTCAGATAAAAATGAAGACGCTGTAGTATCTCTACTTGTTGAGTAAGGGAAATAGGGGCTGTGCCACAAGGAGAGCCCAAATCCTTGTGTGCCCTCCACGACAATCCTTTTTCTATCCTGCAATATCCTCCTAAGAATAGCTGCCGTTGAGTCGACGGAAAAGCGTTTCAAGTAAGGGTGCTCGCCTGCCAGTTGATGGTCAGCCCGCCTTGCGAGTCGGTCACGAAGGGCCGCGCCCGTTCCTGACGCTGTTGATCCTATCTGGCCTACTAGCCCCCCTTGTTCCTCATCTTTCTTGTGGTCGGCTGTTATGACAGATGCGCGGGCGTCAATAACGAGTCTCTCAGGGGAGATGTGCAATGCGCCTACTTCTCTTTCGAGTATTTCTGGGTCAATCAAGCTCCCTGGCGGTAGAACGATAAGCGCATTCGACGACAATGCGGACGCCGGTATCTGTCTAAGTATCCACTTTGTACCGTTATCCGCGATGCCGGTATGGCCGGAATTCGTGCCGCCAACTCTTACTACAGCCGAAGCGCCCGTAGAGCGGGCAAACTCCAAGGCGACTTTGCCTTTGCCTTCGGAGCCAAATTGACCACCAACTACGACAGAAACGGGCACGATATTCTCCTACGAGATAGGTCAGAATCGATGTTGGCGTTTGCCCTTCAAGGTCCTTTGCCATGGCGGCTATCAAATGCAGCGATATTCAAGCCTAGTTGAATCAATAGCACCAAGTGCCTCACGCAAAATACTCCTGCAGCGGCCTGACCTCCAGGCTCCCCGCCTTCAGCGCCGCAATCGCCTCGGCCACAGCCGCCGCACCCGACAGCGTCGTGTAATACGGCACCTTCTGCATCAGCGTGGCGCGGCGCAGCGATTTGGAATCCGACACCGCCTTCTGGCCATCAGTCGTATTGAACACGATCTGCACCTGGCGGTTGCGGATGGCGTCTTCGATGTGCGGGCGGCCTTCCAGGACCTTGTTGATCTTCTGGGCGTCGACGCCGTTTTCGGCGAGGAAGCGGGCGGTGCCGGAGGTCGCCAGCACCTTGAAGCCCAGATCGGCGAGGCGCTTGACCGCCGGCAGGATGCCTTTCTTGTCCTCGTCGCGCACCGAGACGAACAGCGTGCCGGAGCGGGGCAGGTCGACGCCGGCGCCGAGCTGGCTTTTGGCGAAGGCGAGCGCAAAATCGCGGTCGAGGCCCATGACCTCGCCGGTCGAGCGCATTTCCGGGCCGAGCAATATGTCGACGCCGGGGAAACGGGCGAAGGGGAACACGGCTTCCTTGACCGCGATGTGGCCGGGGTTGCGGGGATCGGGCATGGCGCCGTAATGAGCGAAGGCGTCTTCCAGTGTCTCGCCGGCCATGATGCGGGCAGCGATCTTCGCAATCGGACGGCCGATGGTCTTGGCGACGAAGGGCACGGTGCGTGATGCGCGCGGGTTGACCTCCAGCACATAGACCGTGCCGTCCTTGATCGCGTACTGCACGTTCATCAGGCCGCCGACATTGAGCGCACGCGCAAGCGCCGCCGTCTGGCGCTCCAGCTCGTCGACCAGTTCCGAAGGCAGCGAATGCACCGGCAGCGAGCAGGCACTGTCGCCGGAATGGATGCCGGCTTCCTCGATATGCTCCAATATGCCGGAGACGAAGGTCGACTTGCCGTCGCAGAGGCAGTCGACATCGACCTCGATGGCGCCGGAGAGATAGGTGTCGAACAGCAGCGGGTTCTTGCCCAGCAGCGTGTTGATCTGGCCGGTCTTGTCGTTGGGGTATTTCTGCTTGATGTCCTCCGGCACCAGGCCGGGCACGGTGTCGAGCAGGTAGGATTGCAGCATGCTCTCGTCATGGATGATCTGCATGGCGCGGCCGCCGAGCACATAGGACGGGCGCACCACCAGCGGGAAGCCGAGCTCGCCGGCGACAAGGCGGGCCTGCTCGACCGAATAGGCGATGCCGTTCTTCGGCTGGCTGAGGCCGAGCTTGTGCAGCAGCTTTTGGAAGCGGTCGCGGTCTTCGGCCAGATCGATCATGTCGGGCGAGGTGCCGAGGATCGGGATGCCGGCCTTCTCCAGCGCATCCGCCAGCTTCAGCGGCGTCTGGCCGCCGAACTGGACGATAACGCCGACCAGCTCTCCGGACGCCTGCTCGGCGCGCAGAATCTCCAGCACGTCTTCGGCCGTCAGCGGCTCGAAATAGAGCCGGTCTGACGTGTCGTAGTCGGTCGAGACCGTCTCCGGGTTGCAGTTGATCATGATCGCTTCGTAGCCGGCGTCGCGCAGCGCGAAGGCGGCGTGGCAGCAGCAATAATCGAACTCGATGCCCTGGCCGATGCGGTTCGGCCCGCCGCCGAGGATGACGACCTTTTTGCGCGACGAGACCTGCGCCTCGTTGGCCAGCGCGCCGGCAAACGGCACTTCATAGGTCGAGTACATGTAGGCGGTCGGCGAGGCGAACTCGGCCGCACATGTGTCGATGCGCTTGTAGACAGGATGAACGTCGAGCTTTTCGCGAGCTTTCTGAATCACTTCGGCGTCGGTCTTCGTCAGCGACGCGAGGCGGGCATCGGAGAAACCCATGGCCTTCAGCATGCGCAGGTTGACGGCATCCTCGGGAATGCCGTGCTCGCGGATGCGGGCTTCCATGGCGACGATGCCGGCGATCTGTTCGAGGAACCACGGGTCGATCTTGCACATGGCGTGCACGTCTTCCAGCGAGGTGCCCATGCGGATTGCCTGCGCCACCATGCGCAGCCGGTCGGGCGTCGGCGTGCCCAGCGCGGCGCGAATGGCGTTGCGGTCGTCGGCGTGGTTGGCGGAACCGAGGCCGGGGATCTCGATCTCGTCCAGACCCGTCAGGCCGGTCTCCAGTCCGCGCAGCGCCTTCTGCAGCGATTCCTGAAAAGTGCGGCCGATGGCCATGACTTCGCCGACCGACTTCATGGCGGTGGTCAGCACCGGCTCAGCGCCGGGGAATTTTTCGAAGGCAAAGCGCGGGATTTTTGTCACCACGTAATCGATCGACGGCTCGAAGGAGGCCGGCGTGGCGCCGCCGGTGATGTCGTTCTCCAGCTCGTCCAGCGTGTAGCCGACAGCGAGTTTTGCCGCGATCTTGGCGATCGGGAAACCGGTCGCCTTGGAGGCCAGAGCGGACGAGCGCGAGACGCGCGGGTTCATCTCGATCACCACCAGGCGGCCGTCGGCCGGGTTGACGGCGAACTGCACGTTCGAGCCGCCGGTCTCGACGCCGATCTCGCGCAGCACCGCGATCGAGGCGTTGCGCATCATCTGGTATTCTTTGTCGGTGAGCGTGAGGGCAGGGGCAACAGTGATCGAGTCGCCCGTATGCACGCCCATCGGGTCGATGTTCTCGATCGAGCAGACGATGATGCAATTGTCCGCTCTGTCGCGGACGACCTCCATCTCATACTCCTTCCAGCCGAGCACGCTCTCCTCGATCAGCACTTCGGTGGTCGGCGAGGCGTCGAGGCCGGACTGGACGATCTCGTAGAATTCGGCGCGGTTGTAGGCGATGCCGCCGCCGGTGCCGCCCATGGTGAAGGACGGGCGGATGATGGCGGGCAGGCCGACATGGTCGAGCGCTTGTGCTGCGATCGCCATGCCATGGCTGATGTAGCGCTGCTTGCGGTCGCCTTCGCCGAGGTTCCAGCGGGTTTCCAGCGCGTCGAGCGCGGCGTCGAGATCGGCCGGGGCCTCGGCCTTGACCGCGGCGCGCTCGGCCTCATGGGTCTTGCGGTCGGTGTTCTTGACGTCGGTGGCGTTGGCCAGCATCGACTTCGGCGTTTCCAGGCCGATCTTCTTCATCGCCTCGCGAAACAGCGCGCGGTCCTCGGCCTTGTCGATGGCCGTGGCGTCGGCGCCGATCATCTCGACATTGTAGCGCTCGAGCACACCCATGCGGCGCAGCGACAGGGCGGTGTTGAGCGCGGTCTGGCCGCCCATGGTCGGCAGCAGCGCGTCGGGCCGCTCCTTGGCGATGATCTTGGCGACCACCTCAGGCGTGATCGGCTCGATATAGGTGGCGTCGGCCAGTTCCGGGTCGGTCATGATGGTGGCAGGGTTGGAATTGACCAGAATGACGCGGAAGCCTTCCTCCTTCAGCGCCTTGCAGGCCTGCGTGCCGGAATAGTCGAACTCGCAGGCCTGGCCGATGACGATGGGGCCGGCCCCGATGATCAGGATCGACTTGATGTCAGTGCGTCTTGGCATGTCAAAGGTCCGTTCGGCGGGCGGCTTGCACAAAAAACCGGGACGGGAAGACCCGGCCGGTTGTGCTCGCGATTCTGGTATCAGGCTAGGAGGGCCTTATAGGGAAGAGTTTTGACTGATGTAACCCCGAAAATGAGGGTTGTTGTGGGCGCCCCCAGCCGAGAAGCGCCTTGTTCCGGCGCGCCCCCCTTTACCCTGCCAGGCATCTCCCCCTCAAGGGGCAGGGCTATCGCATATGGACTCCTGAGATGTCTGCCTGGCACGGACCCCCACCCCTAACCCCTCCCCACAAGGGGGAGGGAGACTCCAGTCGGCGCTGACAACGGCAAACTGCCAATGTTTCAGACGCCAAAAGGATCGGTGCGCGGCAGCGTTCCCTCCCCCTTGTGGGGAGGGTCCTTCTTCGCAAGAACCCATATGCGATAGCCCTGCCTCAAGGGGGGAGATCGGACGTCGCGATCATTTTCGCCAATTTTCGACGTTAGAAAAAAGCTGTGAAGTTGAAGCTGCCAATCTCCCCACTTGAGGGGGAGATGTCCGGCAGGACAGAGGGGGGCGCTGTCCCGCCGACATCCAAAGAGTCCGGCTAATTCCCCGACACCAATGTATCCGTGATCTCAAACCGCTCGGCGTCGCCGATGCGGATCATGTTGAGGCTGCCTTCCCGGGTGAAGCGGAAGTCTCCGGGCGCGTCGGAACCAGCCGGCTGGCCGGCACGGAAGGAGATGATGCGCGTGCCGCCGTCGGGCCAGGTCACAGTGATGTTCGCCTTGTCGGCGGTGTGCACCACGCTGACCTTGCAGCGCTCCATCGGCTGGCCGACATAGCGGGCGCAGGGAATCTCGGGATCCGGCGGGACGTCAGGCACCGCCAGCGCCCGTACGTACGCATCCTGCATCGCGGCGCGGCCGATTTCGGCGGCGGATTTTGGCGTGCTTTCGGCTGCCGGGCCGGCGCCGCCAAGCCGCGCTGTCAGGTCGGGCGGCGGGACCGGCGCGCTGTTGGCTGAGCCAGTAGCCTGCGATTGATCCGGCGCCAAGGCGTGCCCGGCGTCATTGGCGCTGCCGGTGGAGGCAACCACCGGCGCATCGGCCGGTCTTGTCTCGCCTTCGACATAGGGGGCCGGATTGAGGGGGATGAGATAGCGCGCCGGCGCCCAGCCGCTCAGCTTCTCCTTGCCCGTGCTTTCGACCTTGCACCATTTGTAGCCGTTGATGTCGTTGCAGCCGAGATTGGTGACCATGTCGCCGCTGCTCAGCCGCGCCTCGACCGTGGCGACCGGCGATGCGGTGGTGCGGACTTTGAGAAGGTCGTCCGGCGCCAGGCCGGTGACGACGGAGATAACGAGCTCCGGCGCCTCTTGGGCCATCTCTTCAGCCATAGCGGGGGCAATCACCGGCCACGCCGTCATCAACAGCGGAGCCGCAATCAGCGCATGGAGGGTTGTTCGGAGCGTAACTGTGCGCCTCATCGTTTGGCCGTGCGCTGATACCGTGCCGCGGCGGATCGAGCCCGCCGCAAGCCCGGCCGGTTTTATAAGGGACGACGCGGCGCCATGTAAGCCCGAAAATTCGGCTCGCCGTTTCGCCAGCCTCAACCCGGACCGCCGGGCCGTGAGGCAGCTCAGCCGGACGGGCATGAACGCCAGAGCGTTCAGCCGGGCATGAACGCAAGAGCGTTCAGCCGGGCATGAACGCAAGAGCGTTCAGCCGGGCAGGGGCATGAACCCGGTTCTGAGCGCGTGAGCCCATTCCGGCCGGCCCGCCTGTTCGGCCTGCCTGGCGGCCGCCTCGTGGTCGTAGTCAACGGCGATGGCCTCGAAGCGGTCGGGCTGGCCGTTGCTGCCCAAGGTGACGATGCCGTAGCGCGCATGCGCCGAGCCCTGCTCGGAGACATGCGCCGGCGGCGTGGAATCGTCATAGGCAGGGCAGCCGATGCTGCCCGGATTGAAGATGACGGGACCATCGGGGACGCGGATCAGTTCCGCGCGGTGGCTGTGGCCGCACAGCGCGATGCGGCAAGCCGGGTCGAGCGCCTTCAGCCGCCGCCGGATCGCCGCCAGCGGCGCGCGCACCAGCTGGCCATTGACGATGGTATCGGCGAGATATTTCTCGTCATGGTCGGGACGGGCGTGGAAAGCGATGATTCCGGGTGCGATCTCCAGCGTCAGCGGCTGGGCGAAAAGCATCTGGCGCTGCGTCTCGGTCAGCCGCTCCTGCGCATAGACATCGGAGGGCCACATGGTGTCATCAGCGGGGTCGGCGGCGACACGGCGGTCGTGGTTGCCGCGCACCGTCGGCAGGTTCAGCGCCTCCAACCGCGCAAACGTCTCGCGCGGCCAGAGCGGGCCGGAAACGCTGTCACCGAGATTGACGGTCAGGTCGGCGCCGCCGCGCCGCTCCAGATCTTCAAGCACGGCGTCGAGCGCCAGCACATTGCCGTGGATATCGGCGAGTACGGCGATGCGCATTTTCGGAAGGCTCCTGTGTGACGCCGCTTTTCCTTTTGCCCACGTCCGTGGGGCGAGGAACCCAAGTTCTGCAAGGTCAGGCGTGGATTTCGATGTCGTGGCCGCCGACCGCCGGCAGTGCCGGATCGTCGCCGGCGGCGGCGATGACGCTGTCGAGCAGGCCGGGGAAGCGGGCGTCGAGATCGGCGCGGCGCAGTGTGATCATGCGGTTGGTGCCGACCACTTCGGCGCGGGTGACGCCGGCCTCGCGCAGTTTGGCCAGGTGGTAGCTCAGATTGGTCTTCGAGCCGAAATCGAGGAACTGGCTGCAGTTCAGCGGCACGCCCTGCTTGCTGGCGAGATAGCGCACGATGGCGAGCCGGGTCGGGTCGCCGAGCACGCCAAGCACAATCGGCAGGCTGATCTGGTCCGTATTGGGGTGTGGCAAGGTCATGGCTCGAAACTAAGCACAGTCGGGTCCGATTTCAACGCATCCATCATTGTTGGCCCGCACGCGACCTTTCTCCGTCTGGCGCCGATGCTTCCGACCTGTCCTGACACAGGGCTGTCAGGAAGGTTCAGCTATTTTTCCCTGGCTTCATTGACATGATGCCCTATTGTGTCCAATTGTTCAATAACTTTTGAACTAAGGACATCCCGCCATGGACAAGCGCCTTTTCTGGCTCGCGCTCGGATCGTTCACGATCTCGACCGAAGGCTTCGTCATCTCCAGCCTTCTGCCCGACATCGCGGCGGATGCCGGTATCTCCATTCCGCTGGCCGGCACGCTGATCACCGCCTTTGCGCTCGCCTATGCGATCGGCACGCCGATCCTGGCGACGCTGACAGGCGAGTGGGACCGGCGCCGCGTCATCCTGTGGACGCTGGTGTTCTTCGTGCTCGGCAACGTCGCCGCTGCCTTGAGTTCCTCCTTCGAACTGCTGCTGATCGCGCGCATCGTCATGGCGCTGTCGTCGGGCCTGTTCGCCGCAACCGCGCAAGGCACCGCGGTGGCGCTGGTCGATGACCATCACCGGGCGCGTGCCATCGCCGTCGTCGTCGGCGGCACCACGGTGGCCGTTGCCCTGGGTGCGCCACTGGGCGCGCTCGTTGCCACCGTTGCCGGCTGGCGCGGAACCTTTTTTGCCATCGCCGGCCTTGGCGCGCTTGCCGGCGCGATCCTTTGGTACCGGCTGCCGCGGGGCATCGTTGGCACCAGGCTGCCCTTGGAGCGCAGGCTGGCGGCAGCGCTGCGTCCCGGCGTGATGCCGATCCTGTTGACGACAGTGCTGGCGCTGATCGGCGCCTTCACCGTCTTTGCCTATGTCGCGCCGCTTGCCATCGAGGGCGGCGGTCTCAGCCAGATCGCGCTGCCCGGCATGCTGCTCGCCTTCGGCGTCGGCGCCGTCATCGGCAACATTGGCGGCGGCCAGGCTGCCGACCGGTTCGGCGCGACCCGCACCGTCGGCTGGTCGTTGGCGCTGAGTGCCGGCATGCTGGTCCTGCTGTCGGTCATCCCGACCTTTCTGCCGCCGCATATTGCCGGACCGGCGCTGATGGCGATGATGGTGCCGTGGGGCATCGTCGGCTGGGCCTTCCCGCCGGCGCAGGCCAGCCGCATCATCAAGCTGGCGCCCGACGCCGCCCCGATCGTGCTGTCGCTCAACGCCTCGGCGCTCTATCTCGGCGTGGCGCTGGGCGCCGTGGTCGGTGGCGCCGTGCTGCGCTACGGCGCGCCGGCCGATCTTGGCCTGGTCGCCGCGATCTTCCCGATCATCGGGCTTGGCATCGTGGTGGCCGGCCGCCGGGCGGCTCGGCCTGTAGAGATGCCTGCCGAGTAGAGTCTTTTGGCAGACGCTGGCCTCAGGGTCTGGCCGGCGGCAGATCGAAATCCAGCGCGGCGATGTCATCCAGCGCCGCGCGCAGCTTTTCAGCCTTGTCCCTGCCGACGACATGCTCGAAACGCTGCTGAGCGATCTGCCACAGTTTCATCGCCGCCTCGAGCTTGGCCAGCCCCTGCGGCGTCAGCCGCACACGCTTGACGCGGCGGTCGTCCGGGTCGGCGAAGGTCTCGACATAGCCGTCGCGGATCAGTGGCTTCAGCGTATGGCCGAGCGCCGACAGGTCCATGATCAGCGACGCGGCGATGGCCCCCATCGCCGGCTCGTCGCCGATATGGATCTGGTAGAGCAGGCCCTGCTGTGTCGCCTTGAGGCCTGACGGCTCCACCACATCATCATAAAACTTGCCGAGCTTGCGCGCCGCGCGGCGCAGCGCGGCGTTGTTGCAGAGCGTGAGGCCGGGCAAGTTGTCCTTTGACATGATGGTCCTTGGCGCCGGCGAATGAGGCCCGGCTGCACCCCTCAAATAATCCCCGTCCGTATCATTGACAAGATAGTGGCATATGCCTACTTCCCAATTAGTGGTATATGCCACTAAATCAATCACGCGGCTTTCGGTAGCGCGGCAGATGCCACGGCGCCGGGTCAGTCGAAACGAACCAGATCAGTCGAAGAAGGAACAGGACAATGAGTGGACAGGGCAACAAGGGCACGGCGGTCGTCACCGGTGCTTCGTCGGGCATCGGCGCGGTCTATGCCGACCGGCTGGCGGGGCAGGGCTACGATCTGGTGCTGGTCGCGCGGCGCGCCGACCGGCTGGAGGAACTGGCCGGGAAGCTGCGCCAGACCTACAGCCGCAAGGTCAGCGTGATCAGCGCCGACCTTTCCAACGACGACGACGTCCGCCGCGTCGAACAGGCGATCGCCAGCGACGACAGCGTGACGCTGCTGGTCAATAATGCCGGCCTTGGCGGCCAGTCCGTGGTGGCAACCGCCGATGCGGACGCTGCCGAACGCATGATCAAGGTCAATGTCATCGCCCTGACGCGGCTGACCCGTGCCGTGCTGCCGGGGTTTTTGGCGCGCAACCGAGGTGCGGTCGTCAACATCGCCTCGGTGCTCGCCTATGAGACCTCGTTCGGCGGCATCTACAGCGGTACCAAGGCCTATGTCGTCAACTTCACCGAGGCTCTGCACCGCGAGGTCGAGGGTACGGAGGTGAAGGTGCAGGTGGTGCTGCCGGGCGCGACACGGACGGATTTCTGGGAGCTTGCCGGCAGCGATATCGACCAGCTTCCAAAGGAAATCATCATGAGCGCCGACGATATGGTGGATGCGGCCCTTGTCGGCCTTGCCAGGGGTGAAGCTGTCACCGTGCCGGCGCTCGCCGAGCCGGCCAAACTGGACATTTTCCTCGGTGCCCGGCAGGCCTTCTACGGCAGCCTGCACGCCGACAAGCCGGCAGCCCGCTACGCGGCTTGAGGGTCTAGGCTGGTTCGCTTTACGAACCAAAAGGGCCCTCATCCGGCCGCTTCGCGGCCACCTTCTCCCCGCTGGGGAGAAGAGACCGGCGCCGGCGCTGACAATCTCCTCTCCCCGAGGGGGGAGGTCAGCCGAGCGAAGCGGAGGCTGGGTGAGGGGGCCTTGCGTCCAACTCAGGCCGTCCGCCACATCGGAATGATCGAGGCGGCCAGCACCAGTGCCAGCACGATGTTGAGCGCGCGCCATTGCCATTCGGTCTTGAGCAGTCGCGCCAGCACCATGCCGGCCACGCACCACAGTGAAAGCGAGGCGGCGGCCGCGAGGCCGAAGGTGGCGCCGAGCAGCAGCGCAAGTTGCACCGGTCCGCTGGCCAGCGCCGCGAACGAGGCCGCGGCGCCTAGACCCATCCCCCAGCCTTTCGGGTTCATCCATTGAATGCCGGCGCCGCCCAGAAAGCTGTTCGGCCTGGCCATGCTCACATCCAGATTGGGCGGTCCGCTGCGGCCGATCTTGATCGCCAGCCAGAGGAGATAGAGCGAGCCGACGACCTTCATGGCCAGTTGCAGCGAAGGCACGGCAAGCAGCAGACCGGCAAGCCCGGCGGCAGCAGCACCCGTGACGGTGGCGAGGCCGGCGGCGCTGCCGACCAGCAGGGGCACGGAACGGCGAAAGCCGAACTGCGCGCCGGACGCCGTAGACAGGGTCGTGGCGATGCCGGGCGTGGTGGTGGCGACGATGGCAAAAAGGATGAGCGGGAGAATGGGCTCGAGCATGCGGCGTCCTCTGTCAGAGGGCTGCGATCGTAGCTGCGTGCGAACGTCAGTAAATGCAATGTTTGCTATGGTCAGCATTAGGATAGATAATGCCACCCATGATCCGAAATCTCGACATGGCGCTGATCCGCACCTTCATCACCGTCGCCGACAAGGCCAGCATGACGGCGGCGGCCAATGCGCTGCACCTGACGCAAGGTGCTGTCAGCCAGCAGGTCAAGCGGCTGGAGGAGGCGCTCGGCTCCAGCCTGTTTACGCGCGACCGGCGCGGCTTGCGGCTGACGCGCGCCGGTGAACAGCTGTTCGGCAGGGGCAAGCGGTTGCTGGCCTTGAATGACGAGATCTGGGCCGAGATGGCTGGGACTTTGGTGGCCGGCCAGGTGCGGCTCGGCGTGCCCTATGACCTTGTCGGCACCTTGCTGGCGCCGGTGCTGAAGACCTATGCCGAGACCTATCCGCAGGTCGAGATATCGCTGGTCTGCGCCTCGTCGCCGGAATTGGCGGCTGCCCTTGCGGCCGGGACCATCGACCTTGCGGTGATCGAGGAACGCGTCGGCCCGTCGGCCGGTGAGTGCCTTGCCATCGACCGGCTGGTCTGGGTCGGCGCCAAAGGCGGCGCTGCCCGCGCCAAGCGGCCGCTGCCGGTTTCGATCGTCGCCGACACCTGCGCCTTCCGCCCGGCGGTGCTGGCGGCGCTCGGCGAGCATGGGCTGGAGTGGCGCACCGTGTTCGAAAACGGCAACATCGACGCGACGACGGCGACGGTGCGGTCGGACCTCGCCGTCACCGCCTGGCTGGCCACCACCGTGCCGGCAGATCTCGACATATTGCCATCGGAGTCCGGCCTGCCGCCGCTGCCGAATTTTGCCATCAACCTGCATCTGCCGAGGCACGGTGTCGGGCCGGCGGCGCAGGAATTCGCGCGGCATATCCGCGACGGGCTGGCGCGGCGGCCGGTGGCGGCTTGAGCCAGGCAGAACTTTGGTTCCTCTCCCCGTCGATCGGGGGAGAGGTGTCGAGTTGTCCGAACCGGATAGATGGGTAACAGAATGGACCGATAGCATGGGTGACAGTTTTCTTGCTGGTCGGGTATGCCTCTTGCGGCGGCGGCGCGATTGACGAGCGGCTTCCCCCACTCCGTCGCTGCTTCGCAGCGCCACCTCTCCCCCCTCCGGAGGGAGAGGAAGGGAGCCAACCTTTCTAAAGCTCGCGCCTTTCCTCTACCCGTCGATCGGGGGAGAGGTGGCTCGGCGAAGCCGAGACGGAGTGGGGGTCGATCTTTCATCGTGGGGCGAGGAACCCAGGTCCTGCTACTTCCAATTCCTGCGCCGTTCGAGCTCGGCCTCGGATGGCTCCCCTGTGACAAACGAGCCGACCTTGATCTCGCCTGATCGTTCGTAGGTCGCCATGATGACGCCTGTGCTGGTTGCCTGCGACTTGGCAAGCTTGAAGGCGGCCGGCATCGCGCTGTCGCCGAACAGCCGCTTGCCCTTGCCCAGCAACAGCGGGAAGATCATCAGCCGAATTTCGTCGATCAGCCCGTTGGCGAGCAAGGTCTGGATCAGATCGCCAGATCCCTGGATGAGCAGGTCAGGGCCATCCTCCTGCTTGAGACGGCGCAACTCCGCAACGATATCAGGCCCGAGCGATTGCGTGTTCTGCCAGGTGAGGGTGTCAGGCCGATGCGTCGCCACATATTTGGTCGCGGGGTTGAAGGCATCCGCGATCGGATCTTTCTGATACGGCCAGTAGGCGGCGAAGATGTCGTAGGTTCTGCGGCCGAGCAGCAGGGCGAAAGGCTTGGAGAACAGTTCATCCATCGCCGCGCCCCCCGCCTCGTCGAAGTAATGGAAGGTCCAGCCGCCGAACTTGAAGCCGCCGACCGGATCCTCATGCGGGCCGCCGGGCGCCTGCATGACGCCGTCGAGGCTGACGAATGTCGCCGAGATGATCTTTCTCATTCCAATGCTCCCGTTCTTCGATCCACGCCGTCTTGGCCGGACTTCAGCCCAAGGACGGGCGACGAGCCACCGGTCCGACAGGACATAGGAAATTTTGGCGAACCTCCATCATTTGCGAGGCCCGGGGTGGAGATCTTCCGACGAGAACCAGACATCGCCCGATATGGCGGTGGCGGTGGCGTCAGGCGCCTTGTCCTGGACCAGCCAGATCGAGCGGCTGCGCGCGGCCTGCTCGCGCGTCGGGATCCTCGACGCTGAGTCTGCGAGCGAGGCGCCGACGCAGGGAATGAACCACGATCGCATGAACGGATCGCAGGCGAAGCCTTTTTCGGTGCGGATCACCATCACCGCCAGCGGGACGCGCTCGGCCGGGCGCCAGGGGAAGATCATGCGGCCGCCGGGCCGCAGCGCCTTCAGCCACCCTGCTGGTGGCGCTGCGACGCCAGCATTGACGTAGATGATGTCGGATGGCGGCAGGGGCGTCGTCACCGCATCGCCATGGACGACCGTTGCATTGCCATATGCTTCGAGATTTTTGCGCGCCAGATCGGCCAGTTTTTTGTCGAGTTCGAAGCCGGTGACGGTGCCGCCTGGTAAAACCAGCCTGGCCAGCACGGCGGTGTAGTAGCCGGTGCCGGCGCCGATATGAGTGACGGCCTCGCCAGGTTTAGGCGCAAGCTTTCCGATCCACATGGCATGCAGGAAGGGCTCGCCATTGTTGATGCCCTTGTCGTCGTCGAGCGTCACCAGCACGTTCTGGTAGACATGGGCCGGGTCGGCGCTCGGCGTCGTGACCTTGCCGTTGCCGGCGATGACCGTCCACGGCCCGGGACCGAGAAACGCCTCGCGCGGCACCTCGGTGAAAGCCGCTTCCAGGCGTGGGTCGGGCGAGCCGGCATGGGCGACCAGCAGCCGCGCGTAGAATTTCCTGATGTCTTCGATCCGGGCCATGCTGCGGGACAACATAGCGCGGATTGCCGATTTGTCGCGAGACTACCCTTGGCGCACGGTAGTCGATTTTCGAAGCGGAGCTTAGCCGATGCCGAACATGGTGTCGTAGAGCAGCTTGAAGTTGAGCCCCAGGATGACCGCGGCGACTACCCAGGCAAGGGCGGCGACGCCGCGCGGAATGGCGAGATTGCCCATCTTCTTTTTGTCGGAGACGAACTGCACCAGCGGGACGACCGCGAAGGGCAACTGCATCGACAGGATCACCTGGCTGAACACCAGCAACTGGCCGGTGCCCTTTTCGCCATAGAGCGCGGTGACGACCACCACCGGGATGATGGCGAGGCCGCGCGTCAAGAGCCGGCGTGCCCAGTTGGGGATGCGCAGGCGCAGGAAACCCTCCATGACGATCTGGCCGGCAAGCGTTGCGGTCACCGTCGAGTTCAGGCCGGAAGCCAGCAGCGCCACCGCGAACAGGATCGAGGCGATGCCAAGGCCGAGCAGCGGCGACAGCAGCTCGAAAGCCTGGCCGATCTCGGCAACATCCTGATGGCCGGTGTTGTGGAAGGCGACCGCCGACACGATCAGGATCGCGGCATTGACGAACAAAGCCAGCATCAGGGCGATGGTCGAGTCCGTCGTTGCCCATTTGATGGCGTCGCGCTTGCCCTTTTCGGTGCGTTCATAGGCGCGGGTCTGCACGATTGAGGAGTGCAGATAGAGATTGTGCGGCATGACGGTGGCGCCGATGATGCCGATGGCGATGTAGAGCATCTCCGGGTTGGTGACGATCTGCGACGACGGCACGAACATGGCATGCAGGATCGAGCCGGCCGGCGGGGCGGCGACAAAGATCTGGATGGCGAAGCAGCTGAAGATGATGATCAGCAGCGCGACGACGAAAGCTTCGAGATAGCGGAAGCCCTTGTTCATCAGCAGCAGCACGAGGAAGGCGTCGAGCGCCGTCAGCATGGCGCCGCCGATAAGCGGAATGCCGAACAGGAGCTGCAGCGCGATAGCGGTGCCGATGACCTCGGCCAGATCGCAGGCGATGATGGCCAGTTCGCAGGCAATCCACAGCACGAAATTGACCGGACGGGGATAGTAGGCGCGGCAGGCCTGGGCGAGGTCGCGGCCGGTGGCGATGCCGAGCCGTGCCGCCAGCGCCTGCAAAAGGATCGCCATCAGGTTGGACAGCATGATGATGAACAGCAGCGTGTAGCCGAACTGCGCGCCGCCGGCGAGGTCGGTCGCCCAGTTGCCCGGATCCATATAGCCGACCGAGACCATGTAGCCGGGACCCATGAAGGCGAACAGGCGGCGGAACCAGACCCCCGAACTCGGAACGGCGATCGACGCGTTGACCTCGCGCAGGCTGGGCTCCTCGTCCTCGTCGGGCCTGGCGAACCGCCATGAGGAACGGGAGGCTGTGGCTTCGACTTCGGACATGGGGGAGGGCTTTCCGGGAGACTGGGCGATGTTCCCTTAAGCTATGCCATGGCTCAACATTATGCAATATGCTATATTTCATTGTCGGTGCTTTTTATTCTGCTGGCGGTATCGGGCGAACTCGCAATCGGAAGTCCGGTTGCACCTGTTGCGGAATGCAAATAAACGGCCTGAAGAATCAGAGCCCGTGCTATGAAAGCATGGATGGCAAATAGTCCTGGGAGGAGCGCGTATTGGCGCTGAAGAACAGACCGGTCCCGCGCGAGCCGCTGCTTGACGCCGAAATTCATTCGGAGGGCTTCCGGCAGCAGCGCGAAGCGCGCCGCAGCGCGCTGGTCGAGGATTATGTCGAGCTGATCGCCGACCTGATCGAAGACGGCAACGAGGCGCGCCAGGTGGACATCGCCGCACGCCTGGGCGTCGCCCAGCCGACAGTGGCCAAGATGCTGACCAGGCTGTGCGCCGACGGCCTGGTGTCGAGAAAGCCCTATCGCGGCGTGTTCCTGACCGATGCCGGCCGCAAGGTCGCGGAGCAAAGCCGCATCCGCCATCAGACGGTGGAAGCCTTTTTGCGCTCGCTTGGTGTCAGCGCCGAGACGGCGCGCATCGACGCCGAAGGCATCGAGCACCATGTCAGCGCCGAGACGCTGGAAGCTTTCCGCAAGGCGATGACGGCGCGCTGAGCCGCCAGATTTCCGGCGCTGCCGGAACCGTCGCACGCCGGGCACGTTGCTCCCGACAGCGCGCGTTTTGTCGCGCGAACGGAGGAAGCGATGGGCATCGAACAAGCACCGACCGCAAAGGGCAAGCAGGCGGCCGCGGGACTGAAACAGGCGGCGGCGAGGGACGAGCGCAAGACCGAGGCGGAAACCGGCCGTCCGCTTAAAAAGGGCGCGGCGCGTTTCGAGGAACGGTCGAAGAGTTCTGACGGCAAGAGCGCCGGCGCCAAACAGGAAGATTAGGCGTCTGACGTGATTGGCTGCAGGCCAAGGCCGCTGTTGGACGTGGTTTACGTCCTTTCTTGCGGCAGTGTCTATCGCCCTCCGCTATGGCTGCGGGCGTTCGAGCCTTTTGAAAGGTCCAGTGGACCTTTCAATTTGCCTGCGGCAAACCGTTCCCTCACTCCCTGACATCCTGCACCCAGCTGCGCGGGTGGCCGTCGACGCGGAACTGGAAGATGAAATAGGGCGGGATGCAGGTGCCTTTGCCGGCTTTTGCCTGCACCAGATCGTCATAGCCTGCGGTGCAGATATAGTCCTCGCGGCAGGGATGCGCCTTGTCGCAGGCGCGCAGGCCGGCGGTCTTGGTGAATTCCTTCGTGCAGAATTTGTGGTCCTTGCCCGACGCGATGCAGTCGTTGAAGCCGGTCTTGGCCAGACGTCCGCACGTCGCCTCGTCGGGAAGCTTGTCGCAGCTCGCCTTGCGCAGCATGCCACCGGGAAAGCCGCCGGTCTTCTGCTGCGGATTGTCGTAGCGCTGGCGCGCCGCGCCATAGCCGGCGAGCTTGACCGGCGGCTTCTTGTCCCGCGCCGGGTCGATGGCGCAGGCCTTGGCGGTGGCCGGGGAGAGGCGGCAATACTGGTCGTTGCCCCAACTCGACATCCTGATCTCGCCGAACTCGACCGGGTCGCCGACGGCCGTGCCGGCCTCGCTGACGCAGGTGCCGAAGCCCGGATGGATGGCGCTTTCATGGACGCCAGCGCAGCGCAGGCCGGTGCCGCAGGTCCAGTCCTTGAAACTTGGGTCCTCGCCGCGATAGCAGATCGAGCCCCAGCCATTGTAGAGGTCGGTGCCTTTCAGCGCCTCGGCATATCTGGCGTCCGGACGGGCGGCGAAGCCGCGCGTAAAGTCCGGGTGACTGCCGGCGGCGAACTGCTCGACGATGGCGCGGCGGCGCGGCAGGTCGGCGAAGAACACAGCCGAGCCCGGCACGAAGACGGCGTTGCGGCGCGGCTCGCTGGCCGGATCGGCGCCGGTGTAATGAAAGCCGGCAATGCCATGCGTCTGATGGCAACCGGTGCAGCTCATCTCGTTGAGCCGCAATTTGAAGCCGGCCGCCGACTTGATGGTGGCGAGCGTATTGCCCCTGGCGACGTAGTCCTTCAGCGCCTTGTCGATGTCGGCGTCGTCGACCAGCCCGTAGACGATGTTGTTCTGCGACCGGCTGAGGCCGCCGGGTGCGACGGAGACGGCGCTCCTGGCCAGGAATTTTTCATCGATGACCAGCCGGCCATGGTCGAGGTCGTAGATGTTGCGGTCAGTGAGCAGCCATCTGGCAAAGGACGGCTTGTCGGCCAGCACGGTGGCGCGGTCGATCTGGTTTTCCATCTTCGCTTCATAGAAGCTGGACGTCGCCGGATCCCATTTGAAGATCTTCAGGAGGTATTCGGCATGACCGCCGAAATCGCGCCGCGTCGAGGCAGACAGGCGCAGCACCTGCATGTTGAGTTCGAGTCGCATGATCTGGGACGAATTGAGCATGGCGCCCGACAGCGGCCCCTCGTCGGAGCGCAGCCAGGCGGCAAGCTGGTCGGGCGGCAGGTCCTTTTTTCCGGCTGCCAGCCAGCGCTGGGCAATATCGCCGCAGGACACATCGGTGGCGCCTGGCAGGCCCTTGGAGGCGCGCGCTTGTGCCTGCCTGGGTTTGGCGTTGAACACCAGGCTCATGGTCAACGGCAGCCGCGAGGAAATGCGCTGGCCCGCCTTTCCCTTCACCGGCTTTTCAGCGATCGAATAGTGGAAGCGGTAGATCAGCCGGATCTCGCCGCATTCGGTGTGGCCGAGATAGCCGCGGTCCATGCGGTTGACAACGCCGGTGAGGTCCAGCGTCGAGCCGTCGTCGTCGATGTATTTTGGATTGAATTTCTGGCTGGTGTCCTTCGATCTGGCCATGTCGGCGACATAGGGGTCCGGACTGGTCTTCGGCTCGTCGGCGATCTGCTGCTTGACTGTGTCGCGCACTGTCGCCAAAGCCGGTACCGAGAACAGACCGCGATTGTCGACCTCGCGGGTCAGGCCGAGCGCTGGCCCCAGCAGGCGGCTGATCGACAGTCCGCCGCGTTCCAATGCCTGCAAGGTGGCGGGGTCGGTGACGGCAACGCTGGAATCGAGCGTCACCGCGCCGGCTACCGGCGTGCCGAGGCAAAACAACGCCGCAATCAGCGACAGGAACGAACCGATCGTCTTCAAGCCCAATACATCCCCCATCCACGAGCAATGCTACAGGCCTTGCGCACTCTCGGCCAGAGCGGTGAGGCCGTCATGCCAGAACCGCCGCGGTCTGGAAAAATGCTGTGACTTGGAGCAACCATTGAGATAGTTGTTTGTTGGGTTGAGCCCCGCAACAACGGGGAAGTTTGCAGCGCGAGGAGTTGCCATGCTCTGGAGAGGTCGTCGTCAGAGTGACAATATCGAGGACGACCGCAGCGGCGGTGGCGGGCTCGGCGGCGGCGGTGGCCAGTTCCGCATTCCGATCGGCGGCCGCACCGGTGGCGGCGGCAGCATCTTCCTCGTCATCCTGGTGGTGCTGGCCGGATGGTATTTCGGCTTCGATCCGTCGACGATCCTGGGTGGCGGCGGCGGACTGGCGCCGGGCGGCGGCGGCCAGATTACCGAGGACAGCGGCTCTGCTACGCCGGCCAATGATGAGATGAAGCAGTTCGTGGCGACCGTGCTGGCCGAGACCGAGGACACGTGGACCGGCATCTTCAAATCGCAGGGGCTGACATATGAGGACCCGAAGCTGGTGCTGTTCAGCGGCCAGATCCGTTCGGCCTGCGGCTCGGCATCGTCGGCCGCCGGGCCGTTCTATTGTCCGGGCGACCACAAGGTCTATCTCGATACAACCTTCTTCCAGCAACTCGACCAACAGTTCGGCGCCTCTGGCGACTTCGCCCAAGCCTATGTGATCGCGCACGAGGTAGGCCACCACGTGCAGAACTTGACGGGCATTATGTCCAAGTTCAACCAGATGCGGCAAGGCATGGACCAGGCGGAGGCCAACCAGATGTCGGTGCGCATCGAGCTGCAAGCCGACTGCTTCGCCGGCGTGTGGGCGCATTTCACCGGGCAGAAGGGCATCTTGGAACAGGGCGATTTCGAAGAGGCGCTCAATGCTGCCCAAAAGATCGGCGACGACACGCTGCAGAAGAAGACGCAAGGCTATGTCGTGCCGGAAAGCTTCAACCACGGCACCTCGCAGCAGCGGCAGACCTGGCTGGCGCGTGGTTACAAGAGCGGCAAGCTGTCGGAGTGCAACACGCTGAGTGGGCCGATCTGACCAGGCCGTTTTCGAGCTTCACCTGCCGGCGATGTTGCCGTCAGGGGCTGTCAGGATGAACGCATCCGGATTGTTCCCTTATTGTTCCTTGCCGCGGGCTCTCCTATAAGTGCGTCCGCCTGC
Source organism: Mesorhizobium sp. WSM4822 (assembly GCF_055811155.1). Lineage (NCBI taxonomy): Bacteria > Pseudomonadati > Pseudomonadota > Alphaproteobacteria > Hyphomicrobiales > Phyllobacteriaceae > Mesorhizobium > Mesorhizobium sp. WSM4822. The sequence goes on along the minus strand of NZ_JBVVQM010000020.1, from coordinate 1,493 downwards.
GCCTGAGGGCGAGCAGAGGAGCTTGATCCTGCATGATCGACCCCAAAACCGCCAGACGGGGCCTTGCGCTCGTCTTCACCACGCTGCTGCTCGACATTATCGGCTTCGGCATGATCATGCCGGTGCTGCCGGCCTATCTCAAGGAATTGACCGGGGTCAGCATCAGTGGCGCGGCGATCGAAGGCGGCTGGCTGTTCTTCGTCTATGCGGCGATGCAGTTCGTCTTCGCGCCGATCATGGGTGGCTTGAGCGACCGGTTCGGGCGGCGGCCGATCTTGCTCGCATCGGTGCTGACCTTCTCCATCGACAATCTGATCTGCGCGGTCGCCTGGTCCTACCCGATGCTGTTCATCGGGCGTGTGCTGGCCGGCATTTCAGGCGCCAGCTATTCGACGACTTCAGCCTTCGTCGCCGATATCTCGAACGATGAGAACCGGGCAAAGAATTTCGGCCTGCTCGGTATCGCGTTTGGCGTCGGCTTCGTCATCGGGCCGGTTCTGGGCGGGCTGCTCGGCACGTTCGGGCCGCGCGTGCCATTCTATTTCGCCGCCGGGCTCGCCTTCGTGAATTTCCTCATTGCGTTGTTTTTCCTCCCGGAAACGCTCGATGACAAGCATCGCCGCCGCTTCGAGTGGAAACGCGCCAACCCGGTCGGCACGCTGCTGCAGATGCGCCAATATCAAGGCATCGGCTGGATCGGGCTTGTCTTCTTCCTGATGACGCTCGGACACATGATGTATCCGGCGGTCTGGTCGTTCGTCTCCAGCTACCGCTATGGCTGGAGCGAGCAGCAGATCGGCTTCTCGCTCGGCGCCTTCGGCCTGTGCGGTGCGATCGTCATGGCGACGGTGCTGCCGCGCGTGATCCCGAGGCTTGGCGAGTGGAAGACGGCGGTCATCGGCCTGACATTCACGGCAGCCAGCGCTTTCGGCTATGCCTTCGCGTCGCAAGGCTGGATGATCTATGCGGTGATCGTCGTCGGCTGTCTGGAAGCGCTGGCCGATCCGCCGCTGAGGAGCCTCGCCGCCGCCAAGGTGCCGCCTTCGGCGCAGGGCGAGTTGCAGGGCGCGATGACCTCGATCTTCTCGATCACCTCGATCATCACGCCGCTGCTCTATACGGCGATCTTTTCCTGGTTCACCGAGCCAAGCGCGCCGGTGACCTTCGGCGGTGCGCCCTATCTGGTCGGCGCATGTTTTCTGACGCTGGCGGTCATCGTCTTCGTCACCAAGGTGGCGAGGCCCGCGGCGCGCGCAAATGTCTCCGCCGGCGTCGCCGAAGATGGAGCGCAGGTGTGAGCCACGACAGCCGCATTGCGCTCACCTGGGAGGGCCATCCCAGAAGCCAGCGAGGGCCGGTCGGTGGCTTGGACATTCCGATGCGTTCGCTGTGAAGCGCCAATCGTACCTGACGCTTGCGCCGCCCCTTGTATCTGCACGAGATGATTATGTGCGATGGAAGCGATTGAGCCTCGGGCCGGATGGCCATCCGGC
>NZ_JBVVQM010000019.1:0-77670 GCF_055811155.1 Mesorhizobium sp. WSM4822 | reverse complement strand
CATTCTCAATGCAAAAGCACGCGATGCGCGCATGGAGTTCGCCAATGCAACTTGACACCACAGATAGTCGCTCATTGTCCTGCCGGACATTTCTCCCCGTACAGAGACGGGGAGAAAGGGGCAGCTTCAGCGCTGGCGCTGTTTCCAGCCACAGTCGCGATTGGCGAAACCATCAATGACAGCGCCCTCTCCCCGTCTCCATACGGGGAGAGGATGCCGGCAGGCAGGTGAGGGGCGGCGCCGAATTTCCGCCAGGGAAGACTCGGAAAACGCACTCCTCGCTCATCTATCTATTCTTCCCCCGCAGGGCAACGATCGCCGCCGCCGTTTCCTCGATCGAGCGGCGGCTGACGTCGATCATCGGCCAGCCGTGGCGCGTGCAGATCTTGCGGGCATAGGCGAGCTCTTCGCCGATTGCGGCGCGGTCGACATAATCCGATGCCTCATACGAGCCGCTGTTGCCGAGGATGCGGTTTTGCCGGACATGCGAGATGCGTTCGGCGGTGGCGATCAGCCCGACGATCAGCGGCTTGCTGGCGGCAACCAGGCTTTCCGGCACCGGCACGCCGAGCACGATCGGGATGTTGGCGGTCTTGATGCCGCGGTTGGCGAGATAAATGCTGGTCGGCGTCTTCGACGTGCGAGAAATGCCGATCAGCACCACATCGGCATCGTCCATGTTGAGCGGCAACTGGCCGTCATCATGGTCCATGGTGAAATTGAGCGCGTCGATGCGGCGGAAATATTCGGCGTCGAGGACATGCTGGGCGCCGACGCGGCGGCCGGCCGGGGTGCCGAGATAGGACTGGAACACGGTCAGCACCGGCTCCAGCACCGATACACAGGGCAGGCCCATGGCCGCGCAGCGCTCGTCGATGCCACGCGCCAGCTTTTGGTCGACGACCGTATAGAGGATGATGCCCGGCTCCTCCTCGATGTCCTCGAACACCTTCGCCACCTGCTTTTCGGTGCGGATCAGCGGATAGATATGCTCGATGGCGCGCGCGTCCTTGTACTGCGCCGAAGCCGCCCGGCCGGCGGCGAGCAGCGTTTCGCCGGTCGCGTCCGAAATCAGGTGCAGGTGGAAGAAGCTCTGGGGTTTGTTCACAGGGGGTCACCTGGGGCTGTGGGCTTCTGTGGATAAAGCGGGATGAAAAGACTGGCCTGCCGGAGGCGACTGTATCAGATGGCAGTTTGTCCACAATTCGATGCGCTGTCAGCTTCGTCGGGTGACTGGGGACAAGTTTGGGGACGGCTTTTTTCGACTACGGGCCGTCCACAGGACCTGCTTTTCACCACTGTGCCTAACACTTTGACTCGATTGACCGATTCCGAGCTATCCCCAGAACCTTACATCTGGGAAAAAGAAGCACGCGACAATATGTTGGCTGGCGTTTTCCGGGGCAAAGCGGGACAGGTGACAACCACCAGAACCAACAGACTCTTAGAATCAGAAGAATCTTAGATATAAGAATCTTTGATTATAGAAGAGGCTGGGAGAAGCGAGCACCCGATGCCCCAGAACCGGATCATGCTGGATGTCCTGAAGGGCAAGGCTCATTTTCCGCCTCCGCTCTGGATGATGCGTCAGGCCGGACGCTACCTGCCGGAGTATCGGGAGACACGCAAACGCGCGGGCTCGTTCCTGGACCTCTGCTATGATCCCGACCTTGCGGTCGAAGTGACCTTGCAGCCGATCGAGCGTTTTGGTTTCGATGCCTCGATCCTGTTTTCCGATATCCTTGTCGTTCCGCATGCGCTTGGCCGTGACGTCCGCTTCGAAGAGGGCAGAGGGCCGCTGCTGACGCCGATCACCGCGCCGGAGATTTTGGCTCTGGAAAGCAAGGTGTTTCACGTGAATCTCGAACCGGTCTACGAGACGGTTCGCCGGTTGCGGGCCAAACTGCCCGAAGAGACAACCCTGATAGGCTTCTGCGGCGCGCCGTGGACGGTGGCGACCTACATGATCGCCGGTCATGGCACGCCCGACCAGGCGCCGGCGCGGCTTTTTGCCTATCGCGAACCGGTGGCCTTTCAACGATTGCTGAAGATGCTTGCCGAACATTCGGCCGCCTATCTCATCCGCCAGATCGAGGCGGGTGCGGATGTGGTGCAGATATTCGATTCCTGGTCCGGCGTGCTGGACGATGAGAGTTTCGACCTGTTCTGCGTTCAGCCGATGGCCGAGATCGTTGGCCGGGTGCGGGCGGTTCATCCCGATGTTCCGATCATCGGTTTTCCCAAGGGTGCCGGTTCGCGCTACCGGACATATCGACAGAAGACCGGCGTGACGGCGCTAGGGATCGACTGGACGGTACCCCTGATCGCGGCGAAGGAATTGCAGCGCTCGGGTGCGGTTCAGGGCAATCTCGATCCCTTGCGGCTCGTGGCTGGCGGCAAGGCGCTGTCGGATGGCGTCGAGGCGATCCTGGGAGCGCTGGGAGACGGACCGCTGATCTTCAATCTCGGTCATGGCATCACGCCGGAGACGCCGATCGCCCATGTCGAGGCGATGGTGAAACAGGTGCGGAGCGCGACACGCTGATGGCTGAGATGAAAAACACGAACAGCACCGGTCAGGCGATGATGCGGATGATGTCAGGTATCGCGGTGCTGGTCGTTCTCACCGCGCTTTTGTATTTCGCGGCACCCGGCAGCTTCTATCTCTGGGCAAAGGCGATCCATATCCTCGCCGTCATCTCATGGATGGCGGGCATGCTCTATCTGCCGCGGCTGCTGGTCTATCATGCCGATGCCGAGAAGGGCTCGGTGCAATCGGAGACCTTCAAGGTGATGGAGCGGCGCCTGCTGCGCGGCATCATCAACCCGGCGATGATCGTCACCTGGGTGTTCGGCCTGTGGCTCGCCTGGAAGGGTTTCGGTTTCCAGGGCGGCTGGCTGCATGCCAAGATCGGTGCGGTGCTTTTGCTGTCCGCCATGCATGGCTATCTCGCGGGCGCGGTGCGCAAATTCGCCGAGGACCGCAATGAAAAACCGGCCAGGCACTGGCGGATGGTCAACGAGATCCCCACATTGCTGATGATCGCAATCGTCATCCTGGTGGTGGTCAAGCCGTTCTGATGGTTCGACTGATGCCTTCAAGCGTTGGCGCTGCCCCTCACCTGCCTGCCGGCATCCTCTCCCCGTATAGGGACGGGGAGAGGGGCGCTGTCATCGATGGTTTCGCCAATCATCAGCGTGGCCGGAAAGGGCGCCCGCGCTGAACCTGCCCCTTTCTCCCCGTCTCTATACGGGGAGAAATGTCCGGCAGGACAATGAGGGGCGGCGCCGACATCTCCGATTGACCGCTTCCCAGTCGACTGTGACTTGTAATTGCCGCTGTTAAAACGCAGCTTGCTCTTTCACCCGACCGACGATAAAAGACGGGTCTTCCTTCCCGTCATGCGCCGCCCCTCATTGTTTTCGGCCGCGCCCGGCATTTGTCGCATCCCGCCGATATTTTCCCAAAGCCTACCCAGACTCCATCTATTCAAGGTCCGTCTATGCAAGAAATGAAACTCGCCGAGTTCAAGAACAAGAAACCGCCAGAGCTGATCGCTTATGCCGAATCGCTCGAGGTCGAAAACGCCAGCGTCATGCGCAAGCAGGAACTGATGTTTGCGATCCTGAAGAAGCTGGCCGCCCAGGAGATCGAGATCATCGGTGATGGTGTGGTCGAGGTGCTGCAGGACGGTTTCGGCTTCCTGCGCTCCGCCAACGCCAACTATCTGCCAGGTCCCGACGACATCTATATTTCGCCGTCGCAGATCCGGCGCTTTTCGCTGAAGACCGGCGATACGGTCGAAGGGCCGATCCGCAGCCCGAAAGAGGGCGAGCGCTATTTCGCGCTGCTCAAGGTCAACACCATCAATTTCGACGATCCCGAGAAGATCCGTCACAAGATCCACTTCGACAATCTGACGCCGCTCTATCCGACCAAGCGGCTGAAGATGGAAATCGAGAATGTGACCACCAAGGACATCTCGGCCCGCGTGATCGACCTGGTCGCGCCGATCGGCAAGGGACAGCGCGCCTTGATCAACGCGCAGCCGCGTACCGGCAAGACGGTTCTGATGCAGAACATCGCCCACTCGATCACCGCCAACCATCCGGAATGCTATCTGATCGTGCTTCTGATCGACGAGCGGCCGGAAGAAGTGACCGACATGCAGCGCTCGGTGAAGGGCGAGGTGATCTCCTCGACCTTCGACGAGCCGGCAGTGCGCCACGTGCAGGTCGCCGAAATGGTCATCGAGAAGGCCAAGCGCCTGGTCGAACATGGCCGCGACGTCGTCATCCTGCTCGATTCGATCACCCGTCTCGGCCGCGCCTACAACACCGTCGTGCCGTCATCCGGCAAGGTGCTGACCGGCGGTGTCGACGCCAACGCCCTGCAGCGGCCGAAGCGCTTCTTCGGCGCCGCCCGCAACATCGAGGAAGGCGGCTCGCTGACCATCATCGCCACCGCGCTGATCGATACCGGCAGCCGCATGGACGAAGTCATCTTCGAAGAGTTCAAGGGCACCGGCAACTGCGAAATCCAGCTCGACCGCAAGGTGGCCGACAAGCGCATCTATCCGGCCATGGACATCCTGAAGTCCGGCACCCGCAAGGAAGACCTGCTGGTTTCCAAGCAGGATCTGCAGAAGATCTTCGTGCTGCGCCGCATCCTGGCGCCGATGGGAACCACCGACGCAATCGAGTTCCTGATCGACAAGCTCAAGCAGACCAAGACCAATGCGGATTTCTTCGATTCGATGAACACGTAAGAGGACTGGCGAAGGCCAACGGGCAACTGCTTGCGCTGCCCCTCATCCGCCTGCCGGCACCTTCTCCCCGTATAGTGACGGGGAGAAGGGAGATGGCCGCACCCTCGGCGCTCATTCTGCTGCGTTGAAAATTGGCGAAACCGTCCATGACGGCGTCTTTCTCCCGGTCCCTATACGGGGAGAAATGCCCGGCAGGGCAATGAGGGGCGGCGCCAGCGCCGCAATTTTGGGCTGATCAAGCAGTGCGTTGCCCCTTATAGCCCTCGCAACAATCGTTCCAACTCTTCAGCATCCGTCACGACCGGCAAACACACCTGCCCAGTACACAACCATGCACCCGCCTCGTTGGTCGGCGGCAGGATTCCGCCAGGCAGCAAGGGTCGATTCGTACCCGTACCGATCGGCACGACAATGTCGACGCGGCGGGGGTCCGGACTTCGATTCGCAACCGGAACGAGCTTTGGATCGTCAAGCGCATCGACGATGACCAGCTTGAGCGGCTCGATCGCCAGCGCGCAGGCGTTGACGATGCCGGCCTGGCCATAGGCCTGGTGCGCCGCGCGGCCGGCGGCGTGCTCGGCAACTTGCCAGGCCCTTTCCTGCAGGTCGAGATTGCCGGTGACGGAGGCCAGTCGGACCAGTGCCTCGATGATCTGGCCGGTGGCGGAGGGAATCGCTTCGTCGACATCGCCGCGGATGCGGATCGGCACGTCGGTGCTGTCCGAAGCGGTCAGGTAGTAACCTGTCTTTTCGTTGTCGGCGTGCCAGTGGTCGAGCTGTTCGACGAACTGGCCGGCCTGGTCGACATAGCTCCAATTCCCAGTGGCCTCGGACAGCGAGATCGCTGCGTTGGCCATGGCGGCATAGTCGCTGGACAAAGCAGGGAATAGTTTTCTAGCGCCGAGCATCGAATGCGGCAGACGGCCGTCGCGGCTGGCGGTGCTGATGTGGGCAAAGGCCTTTGCCGCCGCATCGATCCAGTCAGGCCGCGCCAGCGAACGGCCGGCCTCTGCAAGCGCTGCGATCATCTGGCCGTTCCAGTCGGTGAGGGTCTTTGCGTCAAGACCGGGCCTGACCCGCTGTTCCCGCACGGTGAGGAGTTTCGCCTTGAGCGGGCCGAGCTCTGCGCGATCGATCACATAGTGCGATTGCTGGGACAGGGTTTGGTGGACGACCGGCTTGCCTTCCCAGCCATGCGGGCTGGAGAGGGTGAAGTATTTGAAAAACAAGGTGGAATCTTCCCCGATGGCAGCTTCGACCTCTTCTCGGCTCCAGGTGTAGAACAGCCCTTCCTCGCCGTCGCTGTCGGCATCGAGGCTGGCGGCAAAGGCGCCGCCGTCGACGCGCATCTCGCGCAGCAGCCAGCCGATCGTCTCTTCGATTCGGACCCGGAACAACTCGTTGCCGCTTGCGGCATAGGCCCAGCTGCAGAAGCGGATCAGCTGGGCATTGTCGTAAAGCATCTTTTCGAAATGCGGCACCAGCCACTCGGCGTCGGTCGAGTAACGGCTGAGCCCGCCGCCGATATGATCGTAGATGCCGCCGCTGACCATCTGTTCGAGGCTGTTGAGAACGTCGTCGCGATGACTGGCGTTGCCGTCGCGCAGCCAGGACAGCCACAGCGTTTGCATGAACGGCGCATTGGGGAATTTGGGCGCGCCACGCAAGCCGCCCAGATCGCGGTCGATCATGCCGTCTATGCCCTTGGCAAGCTCAGCCAGCGTGTCGCGATCGAGCCCTGTTTTCGCTTGCGAGCCGGCGAGCCGTGCCTGGACATGTGTGGTCAGGCCGTCGGCGCTCTGGTTGAGGCTCGCCCGCTTCTCGCGCCAGGCCTTGTCCACCGCCTCCATCACCTGGATGAAACCGGGGCGGCCGTAGCGCGGCTCGCGCGGAAAGTAGGTGCCGCCCCAGAACGGCTTGCCGTCCGGCGTCAGGAACATGGTCAGCGGCCAGCCACCCTGCTCGCCCATCGCGGAGAGCGCGGCCATATAGATCTGGTCGATGTCGGGGCGTTCCTCGCGGTCGACCTTGATATTGACGAACAGACGGTTCATGACGGCGGCGACACCATGGTCCTCGAAGCTTTCATGCGCCATGACGTGGCACCAGTGGCAGGCGGCATAGCCGACCGAGAGCAGGATCGGCCTGTCCAGCGCCTTGGCCTCTTCGAGCGAAGCCGGCGACCAGGCCCGCCAGTGGACGGGATTGCCGCTGTGCTGCTGCAAATAGGGGCTGGCTTCTTCAGCAAGCAGGTTTTGCGCGGGCAGCGTCACTGGGCAAACTCGGGTGCGATTGGCTGATGGGCGTAAAGCTAGGGCGGTTCGGTAGAGCGGGCAAATGATTTCAGGCGATTCCATCGTAGCGCTGTCGAGCGGCCGGCTGCCGGCCGGCGTCGCCGTCATCCGTATTTCCGGCCCACAGACTCGATTCGTAGTCGAAACGATTGCCGGGGGTATGGTTAAAGACCGCGTCGCGGTCTTGCGCAGATTCACAGCGCCCGATGGAACAGTGCTCGATAATGGCTTGGTCGTCTTCTTTCCCGGACCGGCCAGTTTTACGGGCGAGGATGTGGCGGAATTCCACGTTCATGGCGGACGCGCCGTGGTGGTCAGGATGCTGGAGACGATTACTGGTTTCGACGGCGTCAGGCACGCGGAACCGGGCGAATTCACGCGCCGCGCCTTTCTCAACGGCAAGGTTGACCTGGTCGAGACCGAGGCGCTGGCGGACCTCGTCAATGCCGAGACGGAGGCGCAGCGGCGTTTTGCCGTTCAAAATGCCGAAGGCGTTCTCAGCGAACTCTATCTCGGCTGGCGCCGCCGACTGATCCACGCCCGCGCCATGATCGAGGCCGAGATCGATTTTGCCGATGAGGACGATGTTCCCGGTTCCGTTTCGGATACGATTTGGTTCGATGTCAAAACTATGATCGGCGAGATCGACCGGCACATTGCCGGATTTCGCGCCGCCGAGATCATTCGCGACGGCTTCGAGGTCGTCATCCTTGGCGCGCCCAACGCCGGTAAGTCGAGTCTGTTCAATGCCCTGGCCCGGCGGGATGCCGCTATAGTAACGGATGAACCCGGCACGACGCGGGATCTGCTTGAAGTGACACTTGATCTTCAGGGGCTGCGGGTCCGGCTTACGGATACGGCCGGATTGCGCGATGCGCCGGGAAAGGCCGAGGCGATCGGCATCGAGAAGGCGAGGGCCAAGGCGCATGGTGCCGATCTCTTGCTCTTGCTGCAGGACATCGCGAACCCAAGAGATGTCGGCGAGCTGCCGACTGTGGCGCCGACCTTGCGCGTAGGCACCAAGCTCGATCTGCTGGAAGACCGCGCGGCGAGTGACGCGACGGAGGATTATGCCCTTGTCATTTCGGTAAAGAACGGGACGGGCGTCGAGGAACTGCTGGGGGAAATCGGCCGGCGGGCAGCGGAAGCAGCCGGCAGCGTCGGCGATGTCCTGCCGTCGCGCCTGCGCCACGTCGAGTTGCTTGGCGCAGCGAATAGTCACCTGCTTCGCGCAACCGACGGCCGGACCGTCGGGCAGGAATTGCGCGCCGAGGAGTTGCGGCTTGCAGCAGATCGCCTGGGCCGTATTGTCGGCGCCATCGACGTGGAGGACATGCTGGACGTGATTTTCTCACAGTTCTGCATTGGGAAATGACTCACGTGAAACGATGCGCTCTCGTAAAATGACTCAGTTTGTCGATGCAGAGATTTTGATGGACCGTTTGCGGAACGCCCCATCGCTTCGTCATCCACGGGCGGAGCAAGGAGCGTAGCGACGCGGCGCAGACCCGAGGATCCATGCCGCGACTTCTGAGCGCGCGCCACGGTGCAGAATTCTGATCCGCTGTACTCTTTGGCCAAGATCACGGCATGGATCCTAGGGTCTCCGCGACGTCGCTTCGCTCCTGCTTTGCCCTAGGATGACGAACGTTGCGAACGCTTGGGTAAGACCTTCGAGCAGCGGCAAGGTGCGACTCACGTGAAACATCGGTGCCCCGATGACTCACGTGAAACACACGCGATGGCGGTGCAAGGCTGTTTCACGTGAAACGACTCGCGGAGTTTTCTTGACAGCCAAGCCTCGCAGGGACATGTGTCCCTCAATCATTCGAATCTGGGAAGTTTGTGATGACCAATCACTATGATGTGGTTGTGGTGGGCGGCGGTCACGCGGGTTGCGAGGCGGCCAGCGCTGCCGCGCGCGCTGGTGCCAAGACCGCGCTGGTGACGCTGCGCTTTGATACGATCGGGGTCATGTCCTGCAATCCGGCGATCGGCGGGCTCGGCAAGGGCCACCTGGTGCGCGAGATTGATGCCATGGATGGCCTGATGGGGCGCGTGGCGGATGCGGCCGGCATCCAGTTCCGCCTGCTCAACCGCCGCAAGGGTCCCGCCGTGCGCGGCCCTCGTACGCAGGCCGACAGGAAGCTTTATCGCCTTGCCATGCAGGAAGCGATTCGGCAGCAGAACGATCTCGACGTGGTCGAAGGCGAGGTTCTGGATTTTGAGATCGCCGATGGGCGGATCACGGCTGTTCTCCTGGCCGACGGCAGGCGGCTTGGCTGTGGCGCGGTCGTGCTGACGACCGGAACTTTTCTGCGTGGGCTTATTCATGTTGGCGAGAAGAAGATTGTCGCCGGCCGCATGAACGAGCAGGCCAGTCTTGGGCTCTCGGCGACGATGGACCGCGCAGGCTTCAAGCTTGGACGGCTGAAGACCGGGACGCCGCCGCGGCTCGATGGCCGGAGCATCGACTGGACGACGCTGGAAAGCCAGGCCGCGGATGCGGATCCGGTGCCGTTCTCGCTGATGACCGACCGCATCACCACGCCGCAGATCGAGTGCGGCATCACCCGCACGACGATGGCCACGCATGAGCTGATTCGCGCCAATCTCGGCCGCTCGGCCATGTATTCCGGCTCGATCGAGGGCGTTGGGCCGCGTTATTGCCCGTCGATCGAGGACAAGGTCGTCAAGTTCGGCGATAGGGACGGGCACCAGATCTTTCTGGAGCCGGAAGGGCTGGACGATGATACCGTCTATCCCAATGGGATTTCCACCTCGTTGCCCGAAGATGTGCAGCTCGATATATTGAAAACCATTCCGGGGCTGGAGCGCGCAATCATGCTGCAGCCCGGCTATGCCATCGAGTATGATCATGTCGATCCGCGCGAACTGCATCAGACGCTGGAGACGAAGCGCATCGGTGGTCTCTTCCTCGCCGGGCAGATTAACGGCACGACCGGCTATGAGGAAGCAGCCGGGCAAGGCCTGCTCGCAGGCCTCAATGCGGCGCGGCGGGCGGCGGGGAGCGAGCAAATCGTGCTCAGCCGCACCGAGGCGTATATCGGCGTGATGGTCGACGATTTGACCAGTCGCGGCATCGCAGAGCCCTACCGGATGTTCACGTCACGGGCCGAGTTCCGGCTATCGCTGCGTGCCGATAATGCTGATGAGCGACTAACGCCTCTGGCTGCGAAACTGGGCATCGCCTCGGCACAGCGCATGCAGCGCTACGGGCAGGTCATGCAAAGCCTGGATGAGGCGCGGGATTTGGCGAAGTCGCTCGCCATGACGCCGAATGAGGCGGCGCGGCACGGGCTGGACATCAACCGGGATGGCGTGCGCCGGTCCGGCTATGAATTGCTTTCCTATCCCGACGTCGACGTCGCTTGGCTGGCTGGCGTCGATCCGCGCTTTGCGGCGATCGACGGCAAGACGGCGGAGCGCCTCGAGACGGAAGCGAAGTATTCTGTCTATCTCGACCGCCAGAAGACCGACGTGGCGCAGATCCGGCATGAGGAGAGCCGGCTGATCCCCGAGACGGTCGATTTCGCCGGAGTGCCGGGTCTGTCGAACGAGCTGAAGCAGAAGATGCATGCGCGGCGGCCGCGCTCCATCGCCGATGCCCAGCGCATGGAAGGCATGACGCCGGCGGCGCTGGCGATCATTGTCGCGCATGTCCGCCATGCAGAGAGCGCCCAGCGCCTACAAAAGGATGTTGCGTGAGTAGTATTTCCCTAGGGAGCCTGCAGGACGCGGCAGGCCCGGTTTCACGTGAAACATTCGATCGGCTGGTGGCGTTCGAGCAGATGTTCCAAAAATGGAACCGCAGCATCAATCTGGTGGCGCAGTCGACGTCGGGCGATGTCTGGCAGCGCCATATCCTGGACAGCGCGCAGCTCGCGCGCATAGAGCCTCAAGCCACACGCTGGGTGGATCTCGGCTCGGGCGGCGGATTTCCAGGCCTTGTGATGGCCTTCCTGCTTGCCGAGCGCGACGGCGCCAGCATCGATCTGGTTGAAAGCAATCGCAAAAAGGCATCCTTCCTGCAGACCGTCGTCGGCCAGTTCAGCCTGCCGGCGCGGGTCGTGGCGCGCCGCATCGATGACAGCCATGCGCTGGTTTCGACGCCGCAAATCGTCACGGCGCGGGCGCTGGCTCCGCTTTCGACCTTGCTGGACCTGTCGGCGCCCTGGCTGATTTCGGGCGCGCGCGGCCTGTTCCACAAAGGCCGGGATTACCGCACCGAAGTGCAAGAAAGCGTTCACCGATGGTCCTTCGATCTGGTAGAACATCCAAGTGTGACCGACGTTGGCGGCGTCATCCTGGAATTGTCCAACCTGCGACCTGTCTGATCCGTCACTGACAGGCGATTTGGCGCCCAAAATGAATTTCTGGCATAAACCCATGATGAAGAATGGCCCCCGAATCATCACCGTAGCCAACCAGAAGGGCGGTGTCGGCAAGACGACGACCGCCATCAATCTGGCGACCGCGCTGGCTGCGATCGGCGAAAAGGTGCTGATCGTCGATCTCGATCCGCAGGGAAATGCCAGCACCGGTCTGGGCATCGACCGCAAGGACCGGACGGTGTCGTCCTATGACGTGTTGACCGGCGAGCTGGAGCTGGAAGCCGCGGCCATCCCCACAGCCGTGCCGGGCCTGTCGATCGTGCCGTCGACGCTCGATCTGCTCGGCATCGAAATGGAGATCGCCTCCGCGCCCGACCGGGTGCTCAAGCTGCGCAACGCGCTGCGCGCTGCGACCGAGCGCGGCGCACCCTTTGGCTATGTGCTGATCGACTGCCCGCCATCGCTCAACCTTTTGACGTTGAATTCAATGGCTGCGGCCGATTCCGTTCTTGTGCCGCTGCAATGCGAGTTTTTCGCGCTCGAAGGCCTCAGCCAGTTGCTGGAGACGGTCGAGCAGGTGCGGCGCTCGATCAATCCGGATCTCACCATCCAGGGCATCGTGCTGACCATGTATGACGGCCGCAACAATCTCGCCAACCAGGTCGTGCAGGATGTGCGGGCGCATATGGGCGACAAGGTCTACGAGACCATCATCCCGCGCAATGTGCGGGTGTCCGAGGCGCCGTCCTACGGCAAGCCGGCGATCCTCTACGATTTGAAATGCTCGGGCAGCCAGGCCTATCTGCAACTGGCGTCGGAAGTGATCCGCCGCGAGCGCAAGTTACGCGCCGCTTGATGAGGCCGGGCGCATAGTCAAGAGCCGATTCGATACCGAAACGACCTGGAATAGCCAACTGGAATAAAGATGAGCGAAGACCTTTCGAGAAAAAGACTGGGGCGTGGGCTAGCGGCGCTGATCGGCGAGATCGATCGCCCAGTAGCGCCGGAAAAACGGGGCATGAGCGCCGACGGCAAGGTGCCGATCGAGTTCCTGACCCCCAATCCGAAGAATCCGCGCCGGCATTTCGGCGACGCCGAGCTGACCGACCTCGCCCAGTCGATCCGCGAACACGGCGTCGTCCAGCCGGTGGTGGCGAGGCCTTCGCCGACACAGGCCGGACGCTACGAGATCATCGCCGGCGAGCGGCGCTGGCGCGCGGCGCAGCGCGCCGGGCTGTCCGAGATCCCGGTCATCATCCGTGAGGTCAACGATCGCACCGCGCTCGAACTGGCGATCATCGAGAACGTCCAGCGCACCGACCTCAACGCGGTTGAGGAAGCACTTGGGTATCAGCAGCTGATCGACGAGCACGGCTACACCCAGGCCGATCTCGGCCAGGTGATCGGCAAGAGCCGCAGCCATGTCGCCAACACCCTCAGGCTCTTGAAGCTGCCGGATGTGATCCGCGACATGCTGGTCGACGGCGCGCTGTCGGCGGGCCATGCCCGCACGCTGGTGACGGCGGAAGATCCGGCCGGCCTTGCTAAGCGCATCGTCGAAGAAGGACTTTCGGTGCGCCAGGCCGAAGCGCTGGCGCAGATGCCGGCCGGCACCAGCAGCGCCAGGGAAGCCAAGCCGGCGCCAAGTCCTGACGAAAAGGACGCCGACACGCTGGCGCTGGAAAAACTGTTGACCGATACGATCGGCATGATCGTTTCGGTGGATCACAAGGGCAGAGGCGGTGTGCTGCGGGTAGCCTATCGCTCGCTGGAACAGCTCGATGAGTTGTGCAGGCGGCTGAAGCAGGAACGATAATTAGCCGGCGAATTATCTTCAGGCCGGATTTTGGGAAAATCGGCGACGCCGCTAATCTCCCTCCTTGAGGGGGAGATGGCCGGCAGGCCAGAGGGGGTCGCCTCACACCAAGCGCCGGCGCCCTTGTGAAAACGAAGAGGAGGCCAGCGCTCCACGCGCAACGACCCCCTCTGTCGCCTTCGGCGACATCTCCCCCTCGAGGGGGGAGATCAGGCGCGCTGCGCCAGCCTGCTGCTTTCCACCGCAATCCCCAGCAATGCCTGCCGTGCCAGCGCCACGGAAAGGTCCGGCCGCCGTCGTGTCTGCAACACCGCCGTCTGCAGCCGGGTCAACGCGCGGCCGAGCGCGTCGGTGCTCCAGCGCTCCAGTGCCTTCTCGACCAGCTTGCGCCTGGAGAAAAACACCGGCGGGCGGGCGGCGGCAACGACCGAGGCGGCGTTGCGGTTACCGGACTCCATCTGGCCGCGCATGATTTGGATCTGCTGCAACTGCCGCATCGCCGAAGACAGCACCAGGAAAGGCTGGCCGCCGGACTGGCAATGGCGGGTAAAGGCAGTGTCGAAGTCGCCGATCTTGCCTTCGAGAAGCGCGTCGACCGCGTCGTCGAAAGAGGCGCCGGAGACGTCGCCCGACATCGCCTTGACCTCCTCCAGTCCGATCTCGTTCTGGCCATGTGCATAGAGCACGAGCTTCTCGATCTCGCCGCGCGAGGCCAGCCGGTCGCCGCCGAGATTGCGGCGCAGCGCCTGTCTCGCCTCCATGGTCATCGACATGCCGGCCTTGCTCAGTTCGGCGTCGATGACGCCGTCGATGTCGCGCGCTTCATCGGCATAGCAAGGCAGCGCCATGGCGTTGTCGGCCGCCTCGACGATGGCGCGCAATCCGACGCCTTTCTTGAGATCGCCGGCCTCGATGAGAATGATCGCATCGCGCGCCGGCTCCGCCGTCAGCGCCTTGACGTCGTCGGCCAATGCCTTCTGGCCGCTGGCATTGCGCACCCACAAAAGGCGCCGATCGGAAAACATCGGCACGGTGCGGGCTTCGTCGAGCAGCCGGCCCTCGTCGCGGTCGACCTCCGAACCCTCGAGCCTGACCACCGAGAAGGGATCGTCGAGCGGCAGGCCGGTCTTGCCGGCAAATGCCTTCGCCCGCTCGGAGACGAGGCCGCGATCGGGGCCGTAAAGCAGGACGATCGAAATGCGCTGGTCCGGCTTCGCGAGCCAGCCGTCGACCTCGTAAGCTTTCTTCTGTGCCATGGCGGGTTGGTTAGCATGATGCGGGCGTGGGGTGAACCGGGGTGTGCGTGATCTCCTCCCTCGAGGGGGAGATGGCCGGCAGGCCAGAGGGGGTCGGTTCGACTGGATGCGACATTTTATGCGCCGAAAGAAGAAGTTGGCGCTCCATGCGCGGCGACCCCCTCCGTCGCCTTCGGCGACATCTCCCCCTCAAGGGAGAAGATTACGCTTCGCGCTTCCCCAATCACCTTATCTGCCAGCGAACCCGGCTCAACCTTCTCTCTAATTGCGCGCCGGCGCCCAACATCGACAAGAAATTTCGCCGACATATCTTCATCTTGGTGCGTGGGAGGCTGGATCGGCCGGCGCGGCCGGAACCGACGTCCGAAGGCTACCCGACGAATTCGCACTGGCCTGGCGGTGCAGATATGCAAATATCGGCACCAGGCAACATTGGAGGACAAAGGTCATGGCCGATGCTGGGATGTTGCGTTTTCACGTTCCGGAACCGGAAGTGCGGCCGGGCGGAACGCCCGATTTCTCCAATGTGCCGATCCCGAAGGCCGGCTCGGTGCCGCGCCCCGAAATCGATGTCGATCCGCGCACCATCCGCGATCATGCCTTCTCGATCATCCGCGTGCTGAACCGCACTGGCGAGGCCGTCGGTCCCTGGGCCGGACTGCTTTCAAGCGACGAGCTGCTGGCCGGCCTACGCCACATGATGACGCTGCGGACTTTCGATGCGCGCATGCAGATGGCGCAGCGGCAGGGCAAGACCTCGTTCTACATGCAGCATCTGGGCGAAGAGGCGGTGGCTTGCGCCTTCCGCAAGGCGCTGGCGCCGGGCGACATGAATTTCCCGACCTATCGCCAGGCAGGGCTGCTCATCGCCGACGGCTATCCCATGGTCACGATGATGAACCAGATCTATTCCAACGAGGCCGACCCGCTGAAAGGCCGGCAATTGCCGGTCATGTATTCGTCGAAGGAGCACGGCTTCTTCTCGATCTCCGGCAATCTGGCGACGCAGTACATCCAGGCGGTCGGCTGGGCGATGGCCTCGGCGATATCGAACGATTCGCGCATCGCAGCCGCCTGGATCGGCGACGGCTCGACGGCCGAATCCGATTTCCACTCGGCGCTGGTGTTCGCCTCGACCTACAAGGCGCCCGTGGTGCTCAACGTCGTCAACAACCAGTGGGCGATCTCGACTTTCCAAGGCATCGCGCGCGGCGGTTCGGGCACGTTCGCCGCCCGCGGCCTCGGCTTCGGCATCCCGTCGCTGCGCGTCGACGGCAACGACTATCTAGCCGTCCACGCCGTGGCCAAATGGGCGGCGGAGCGGGCGCGGAAGAATCTCGGGCCGACGCTGGTCGAATATGTCACCTACCGCACCGGCGCGCATTCGAGTTCGGACGATCCCTCGGCCTACCGGCCAAAAACCGAATCCGATGCCTGGCCGCTCGGCGACCCGATTGTGCGGCTGAAGAACCATCTCATCGCGCTCGGTGTCTGGTCGGACGAGCGTCACGCGCAGGCCGAGGCGGAAATCCTCGACACGGTCATCGCGGCGCAGAAGGAAGCGGAAAGCCACGGCACGCTGCATGCCGGCGGCAAGCCGTCGACGCGCGACATGTTCGAGGGCCTCTACGCCGAAATGCCGCCGCATCTCAGACGCCAGCGCCAGCAGGCGGGAGTCTGAGCCATGCCGAGACGGACCATGATCGAGGCCATTCGCGATGCCATGGATGTATCGATGGGGCGCGACGACAAAGTCGTCGTGTTCGGCGAGGATGTCGGCTTCTTCGGCGGCGTCTTCCGCTGCACGCAGGGCTTGCAGGCCAAATACGGCAAGAGCCGCTGCTTCGATGCGCCGATCAACGAATCCGGCATTGTCGGCTCGGCCATCGGCATGGCCGCCTATGGCCTGAAACCCTGCGTGGAGATTCAGTTTGCCGACTACATGTATCCGGCCTACGACCAGCTGACCCAGGAAGCAGCTAGACTGCGCTATCGCTCGAACGGCGATTTCACCTGCCCGATCGTGGTGCGCATGCCGACCGGCGGCGGCATCTTCGGCGGCCAGACGCACAGCCAGAGCCCGGAAGCGCTGTTCACCCATGTGTCGGGGCTGAAGACCGTGGTGCCGTCCAACCCGCATGACGCCAAGGGGCTTTTGATCGCAGCGATCGAAGACCCCGATCCGGTGATCTTCCTCGAACCGAAGCGGCTCTACAATGGTCCGTTCGACGGCCATCACGACCGGCCGGTGACGCCGTGGTCGAAACATGAGCTCGGCGAGGTCGCCGACGGCCACTACACTGTGCCGCTCGGCAAGGCGGCGATCCGCAGGGCAGGCTCGGGCCTCACCGTGCTCGCCTACGGCACCATGGTTTATGTCGCGCAGGCGGCCGTCGAAGAAACCGGCATCGATGCCGAGATCATCGATCTCAGGACGCTTTTGCCGCTCGACCTCGACACGATCGTCGCCTCGGTCAAGAAGACCGGGCGCTGCGTCATCGTGCATGAGGCGACGCTGACGTCCGGCTTCGGCGCCGAGCTGTCGGCGCTGGTGCAGGAAAACTGTTTTTATCACCTCGAAGCGCCGGTCGCGCGCGTTGCCGGCTGGGACACGCCCTATCCGCATGCGCAGGAATGGGACTATTTCCCCGGCCCCGCCCGGGTCGGCCGTGCCTTGCTTGAAACCATGGGAGCCTGAGATGGGCGAACACATCATCAAGCTGCCCGATGTCGGCGAAGGTGTCGCCGAGGCCGAGCTGGTCGAATGGCACGTCAAGATCGGCGACATGGTGCGCGAGGACACCGTGCTTGCTGCTGTGATGACCGACAAGGCGACGGTCGAAATCCCGTCGCCGGTCGACGGCGAAATCCTGTGGCTGGGCGCCGAGATCGGCGACACGGTAGCGATCGGGTCGCCGATCGTGCGGCTGAAGGTGGCGGGCGAGGGGAATGCCAAGCCGCAAGGCGGCGAAGTGGAAGCGGTGTCCGCTGAGCCGCCGGCAAAACTTCCGACCCCGAAGCCCGAGGCTGCTGCGCCGGTGGTGAAGACATCGCCAAAGAGCGACGAGCCCAAGGTGAAACCGGCGGCCTCGCCGAAAAGCACGGCCCAGCCTCCCATCTCCGGTGCACCGCGTCCCGAGGGCGAAAGACCGCTGGCCTCGCCTGCCGTGCGCCTGCGGGCAAAAGAAGCCGGTATCGATATCAGGCAGGTTGCGGGATCCGGCCCGGCCGGCCGCATCGGCCATGAGGACATCGAAGCGTTCCTGGCGCGCGGGCCGCAGGTTGCCAAGGCATCCGGCCTCGCCCGCAACGATGCGATCCAGGACATCAAGGTGGTCGGCTTGCGGCGCAAGATCGCCGAGAAGATGTCGCTGTCCAAATCGCGCATCCCGCACATCACCTATGTCGAGGAGATCGATGTTACAGCACTCGAGGAATTGCGCGCCGCGCTCAACAAGGAGAAGCGCCCAGGTAAGGGTGGCGTGGAGCGGCCGAAGCTGACGCTGCTGCCGTTCCTGATGCGGGCCATGGTGAAGGCGATAGCGGACCAGCCCAATCTCAATTCGCTGTTCGACGACGAGGCCGGCATCATCCACCAGCATGGCGGCATCCATATCGGCATCGCCGCGCAGACGCCGTCGGGGCTGGTGGTGCCTGTCGTCAAACATGCCGAGGCGCGCGACATCTGGGAGTGCGGCGCAGAAATCATCAGGCTGGCCGAGGCGGCCAAGTCCGGCACGGCGACACGCGACGAGCTGTCCGGCTCGACCATCACCATCACCTCGCTCGGCGCCATGGGCGGCGTGGCGACGACGCCGGTCATCAACCATCCGGAAGTGGCGATCATCGGCGTCAACAAGATGATGGTGCGGCCGGTGTGGGACGGCACCCAGTTCATCCCGCGCAAGATGATGAACCTGTCGTCCAGCTTCGACCATCGGGTGATCGATGGGTGGGATGCGGCGGTGTTCATCCAGCGGATCAAGACGCTGCTGGAAACGCCGGCGCTGATTTTCGTGGATTGAGGTGATGATCGAGATGCCGGCGGGACAGCGCCCCTCTAGCGAAAGCGGTGGAAGGCGTAATCTCCCCCCCTCGAGGGGGAGATGGCCGGCAGGCCAGAGGGGGTCGGTACGACTGGACGCGACGGCCTTGCGTGACAGATGCGGGCTGGCGCTCTACGCGCGGCGACCCCCTCTGTCGCCTTCGGCGACATCCCCTCGAGGGGGGAGATTACGCGCTTCAAGGGGGGCGCGAAGGAACGCAACAGAGCATTCTTTCCGATCCAGCGCGGCAACGAGTTAGGATGCCAAGATGAAAGAAATCTCCTGTAAGCTGCTGGTCATCGGCGCCGGTCCCGGTGGTTACGTCTGCGCTATCCGTGCCGGACAGCTCGGCGTCGACACGGTGATCGTCGAAGCCGGCAAACCGGGCGGCACTTGTCTCAATGTCGGCTGCATCCCGTCCAAGGCGCTGATCCACGCGGCGGAGGAGTTCGAGAAGGTGTCGCACATGGAAGGCGGCAAGAGCCCGCTCGGCATCTCGCTCACCGCACCGACGCTCGACCTGGCGAAGACGATCGCCTGGAAGGACGGCATCGTCAGCCGGCTCAACAGCGGCGTCGCCGGCCTGCTCAAGAAGGCAGGAGTCAAGACCGTGCATGGCTGGGCGAGCTTTCGCGACGGCAAGACCGTCGCGGTCGAGACCGAGACCGGCGTGCAGATCATCCGCGCCGAGACGATCGTCATCGCCACCGGCTCGGCGCCGGTCGAGCTGCCATTCCTGCCCTTTGGCGGGTCGGTGATTTCCTCCACCGAGGCGTTGGCGCTGAGCGACGTGCCGAGAAAACTCGCGGTCGTCGGTGGCGGCTATATCGGGCTGGAACTCGGCATGGCCTTCGCCAAGATGGGCGCCAAAGTGACCGTTGTGGAAGCCCTGCCGCGGGTGCTGGCGCAATATGACGCGGAGCTGACCCGGCCGGTGGTCAAGCGGCTCGCCACGCTCGGCGTCGACGTGATGCTGGGCGCCAAGGCCAAGGGGCTTTCAACCAAGGGTGACGCGCTGCTGGTCGAGACCTCGGATGGCAAAAGCGCCAAGGTCGCCGCCGAAAAAATCCTGGTCACGGTCGGCCGCAAGCCGGTGACCGAAGGCTGGGGGCTCGAGCAGATCGACCTCGACAGGGCAGGCAAATTCATCCGCATCGACGACCAGTGCCGCACCTCCATGCGCGGCATCTTCGCCATCGGCGACGTCACCGGCGAGCCGATGCTGGCGCACCGGGCGATGGCCCAGGGCGAGATGGTCGCCGAGATCGCCGCCGGTCACAAGCGCAACTGGGACAAGCGCTCGATACCCGCCGTCTGCTTCACCGATCCGGAACTTGTGACGGCAGGCCTGTCGCCGGAAGAGGCCAAGGCGCTCGGCGGCGAGATCAAGATCGGCATGTTCCCGTTCGCTGCCAACGGCCGGGCGATGACCAAGCTCGGCGAGGACGGTTTTGTTCGGGTCGTCGCGCGCGCGGACAACCATCTGGTGCTCGGCATCCAGGCGGTCGGGCAGGGCGTCTCGGAACTGGCGGCGGCTTTTGGCCTGGCGCTGGAGATGGGCGCCAGGCTGGAGGACATTGCCGGCACCATCCATGCCCATCCGACGCAAGGCGAGGGATTCCAGGAAGCGGCGCTCAAGGCGCTGGGGCACGCGCTGCATGTTTGATTCGTGATAGTGCAAAGGCGGTGATGCTGGCGGGACACTCGCCCCCCTCTGTCCTGCCGGACATCTCCCCCTCAAGGGGGGAGATCAGCAGTTTCGGGCAACCCGCCTCTTCCAAGACTTTGAAAATTGGCGAAATCTAAGATGACAGCCGATCTCCCCCCTAGAGGGGGAGATGCCCGGCAGGGCAGAGGGGGGCACTGTCCCGCCAGCCTCTCACAAGAGAGAGACGCTGATCACCCCGCCAGCCGGCTCACCATCTCATGCTGCGCATAGGCGCGGCCGAAGCGGTTGGCCAGAAACGCGTCGAGCGCGATGTCTTCCTGCTTGATGAAGCCCGTGGCCGGCAGGCTGCCGTCGGCGAGCATGTCGAGCACGGCGCAGATGCCGGAGGCGGTGGTGATCTGGATGGCGC
Organism: Mesorhizobium sp. WSM4822; assembly: GCF_055811155.1. NCBI lineage: Bacteria > Pseudomonadati > Pseudomonadota > Alphaproteobacteria > Hyphomicrobiales > Phyllobacteriaceae > Mesorhizobium > Mesorhizobium sp. WSM4822. Next base: position 57,056 of record NZ_JBVVQM010000019.1, on the reverse strand, counting down.
TGCGCACCTGATCGCCGATGCGCCTGGAGTAGATCTTGTTGGCGTAGGTCTCCTGCAGCAGGCGGCCGTTCTTGCGGCCGGAGACGGTGACGAAGACGATGACCACGTCCTGCAGCGTCGCCGGCAGGGCGCTCTCGAAAATGTCTTTCAGCACGTCACGGCGGTGGCGCAGGCCGAGATCGTTGAGCAGCGCCTTCATGATCGCGGCGTGGCCGGGATAGCGGATGGTGCGGTAGTTCAGCGTGCGCACTCTGCCCTTCAGCGTCTCGGCCAGCGTGCCAAGGCCGCCGGAGGTGTTGAACGCTTCGTAGGTGACGCCGTCGAGCGAGAACTCCTCGCGCTCTTCCAGTGGCGGCACCTCGACCAGCTCGCCTTCGACGATCGCCTCGCAGGGCTCGCAATATTCGTTGATGACGCCGTCGGTGCTCCAGGTCAGATTGTAGTTCAGCGCATTGGAGGGATATTGCGGCAAAGCGCCGACGCGCATGCGCACGCTCTCCAGCGAATCGAAACGGCTGGCGAGATCGTTGGCCACGATCGAGATGAAGCCCGGCGCCAGGCCGCATTGCGGAATGAAGGCGCTTCTGCCCGAACGCGCCAGTTCCTTGACCCGGCGGGTCGAGACGACATCCTCGGTCAGGTCGAGATAATGCACGCCGGCGGTTGCCGCCGCTTCCGCAATGCGGGTGGTCAGATGGAAGGGAGCGGCGCTGAGCACCGCGAATTTGCCGGCGAGTGCGGCTTCAAGCGTGCCGGCGGCTTCGATGTCGAGTTCCAGCGTCGCAACCGTGGCCGGCAGTTCGGCGGAAGCGAGCTGTGCCGCCGAGCGGTCGACGAGCGTGACCTGATAATCCCCCGTGGCGGCGAGCATCTCGGCAATGGCCGAGCCGATCTTTCCGGCGCCGACAACGACAATTTTCTTCATGACCGATCCCTCACTGATTGTGAGCCCAGATTCGCAGCTTGCCCGTCGAATGGAAGCGTGGTTTTGTTCGAAACGAAACCATCTATTGGCCAGTCCGCCGAGAGGAATCGTCGAAATGCTCAGTGACGCCGAACAGGCCCTGCTTTCCCTGCTGCGCGAGAATGCGCGCGCCTCGACCGCCGAGCTCGCGCGGCGGCTTGGCGTCTCGCGGACAACGGTACAGAGCCGAATCGAACGGCTGGAGCAGCGCGGCATCATATCAGGCTATGGCGTGCGGCTGGCGCCGGACTACGAGCAGGGGCTGGTGCGGGCGCATGTACTGCTCACCGTGACGCCCAAGCTCGCCGACAAGGTGGTGCGCGGCCTGCGAGCTTTGGCGCCGGTCCGGACGCTGCATTCGGTCAGCGGCAATTTCGACATGATCGTCATCGTCGACGCGCCGTCGATCCGGGACCTCGACATGCTGCTCGACCAGATCGGCGCCATGGATGGGGTCGAGCGGACCCTGTCGTCAATCATCCTGTCGACGCGGATTGATCGGTGAAGCTGCTGGTCTCCCCCCTCGAGGGGGAGATGGCCGGCAGGCCAGAGGGGGTCGGTTCGACCGGATGCGACCTCCTTGCGACAGATGGAGGCTGGCGCTTCACGCGAGGCGACCCCCCTCTGCCGCCTTCGGCGACATCTCCCCCTCAAGGGGGGAGATCGGCCTCTAATCCATCGCCAGCGGAAAACTCACCGCCACCGCAAGCCCGGGCCGGCAATCCTCGAGCGTAATCGACGCACCGTGCAGATCGGCGATTGCCCGGACAAGGCTGAGACCCAGCCCGCTGCCTGGCGTCGACCGGCTATGGTCCAGCCGATAAAGCCGCTGAAACACTTTTTCACGTTCGTCGGCGGGAATGCCGGGACCGTTGTCGGCGACGCCGGCAACGACGCGTTCGTCCTGGCGCGCCACCGACAGCTTTATCGTCGTGCCCGATGGACAATGGCGCAGCGCGTTCTCGACCAGATTGGCGAACATCTGCGTCAACAGCTCGCGATCGCCATGGATCCGGTCCGTCGTTTCCTGTGGTTGCGCCAACGACAGCGACTTTCCGTCGTCTTCGGCAACATCGGCATAGATCTCGGCGATGGTCTGCAGCACCTCGCCCAGATCGACATCGGTGAACCGCGCCCGGCGCGCGCCAGCTTCGATCTGCGCGATGCGCAGCAGGGCATCGAAGGTCTCGTTGATCTGCAGGCTTTCGGCATGCGCGTCGGCCAGTTCGCGGGCGACCTTTTGACCTGACAGGTTCTTTTCGGACGCGGTGTCGAGGATCATCTGCAGCCGGTTGAGCGGCGTCTTCAGGTCGTGGGCGATGTTGGCGCTGACCTGTTTCATGCCTTCGACCAGTGCCGACAGGCGGTCGAGCGCGGCATTGACCTGGCTGGAGACGATGTCGATGTCGTCGCCCTTGCCGGTCAGCGGAATGCGGGTGTCCAGCCGTCCATGCGAGACATCCACCATGGTGGCGGCGATGCCGTCGAGACGGCGCTGGACCCGCGAGGCCAGCAGGGCGCCGCCGGCGACCGCCAGCCCGGTGATGATCAGGGTTCCCCAGCCAAAGCTCATCAGCAAGATCCTCTCCAGCTCCTCCGTCTCGGAAAGGCTGAAGGCGACGGTCAGGATGTTGCCACCGACGGGGCCGGAATAGGCGCGGTACTCGGCGCCGGGCGGCACGCCGGGCATTTCGGTGTCGAACATCGAGAAGCCGTCGGGAAGCCCTGCCGCGGTGAAGTTGCCGGCCAGGCGATTGCCCGTCGCGTCGGTCAGCGAAAACAGCTGCTCCTTCCTAGGGCTGCGCAGGGAGTGGCTGCCGACGGTCTCGACCAGCTCCTTGAGATCATTCTCCGCATAGGTCGCGGCGACGACCGCGTAAGTCTCCTTGATGGTGTCGTCGAGCCGCTCGGCAAGATCGGCGCTCATCATCTGGTAGACGATGGCGCCAGACAGGACGAAGGCCAGCACGAACAGGAAGGCGAAGGTCAGGGCCAGCCGGAACGGCGTGCTGCGCAGCAGGCGGGACCATGTTCCGGTCATGACGGCGCGTGCAGGCTGTAGCCGGTGTTGCGGACGGTGTGGATGAGCTGGGTTTCGAAGGGCTTGTCTACCTTGGCCCGCAGCCGGCTGATATGGGTCTCGACGACGCTGGTCCTGGGATCGAAATGAAAATCCCAGACGCGCTCCAGAAGCATGGTGCGGGTGATGACGCGGCCTTCGCCGCGCATCAGCACTTCCAACAGGCTGAACTCCCTGGGCTGCAGGTCGATCGGCTGACCCTGCCTCGTGACCCGCCGCATGATCAGGTCCATTTCGAGGTCGGCGACCCGCAGGACGGTTTTCTGCTCCTGCGCCGCCGGCCGCCGGCCAAGCGCGTTGATGCGGGCGAGAAGTTCGGAAAAGGCGAAGGGCTTGACCAGATAGTCGTCGCCGCCGGCCTCCAGCCCCTCGACGCGATCGTCGATGCCGCCGACGGAGGTGAGAAAGATCGTGGGCGTCCGTACGCCCGCGGCGCGCACCGCCTTGATCATCGACAGGCCGTCGAGGCCGGGGATCATCCGGTCGGCGACGATCACGTCGTAATTGCCCCGGGTCGCCGCGAACAGCGCGTCATGTCCATTGCGCAGGAGGTCGCAGGTATGGCCGGCCTCGGTCAGTCCCCTGACGATATAGTCGGCCGTCCTGTGGTCGTCCTCGACGAGAAGCAGTCGCATGAAAGGTCCGGTCCTTTGCCGAGGTGGAGAGGCTATCACCGGCACGGGCTTGTTCCTAGGATGTCACGAAGGCGCAGGTATGGTGGCGCTAGAACGTTCAAGATTGGCCGAAGCGGTGGGGTTTTCGGCAATTGTCAACGCTAGCGCATCCGCCCTGCACCTAGTCCAGGTCCAGCAACAGTTCGTCCGCCTCGTCGGTTGCCTCCTTCAGGGTCATGTGCAGGACAAGCGCAAAGATACAGCCAAGGAAGAGCAGGCTGGTGAAGATGGTGCCGAGACCCAGGCCGCCGTGCCTGGCCGACCGCGACAGCAGGTCGCCGAACGAAGCGCCAAGCGGCCGCGTCAGGATATAGGCGAGCCAGAAGGCCAGGATGCCGTCGAGATGCCGCAGCCAGTAGGCGAGCGCTATCAGCGCGATGGCACCGCCGAACAGCAGCCCCGTCGTGAGGTAGCCCATGTCGAAGCTTTCGGCGACGAGGTCGCCGGCAGCGGTGCCGAGCGCGAAGGTCAAGAGGATCGCCAGCCAGTAGAAGATCTCGCGCCTGGTGGTGAAGATGCTGTGGATCGATAGCGTCCTTTCGCTGGCGTACCAGACCGCGAATGTCGCGGCGAGCGCGACCGAGAAGGCGATGGTTGCCGTCTGCAGGCGCACGCCGAAACCGTCGACGAGGTTGTCCGTCACCAGCGTGCCGACGATGCTGATCAGCACTACCGCCGGCCAATAAGCCCACGGCACGTAACGCTTCTGCGCAAACTGCAGGACAAGGGCCGCGATCAGGATGCCGGTCATGATCAGCGAGGTGACGGTCAGCCCAAGCCCGATCGTGTCGGCAAGATAATCCGCCGCGGTCTCGCCCGTGGTGACCGCCATCAGCTTGACCAGCCAGAAGTCGAGGGTGACGTCGGGAACCCTGTTATGGCTCGGTGCGGCGGGTTGTTGCCTGTTGGGCGCGAGCATGGCTGAAGTCCAGAGGTCGACGGTTGCGGCGGGGCGGTTGCGATCCGCCCCGCGCATCGTGAACAAACGAGTTCACACCGGCCTGTCCGGCGGCATACAAATTCGTAAGAATGGGCGCAAAAGGCATTGCCAATGTCTGGCGATGCGTTTGATGGAATGCGGCGCCTTGCATCCGCCATCGCTGTTCAACGGCTCGCTGATGGCGGCCGCGGTGCCGGGCCGCACGTTCGGCCCGACCCATCCTGCGCTCTGGTGATCGGTGGTTCTAGCTGCCGAGCGGATGCGGCATGTAGCCGACGAAGCCTGATATCTTCCAGCTGCCGCCGACCTTGCTGCAGAAATACAGCGTCTGCCATTTCAAGCGGTCGACGCTGCCGTCCGCCTTGGCAACCGAGCCGTCGAATTTCTTGTGCAGCACGGCGCGGTTGCCGTCGACGTCGATGTCGCGCATGTTGGTGACGCGAAACAGCGCCTCGCGCAGCGGCTCGGCGAATTTGGTCGCCGCCGTCTCTTTGGCCTGGCGCAGCCATTCGTCGCGGTAGATGTCCAGCCTTGGAAACTGCAGCCGCCAGGCGTCGGCATTGCTGAGGAAATGCGCGTGCATGCCGAAGAAGCTCTCGGCGACGAAATCATCCTCGACCATGGCCCAGTCCTGGCCGATGAAAGCGTCGATGTCGCGCCGCACCAGCATTTCCCAGAGCGCGTGGCGATCGGCATCGCCTGATGGAAACGGGTTCTTGTCGTAAGTCATCGCTGGGTGTCTCCGCTCTGGCAAATGCGTCTGTACGTTGCGGCTTCCAAGCCGCCCGTCAGCGCGTACGATGCAAGCGCTCTTGTAATAAAGCAACACGGATTTCGAAGAATGTTGCTTTCCAACAAGGCCCCTATGAGGATCGCCCCGATCGGCGTAAATGTCGATCGAAGCGGGCGCTGCCATGGCACCCCGTCCTGTCATCAGAGGAGGCTTGTCTCTTGCCGAAACAGTGTTTTGGAACATCGCATGTGCCGTTGTCGCCAGCCGTGCGGGCCGGCGATCTCGTCTATGTCTCGGGCCAGGTTCCCGTCGGCAGCGACGGCATCGTGGTCAAGGGCGGCATATCGGAACAGACCGAGCAGGTGCTCGCCAACATCAAGGCCGCGCTGGCGCTGGCCGGCTGCACCATGGACGATGTGGTGAAGACCACGGTCTGGCTGGAAGATGCGCGCGATTTCGGCGCCTTCAACGCGGTCTATGCCCGGCATTTCCCCAAAGACCCGCCGGCCCGCACCACGGTCGAATCGCGGCTGATGATCGACATCAAGATCGAGGTCGAGGCGGTCGCCTACCGGCCTCTGTAGGCAAAGCAACGAAGCGGAGGTGACCGCAATGCAATTCGACCTCCTGCTGAAGGGCGGACGGCTGATCGATCCGGCCGCTGGCCTCGACGCGCCGCGCGATGTCGCCATCGCCAATGGCCGGGTCGCCGCTGTCGATGCCGATATCCCGGCGGACAGCGCAGCGCAGATCGTCGATGCCGGCGGCTGCATCGTCACGCCGGGCCTGGTCGACCTGCACAGCCACGTCTATTGGGGCGGCACGTCGCTTGGCGTCGATGCCGACCGGCTGGCCGCCAAGAGCGGCACCACCACCTTCATCGATGCGGGCAGTGCGGGCGCCGGCAATTTCCTCGGCTTCCGCCGCCACGTCATGGAGCGCTCGAAGGTCCGCATCCTGGCCTATGTCAACATTTCCTTTGCCGGCATCTTCGGCTTCTCGCAGACGGTGTCGGTCGGCGAGTGCAGCGACCTCAGGCTCTGCGAACCGCGCGAGGTGGTCGCAGCCGCGCGCGAGCACCGCGATGTCGTGGTCGGCGTAAAAGTCCGCTCCGGCAAGCATGCCGGCGGCACCAGCGGCATCGCCCCGGTGGATCTGGCGCTGGAGGCCGCCGACCAGGCCGGCCTGCCGCTGATGGCGCATATAGACGAGCCGCCGCCCGGCCGCTCGGAAGTGCTGCCGCGGCTGCGCAGGGGCGACATTCTCACCCACTGCTTCCGGCCGTTTCCCAATGCGCCGGTATTTGCTTCCGGCGCGGTGCGGCCCGACATGCGGCTGGCGCGCGAGCGCGGCGTCATCTTCGACATCGGCCACGGCATGGGCTCGTTCGATTTCGCCGTTGCCCGCGCCATGCTCGAGGAAGGACTGGCGCCGGACGTGATCTCGAGCGACGTGCATCTCTACTGCGTCGACGGGCCGGCCTTCGACATACTGGTCTGCATGTCGAAGCTGCTGGCGCTCGGCATGCCGCTGGTCGAGGTCCTGCGCGCCGCCACGCAAGCGCCGGCGCGGGCGATCGCGCGGCCTGATCTCGGCACGCTGGCGGTGGGCACTGTCGGCGATGTCGCTGTGCTCCGGCAGCGCCCGGGCCGCTTCACCTTCGTCGACGCGGTCGGCGCGTCATTGGTCGCCGACCAGAGGCTGGTGTCGGAAGGCATCGTTATTGGCGGCACCTGGTGGCCGAACGAGGCGGCTGATCACAACGAGACCGAGCGTTTCGTGGCGCAGGCGTCGCATACGCATGTCGAGGTTGCGGCGAGGCATTTCGGGCATCGGCACGATTAGCCATCTCCCCCCTTGAGGGGGAGATCGCCGGCAGGCCAGAGGGGGTCGGTTCGACTGGATGCGACCTCCTTGCGGCAGATGGAGGCTGGCGCTCTACGCGCGGCCACCCCCTCTGTCGCCTTCGGCGACATCTCCCCCTCGAGGGGGGAGATCAGCAGCGCCTGAATTGCTCGGCTTCCCATAAACCGGCGTCTCAATGCCCTCCATCCGCGCCTTGATCTGCAGCGCCACATATTTCGAATAGAAGCGCGACAGCGCCAGATTGCCGCCGTGGAACCACAGCGCTTCCTGCGCGGTCGGCTTCCACATGTTGCGCAGCTCGCCTTGCCAGGGTCCGGGGTCGCCCTTGACGCCCGAGCCAAGCCCCCAGCAGGGGCCGACCTTGTCGGCGACTTCGCGCGAGACGATCGAAGCCACCGTCTCGTTCATCGACTGATAGCCGGTGCAGGCGATGATGGCGTCGGCGGCGAGTTCACTGCCGTCGTCGAACAGGATGCCGCTCGGGGTCAGCGACTTGATGGCGACGCCGCTGCGGATGCCGATCTTGCCGTCAATAATCAGGTCGGAAGCGCCGACATCGATATAGTAGCCGGAGCCGGTGCGGTAGGCCTTCATCAGAAGGCCGGTCTCGTCGTCGCCGAAATCGATGGCGAAGCCGGCGGCGCGCAAGCGGTCGTAAAAGGCCGCGTCGCGCGCCTTGATCACCTCGTAAAGCGCCCGCTGGCCCTTGGGCACCAGCGCGAACGGCGTCGAGGCGACGATCATGTCGGCCTTCTCGGTGGTGATGCCGCGCGCCAATGCGTCTTCCGAGAAGATCTCGAAACCGACTTCCATCAGCGTGTCCGATTTGACCACCGTCGTCGGTGAGCGCTGGATCATGGTGACCTCGGCGCCGCTTTCCCAGAGGTCGACGCAGACGTCATGGCCGGAACTGGCCGCGCCGATGACGGCCACCTTCCTGCCGCGGAATCTGTCGCCGCTGGCATACTGGCTGGAGTGCAGCAACTCGCCCTTGAACCGGTCGGCGCCCGGCAGATCGATCCGCCGTGGCGGACCGTAGGCGCCGGTGGCAAAGACGATGTGCTTCGGCTTCAGCGTGATCTGGCGGCCGACGCGGTCGACCACCACGGTCCAGACTTTTTCGGCCTCATCATAGGACGCGCTGAGACATTTGGTGGCGACCCAGTAATTGAGCTCCATGACGCGCGTGTACATTTCCAGCCAGTCGCCCATCTTGTCCTTGGGCGTGAACACCGGCCAGTTTTCGGGGAAGGGAATGTAGGGCAGATGGTCGTACCAGACCGGATCGTGCAGCACGAGCGTGCGATAGCGGTTGCGCCAGGAATCGCCCGGCCGCGCATTCTTCTCGATGACGATGGTGGGCACGCCGAGCTGGCGCAGCCGCGCCCCCAGCATGATGCCGCCCTGGCCGCCGCCGATGACCAGGCAGTAGGGCTGTTCCTCGGTGCCGAGTTCGCGCGTCTCGCGCGCCCGCGCCTCCGACCAGGTCTCGCGCTTTGGATCGGCCTTGTGACGCACGCCAAGCGGCCGCCCCGCCCCCTTGCGCTCCTCGAAGCCTTTCAGGCCCGTCATTGCCGTGAACAGCGTGCGGCAGCGGCCGTCGCGCAGCCGCATGATGCCCTCTCCCCTGGCCACCGCGGTTTCGAAGCTGAACCACGCCTCGATGGTGCCATCGTCCGAGGTCGCCTCGCCGGTCAGTTGCCACGCGCTCGGCTTGGCCGTCGCCAGCGTCGTCGCCAGCATGTCGGCGATCGCCTCGCGGCGTTCCATTGTGGTGATGTTCCAGGTGAAGGTCAGGAGATCGCGCCAGTAGCAATCGTCGACGAACAGGTTGCTCGCCGCCGCAGCGTCGCCGGCTGCGAGCGCCTGCGCCAGGGATTCGAGCCATGCGGCTGCCTTTTTCGTCGGTGCTATTTCGAGCATTTCTTTCCTCTTTGTGCATGCGCCCAATCCAAGTTGGGACCATCAATTGTTGAACTCGGCGCCGCCCCTCATCCGCCTGCCGGCACCTTCTCCCCGTGAACGGGGAGAAGGGAGCTAGTCTCCGAGCGGCTCCATCTCCTTGCCGGTGCGGTGGATCTGGGCGTTGTATTTGATGCGGCGCACGGTCTCGCGGGCCGAACCGTCGAGCTTGTAGGCCGAGGCCACCGCCAGAAGGTCGATCGCCGCCAGGAAGGCGAAGCGCGAGGCCGTCGGCTTCAGCGTGTCGGGATATTCCGGGACCGCCACCGTCAACCTGACGTCGCAGGCGCGGGCGAGTTCGGTGTCGGGCGCGGTTACGGCGATGGCGTTGGCGCGGTAGTGCTTGGCGAGCTCGACGGCCTCGATCACCTCGCGGGTGCGTCCGGTCGCCGAAATGGCGATCACCAGATCGCCCGGCTTGAGCGTCGAGGCGGTCATGCGCATCAGATAGGGGTCGCACTGGGCGCTGACGGTGATGCCGTAGCGGAACAGCCGGTATTGGGTTTCCTGCGCCAGCGCCGAGGAGCTGCCGCCGAGGCCGAACACGGTGACCTGGCGCGCCTTGGCGATCAGATCGGCGGCTTTCTGCAGCTGCGCCGGGTCGAGCTGCCGCTCGGCCTCCTGCAGCGCCCGGCGCGCCTCGCCGAATACGGCGTTCCAGAACGGCATGCCATTGTCATTGCTGACGGAGGGCGACTTGGCCAGATAGAGCGCACCGACGACGAGGCTCTGCGCCAGCTTCAGCTTGAAGTCGCGCACGCCCTCGCAGCCGATAGCGCGGCAGAACCGGGTCACCGTCGGTTCGCTGACCCCGGCGCGCTGGGCAAGGGCGGCGTTGGACGCGTCGACGGCATATTTGACGTCGTCGAGCACGACATCGGCGACACGCCGTTCGGCCGGGCGCAATTCGCTGTAGGAATCCTTGACCAGCGAGATGATGTCGGGAATGCGCCGGACAGGATCGCGCCCCTCGGTATCGGGGCCTGGAACAGGCTCGTCCTGGCTGCCAGCTTCGTTCATGGGGTCCTGGTCTTTCCCTGGGTTGCTAGGCTGCCGTCTTAGCATGTTTGCACGCCCTGGCTCCACGCGCCCGACCGCATCGCAACCGCAGCGTGTCGTAGGGTAAAGATCACCTTCCTCCGGTCCTCTCCGATCCGTGTCAGTTCCGAAGTATGTAGGAAAGCAACATGCATTTCAAGGCCGCAAAACCGATATTAAAACAAGCAGATAGGCATACTAATCGATTTTCCTGATACGGTGGCCATCGTCGGTGCTTGACAGGAAAGTAGGATAGTTACAGACTGATTTTCGCTGGGGATGAGCCAATGGATCATCGCGCAATCTTCCCGGGGGGCAGATGAATACGGGCGATGCAAAAAAGCCGAAGCTTGGCGTGCAGGCAGCGACCAAGATCTATCACACGGCCTCCGGCGACCTGCTGGCGCTGGACCGCTGCAGCCTCGATGTCAGCGCCAATGAAATCGTCTCGATCGTCGGCCCTTCCGGCTGCGGCAAGACCACGCTCTTGTGGTCGATGTCGGGCCTGCACAGCCTGACCAGCGGCGAGATCCGGCTTGATGGCAAGGCGATCACCGGTCCGCATCCCGATATCGGCATCGTCTTCCAGGAGGCGAACCTCCTGCCGTGGCGCAATCTCGACGCCAACATCCGCTTCCCTTTCGAGATCAAGGGCGAGAAGCCGGACCGGGCGTGGATCGCGCATCTGCTGAACCGTGTCGGTCTCGACGGCTTCGGCGGCAAGTTTCCGCGCGAGCTTTCCGGCGGCATGCAGCAGCGCGCGGCGATCGTGCGGGCGCTGGCGTTGAAGCCTTCGGTGCTTTTGATGGACGAGCCGTTCGGCGCGCTCGACAGCTTCACCCGCGAGGAGATGAACCGGCTGGTCGAGGAGATCTGGCTCGACACCAAGACAACCATCGTCTTCATCACCCACTCGATCGAGGAAGCGATCTTCCTCTCCGACCGGGTCGTGGTGCTGAGCGCCCGGCCGGGCCGCGTCGCCAAGGAATATCGCGTGCCGTTTGCGCGGCCACGCTCGCTGGAGATCATGGCGACGAAAGAGGTCTTCGACCTCACCAACCGTATCAAGATGGACATTGTCGGCGAACGCACGCGGCCAAAAGCGCCGGAGCGCCCGAGCGCCGAGATCGTGAGGATCAGGCCGTGAGCGGAGGCGACGCCATTCCGGAATTCTCCAAATCCAAGTCTGCCGACGGCCACGAGGTCAGCCTGACCAATCTGTCGGCCTTCGCCAGCGGCCCCGGCATCAAGTCGGGCAAGGAGGTGGCGGCCATTCTTGCCGTGGCGGTGATCATCATCGGCGGCATCGAACTGGCGCTGCGGCTGTTCCACGTGCCGCTCTACATCATGCCGCCGCCGAGCTCGATCGCCTATGCGCTGTTCGACGAGTTCCCGCTGATCGCGCCGCATCTCGGCTACACGCTGGTCGAGCTGGTGTCCGGCTTCACCATCGGCGCGATCGTCGGCCTGGTGCTGGCCGCCGTCATCACCCAGTTTCCGTTCGCCGAGAAGATCGTCGCGCCCTACATCCTGCTACTGGTCACCACGCCGATGCTGGCACTGGTGCCGCTTCTGATCCTGCGCTTCGGCTTCGGCTACACGCCGCGCATCATCGCGGTGGCGCTGGCCGCCGGGCCGATGGTGATGATCAATGCCGCCACCGGCTTTCGCCGCGTCGACAGCGCCAAGATCGCGCTGGCGCGCTCCTATGGCGCCAGCACCTTGCAGATATTCTGGAAGATCCGCGCGCCGATGGCGCTGCCGATGATCCTGGTCGGGCTGATGATCGGCGCCATCTTCGGTCTGCTGACCGCGGTCGGCGCCGAAATGGTCGGCGGCGGCTTCGGCCTCGGCAACCGGCTGACCACCTATTCGTCGATGATCCAGATGCCGCAGTTCTTCGCCGTGGTGCTGATCCTGTCGACGCTCGGCATCCTGATCTACGTGCTGTTCTTCCTGATCGGCAAGAAATGGGCGAGCTGGGAGGCTTGAACACAAAAGTACAGACGGCGCCCGGGAGGCGGGCGGCAAGAGACTGACATCAAACAAAAAAGGGGAATGCCATGACCAATAATTTCTCGACCAACCCGGCGGGGATCAGCCGCCGCACTTTCCTGCAGGTGACCGGCGCCGGGCTGGTGACCGCGACGGCGCTTGGCGCCACCGGCCTCAAGGCCAGGGCCGAACCCTACGGAAAATTCACCTGGATCTCGCCGCGCGGCACGCTCGAAGTGCTCGACGACTATCCCTACTGGGCAGCCAAGAAGGCCGGCTATTTCGATGGGCTGGACACCGACATGCAGCCGGGGCCGTCGGACGGCACCGCGACGGTGAAGTTCGTCGATGTCGGCCAGGCCGATATGGGCTTCCCGTCGCCCGGCGTGTTCTCTTTCGCCATCCAGAACGGCATGAAGCTGAAGTCGGTGTTCCATATGGGCGCCCGCGACACGTTCAGCATCGCCTTCCGCAAGGGCGAGGGATCGAACGATCTGAAGAAGCTGGAAGGCAAGACCATCCTGCTCGGCTCCGCCGCCTGGCAGTCGATCACCGACCCGCTGCTGGCGGCGCAGGGCGTCGACATCAAGAAGGTCAAATATGTCGAGGCCGGCTGGCCGACATGGGGCACGGCTCTTGCCGGCGGCCAGGGCGACGCTGCCCTGTCGTGGGAAGGCCTGCGCGCCGAATGGATCGCCAAGGGGCTCGACTTCGAATACTGGCTCGGCGTGCAGAACTCAAAGCTGCCGGCCAATACTTTCGTCGTGCGCGCCGCCGATCTGGAGGACGCCGACAAGAAGGCGTTGCTGGAAAAGTACCTGCGCGGCTGGGCGATGGGCCTCGAATTCGGCTACCAGAATCCCCGCGCGGCGGTCGAAGCGGTGTTCGAGCAGTTCCCGACGCTGGCCAAGAATCTCGGGCCGGAGCTTGGCACCACCTCGATCCTGCAGCAGATCAACGTCTTCCGCGGCGACATGGACAAACGCGGCGGCTGGGGCTCGCACGACATGGCGAGCTGGCAGGGCTTCTTCGACGAGATCCACAAGATCGGCCAGATCACCGCTCCGGTGAAGGCCGAGGATGTCTGCACCAACGATTTGATCGGCCCGGCCAATGATTTCGACAAGGCCAAGGTCAAGGCCGATGCCGACGGCGTCAAGCTGTCGGAAGGTTTTGCCGCGCTCGATGTCGAGAAGATCAAGGCGCATCTGTTCGATTCGGCGGTGAAGTAGGGCTGGCAATTGTCCAGGTCAGCGCCGCCCCTCACCTGCCTGCCGGCATCCTCTCCCCGTAAACGGGGCGAGGGGACGCTGTCGTTGATGATTTCGCCAATCGCCAACATTACGGCCAGCCCTTTCTCCCCGTCACTATACGGGGAGAAATGCCCGGCAGGGCAATGAGGGGCGGCGCCAACCTAAGGTGATTGTCCTGGATAAACATGCGGGCGACGGCAACAGCGCCGCCCAAGATTCAATCAAGAATTTGGGAGGCAGCGGTGTCCGACAGAGTAAAAGTGCTGGTGGTGGGTCTCGGCAATATGGGTGCGTCGCATGCCAGCGCGTATCACCGGCTCGACGGTTTCGAGATCGTCGGCATCATGAGCCGCTCGATCAAGAGCAACACGAAGATTCCGGGAGAGTTAGCCGGCTACCCACTCTACGAGGATTTCGACCAGGCGCTGAAGGAAACAAAACCGGACGCGGTGTCGATCAACAGCTGGCCGAACACCCACGCCGAATATGCGCTGAAGGCAATCGCCGCCAACTGCCATGTGTTCATGGAAAAGCCGCTCGCCACCAACAATGAGGATGCCGAGAAGGTTGTCGCGGCGGCGCGGGCGAAGAACCGCAAGCTGGTGCTCGGCTATATCCTGCGCGTCCACCCGTCATGGATCAAGTTCATCGAGGTCGGGAAGACGCTCGGCAAGCCGCTGGTGATGCGGCTCAACCTCAACCAGCAGAGCAGCGGCAGCGCCTGGCACTGGCACAAGAACCTGATCGATTCGCTGATCCCGATCGTCGATTGCGGCGTCCACTATGTCGACGTCATGTGCCAGCTGACCGGCGCCAAGCCGGTGCGTGTGCATGGCATCGGCGCCAAGCTCTGGGCGGAAGCCGACAAGCAGAATTACGGCCACCTGCACGTCACCTTCGATGACGGCTCGGTCGGCTGGTACGAAGCGGGCTGGGGCCCGATGATGAGCGAGACGGCCTATTTCGTGAAGGACGTCGTCGGCCCCAAGGGCGCGGTATCGATCGTCGCCGGCCAGCAGGCGAACAGTGCTGCCGAACTGGCAGAGGTTTCGAACTCCGCCGACATCGACCGCCACACCAAGACCGATGCCCTGAAGATCCACTATGCCGCGGTCGACGGCGACAAGAATTTCTCGAAGCCCGACGAGATCGTCAGCATGGAGGACGAGCCCGGCCATCAGGAGCTCTGCGACCGCGAGCAGGCCTTCTTCCTGCGCGCTATCCGCGAGGATCTCGATTTGACCGAGCAGATGGATGCGGCGGTCAACAGCCTGCGCATCGTGCTGGCCGCCGAACAGAGCATCGCGCTGGGGCGGACCATCGACCTGGCCTGACGCAATCCGGCTGCTGGCGGCAATCGTTTCAGGCCGGCGCTGCCCCTCACCCTTACCCTCTCCCCGTGAAGAACGGGGAGAGGGGGTCGTCAGCGTTGGAGCGTCTCCCTTCTCCCCGTCACTATACGGGGAGAAGGTGCCGGCAGGCGGATGAGGGGCGGCGCCAACGTTGGCAAGATCAACGAACGACGGGAGAGAGACATGGTCACCGACAGTCTGCTGAAAACCTATGCCGAGTCCGACGCGCTCGACCTGGCCGGCCTGGTGCACAGCGGCCAGGTTTCACCGGGGGAACTGGTGGAGGCGGCGATCACGCTGGTCGAGCGGCTCAACCCGGCGCTCAATGCGGTCATCCATCGCCTCTACGACATGGCGCGGGCGCAGGCCGAGACGGTCGACACATCAGCGCCCTTCGCCGGCGTGCCGTTCCTGCTCAAGGAGCTGGCCTCGTCCTGGACCGGGGCACCGAACACCAACTCCTCATTCTACCTCAGGGATGTCGTTGCCGATTTCGACACCGAGGTGGTTCGCCGCATGAAGGCGGCCGGGCTGGTGCTGGTCGGCAAGTCGAACGCGCCGGAGAACGGCTGGTCGATCACCACGGAGCCAAAACTCTACGGTGTGACGAAGAACCCGTGGAAGGAAGGCATCACGCCCGGCGGCTCGAGCGGCGGCGCTGCCGCGGCCATCGCTTCGCGCATGGTGCCGATCGCCGAGGCCAGCGATGGCGCAGGCTCGATCCGCATCCCGGCCTCCTGCTGCGGCATCGTCGGGCTGAAACCGTCGCGCGGCCGTGTCAGCCTCGCGCCGTTCGGCGACTATTGGTATGGCGGCGCGTACTTCCTGTGCTGCTCGCGCACCGTGCGCGACACCGCGGCCTATCTCGATGCGGTTGCCGGCGCACTGCCCGGCGATCCCTACACGCCGCCGGTGCCCGATGGTTCTTGGCTCAGCCTGTCGGCACGGGCGCCAAAGAAGCTGCGCATCGGCTTTTCCGTCACGCCACCCAACGGCACGGCGATCGATGCGGAGGTGAAGGCGGCGGTGCTGGCAACCGTGGCTGCGCTCGAGCGGCTCGGCCACGACGTCGAGGAGCACGATATGCCGCTCGACGCCAATGCTGTCTGGGCGACCTACACCAACATGACCTGCGTGCAGACGGCGGCGACGTTCGACTACCTTGAGACGGTGGTGGGGCGGCCGGTGACGCCAGGCGATGTCGAGGCGGTGACTTGGGCAATCATCGAGCGCGGCCGCTCGACCAGCGGCACCAGGCACATCTCCGATGTCGAGCAGCTCAGGCAGATCGGCCGCGACATCGTCGGCGACCTCGGCGCCTACGATCTCTTCATCACCCCGACCCTGACGCAGCTGCCCCGCCCGTTCGGCTACTACGACATGTCGGAAACCGATATCGACCGCTACAACGCCAAATGGGCGGACTCGGTATTTGCCTTCCCCTTCAACATCTCCGGCCAGCCGGCGATCTCGCTGCCGCTCGGCTGGTCGAAAGACGGCGTGCCGATCGGGGTGCAACTGGTCGGCCGCTACGGCGACGAGGCAACGGTGCTGGCTGCGTCGGCGCAACTGGAGCAGGAGATGCCGTGGAGGGGGAGAAGGCCGGCGGTGAGTGGTTAGTTGCTGCGAGGCACGCACCGCCGAGTTCCGTAGCGCCCCCCTCTGTCCTGCCGGACATCTCCCCCTCGAGTGGGGAGATCGGCTGTCACAACCACCTTCGCCAATTTTCGACGTTGAAAGACGAAGACCGACGCCGAAACAGTCAATCTCCCCACTTGAGGGGGAGATGCCCGGCAGGGCAGAGGGGGGCGCCGTAGAGTGCGATGGTGAAAACGGCAAGCACCCTCCACCAGCCTCGCTATCCAATCCTCTCCAGCCGCCTCGGCAGGCGGTTCATCGGCTTGGGCCCATCCGGTGTGATCAGGAACTGGTCCTCGAGATTGAAGCTGGCGAGGCCGTCTATGTAGAGCGGGATCTCGAAGGCCAGCACCATGCCGGCTTCGATGACGACATCGCTGTCGGCGGCGATGAACGGCCATTGCTCCGAGAAGACCGACTGGCCGACGCCATGGCCGAAATGACCGCGGCGGTAGGTGCGCAGCCCTTGCCGCGCCAGGCTGTCGGTGGCGACGCGATGCACGTGGGCGAGCGTGGCTCCCGGAACAAGCGCGGCCAGCCCGTCGTCAAAGGCCCGCTCGGCGATCGCGTGCAGTTCGGCCTGCTCGGCGGATGGCGATCCGAAGGTGAAATTGCGCGACATGTCGGAGGCGTAGCCGCCGACCGTGCAGACCATGTCGCACTTCAGCGGATCGCCAGGCATGGCTTTCGCATCGGTGCTTTTGGCCTTCGCGCCGAGCGTCACATATTCGGCTGTGGCGACCGGATAGGCCAGTCCGGCCGCGGCCGTGGCGACGCCTTGCCGATAGAGCGCAATGAGATCGGCCTGACGCATGCCGGCCATCGCATCGACCTGCAGCCGCTCCATGCCGGCTTCGGACAGGATGATGCCTTGCTGCAGCAGGTTGATCTCGCCCGGCGACTTGATGGCCCGCAACCTGTCGAGCACGGCCGAGCCGTCGACCATCGTGCAGCCCGGCAGCAGCGCCTGCATGACCGAGAGATCTGCGGCGGGAATAAAATCGAGATCAACGCCGATCCTTGCGCGCTCAAGTCCGAACCCGCTCAGGATCTCCTTCAGTTCGCGGACGGAACGGGCAAGTTCGAATGTTGCAGGCCGGGAAAAACCAGGCGCCCGGCCAGACGAGGCAAGGCCGGCCTCGACGCGTTGCGCCAGCCCTTGCCCTGCGGTCGAGGCGTCAAGCGTGGCGGTTTCGATCCAGATCGGGTGGCTGCGGATGACGGCATCCGACAGAGCCAGTTGCAGCTGTCCCGCATTGAAATCCGCCACCACGACGCCCATCGGCAGGTCCTGGCCCGCGGGGATGACGACGAAGCCGGCGCCGGCGCGCCGGAACAGTCCCGACGGGCCGATCGAGGCGCCGGTCGCATAGTGGAAAGCCTCGGGCGCGCACAGCACCAGCGCCTCAATGCCGGCGCGGTCCATCAGTTGCGCCGCGCGCTGGCGATCGACAAAGCCTGTCATGGGTTTCTCCACTGTCCGAAGCGGCAACGGAGCATTCCGGGTGCGCACAATCAAGCCGCTGACAGCAGCTACTTGATCGATTCCAGCTTGGCGACGGCGGCGGTGAAGCCGGCCAGCGACACCGGGATGGTGACCGGCTTGCGGGTGACCGATTCCATGCCGATGTTCAGATTGGTCCCGGACTTCATGGCCTTGATGAGATCCGCCGACAGCGGCGTGGCGGCATAGGCGCCGTTCTGGTCGCTGGTCTGGATGGCAATCGTCGTCTTCTGGCCCTGGTCGATCTGGAAGGAGGCGCCGGACGGCAGGAACAGGCCGTGCGGCAGGGCAAGCAGCATGGCGAGGCTGCCATTGCCGTTGTCGCGGCGCACGGTCACGGTCAGCACGCGCTGCCCGGTCTTGGCCTCGGTCAGGTTCTGCGACACCTGGCACTGAAGCTCGGTGGTCGCCGAACCGCTGGAGCAGTTCACCGACCACGGATTGGCATCGGCCGGTTTTGCATTGCTTTCAGCCGGCTTTGGCTGGGCCGGCTTGGCATCTTCGGCAAGGGCTGGGCCGGCCGTCAGACCAAGCCACAGGGCGGCCAGCCCCGCGGCCGCGCCAAGCAAATTAGGCTTCACTAAAGTAGGTGCCATGTTGTTTTGCCGGATGCCTTGCATGTTTCCTCGCCGCGCCCGGTATTCTCCCGGGCAGGGCTTGATACAACACTCGCGACTGTTTCGAAAGCCGAGCCGGAGGCAAGCAAGCCGGCGAAATTACTGTGACTTTTCGGATACAGCGAACAATTTTGCAGGAAGCCCTCAGAAATCGAAGCGTCAGAGACTCGCTATACAATAGAATTCGAGTAAGAGTTTGCACGGGGCGCGTGTAGTCCCCGAAGGACTCGCCAGGGATGGGAACTACCGAGACTTCTCGGCAAGTTGGTGAGATAGCGGCGCGTGGGGAGGATTTCCACGTTCGCGCCGGCTATCGCCGTTCGCGAATCGCCAGGCATCTCTGGAAGACGACGGCGCTGACGACGCTGGCGCTCGCCCTTTCAGGCATGGCCGCCCATGGCGATCCCAACGGGCTGTGGCAGCCGCAGATCCGCGCCATCATCGGCGCCGACAACAATGGCGGCAACGCCGCGCTCGAAGGTTTCATCCCGCTCAAGCAGACGGCCGAATCCGTGCTGTTCCTGGATGTCCGGGCCAAGCACGATTTCAAGGATGGTTCCGGCCAGGATGTCGGCCTCGGCATTCGCCGCATCGTCAACCCCGACCTGATGATCGGCGGCTACGCCTATCTCAACCTCGAGAACTACAACTCCACCCAGTTCACCGCGGTCACGCTGGGCGCCGAGGCGATCACGCCTCATTTCGATGCGCATGTGAACGTCTACCTGCCGATCAAGGGCGATTCGACGGATCATTCGACCAGCTCGACCCTGTCGATGGTCAGCAACCAGCTGATCGAGCAGATCTCTGTCCTCGACCATCGCGACTACGCGGCGTGGGGCATCGAGGGCGAGATCGGTGCGCAAGTGCCGGTCAACCTGCCCGACAAGCACTCGCTGCGGCTCGACATTGGCGGCTATCATTTCGAGGATCCGCATGGCGACGACGGCAGCGTCACCGGCGCCAAGGCTGGGTTCGAGTATACGATCGGCGATGTCTTCGGCAGCAACACGGAACTGGTCTTCGCCGGCGAGGTCCGCAACGACAATCGCGACGACACCCAGTTCGCCGGCAGTGTGCGGCTGAACATCCCGTTCAATCCCGGCAGCGGCTCGGACAATGGAGCCGACAGCGGGCCGGAGCCGGTCTATCCGGTCAGCGAAGGCCTGCGCAAGCGCGTCAACGAGCGCGTGCGTGGCGATATCGGCGTCCGCGTCCAGTCGCAGACGCTGACCGGCGGCTCGACGACGCGTGTCGCGATCAACGCCGCCACCAATGCCGCCTTCGGCAAATTCTATTTCGCCGATGGCGGCCTCGCCGGCGCCGGCACGCTGGCCGACCCGACGACGCTGGACGACGCCGTGACCAAGTCGGGCGCGAACGGCTTTGTCGTCGCGCTTGGCGGCAACGGCAATCTGACGACCGGCGGGGTGACGCTTGCCAACGGACAGACCGTCATCGGCGGCGGCGAAAGCGTCACCGCCAGGCTTTTCGGCGGCGGCACCAGCACCTTCAACCTGGGCGGCAGCGACGGCACGATCCAGGGCACCAACGTCGCCAACCCCGTCATCACGCTCGGCAACGGCAACACGCTCAACGGCATAACCATCACCGGCGGCGCCGACGGCATCTTCGGCAACAACATCACCGGCGGGACGCTGACCAATGTGACGGTCACCGGTGCGGGCGGCAACGGCGCCGACTTCACGGGCAGCTCGACCGGCATCACCGGCTCCAACTTCACAGCCACGGGCAACGGCCTCGACGGCCTGCACATCGACGGCGACGGCACCTACAATTTCACCGGCACGACGCTGCTGCAGGGCAATCTCGACGACGGTCTCGATATCACCGGCAAGGGCACCTACACCTTCGCCATCGTCAATGCGCAGGACAATACCGACCGCGGCATCACCGTGCAGGGCACGTCGACCGGCGGCACGTTCACCACCACCGGCGGTACTGTATCGGGCAATGGCGGCACCGCCGTCTTCATCGATCCGATCACCGCCCATGTGGTGCTGGACTCGATCAGCCAGAGCGGCGGCACGTCGGGCGTCGAGCTCGAGAATGTCGCGGGCAGCTTCACCGTCAACGGTGCGACGACGATCTCCAACACGACCGGGCCGGCGATCGCCATTTCAGATTCGCCGGCGACGATCCGCTTCGGCGACATCAGCATCACCAACCCCGGCGCCGACGGCATCTCGTTTGCCGGTGTCAATGCGGCGGTGATCGCCGGCAACATCGTCATCTCCGGGCTGGGTGTCGGCACCGGCCTCGACTTCTCCGGATCCAAGACCAATTTCACCGCGCAGTCGCTCAACATCACCGGTACCGGTGCTGCAGGCTCGATCGGAATCGACTTGACCTCGCCGAGCGTCGGCGGCGCCGTGATCACCATCACCGATGGCGGCGTCATCGCCGGGGTCGATACCGGCGTGCGCTTCGGCCTAGCGGGGTCGCCCGCCAATTCGGCCAACGCCGAGTTCACCTTCGGCGGCGGTTCGATCGCCGGCATCACCGCTTCGCTCGACGCGCGCGGCCTGAACCAGACGCTCGGCCACTATGCGTTCGGCTCGACAGCGTTCAGCGGTCCGCAGCTGTTCGACCAGCAAAATGTCATCTTCGTTGGCTCGTCGGCGACGGGCAGCGGCGACGGCTCCTCGCTGGCGAACCTGGCTGCGGTCGGCACCGCCGATGGCAACACCGACAGCGACGCCATCTTCGTGCTCGTCAACGACGGCACCGCAATCGACGCCTCGGGCGGCTTCTCGCTCAGCGCCGGCCAGACGCTGGCCTCGTTCGGCAACGGGCGGACCTTCTCGCTCGGCGGCGTTCCGGTGAACGTCACAGGCGAAAATGTCGAGCACGATGCAGTCATCTCGGACCCCAGCGGCGCGGCGACGCTGACCAATTCCGGCGCCGGCGATGTCGTGACGCTTGCCAACAACAGCTCGCTGCTTGATTTCAACATATCAGGCGGCAGCGCCAATGGCGTTCATGGCAGCGGCGTAAGCGCGGTGACGATCTCGGGCCTGTCCGTTTCCGGAGCAGGTCTCAACGGCGTGCTGTTCGATGGCACCAACAGCGTTACCGCCACAAACCTGACGTCGGTGGTCAATGCCGGCGCCGGCCTCTCGATCCAGGGCGATGGCACCTACACCTTCAACGGCACGACGACACTGTCGGGCAATACCGATGGCTTGCTGATCAACGGCAACGGAACCTACGCCTTCGAGACGCTTGATGCGAAGGACAATGGCGGCAGCGGCGTTGACGCCACATCGACGGGCTCCGGCTCGCTTTCAACCACGGGCGGAATTATCTCCGGCAACGGCGGTAACGGATTCAGCGCATCCCAGATTGGGCTCGATGTCACGCTGACCAGCCTCAGCCATACCGGCATCGGGACCGGTGTCAGCCTCTCGAACGTCACCGGCAGCTTCGATATCGCTGGCACGACGACCATTTCGAACGCCTCGAACGGCATCTTCATCCAGAACAGCTCGGCAACGGTTGGCTTTGGCGGCAAGGTCACCGTCACAGCTCCAACTGGCTCTGGTATCATACTGGCCGCCAATTCCGGTGCCATCACGTTCGGTGATGTCGCGATCGACCAGCCGGGTCAAAATGCAATCGACATTTTCGGCACCAACGGCGCGATTGGCTTTGGCAATATCGACATCACCGGCCTGCCGACGGCCAAGACCGGGCTCGACCTGTCGGGCAGCAACTCGACCTTCACCGCCACCTCGCTCGACATTGCCGGCGCCGGCACGTCGACAGGCATCGACCTTTCCGGCACCGCCGGCGGCTCGGTGACGATCGGCGCCGGCGTCATTTCAGCCGGCACCGGCGTCCAGATGGGCACGCATGGCGCGTCCGGCACCACCGCCAACACGACCTTCGTGTTCGGCGCGTCCGGGGTTGGCTCGATCACAGGCACGAGCGCGTCGCTCGATATGCGCGGCCTGTCGCCGGGCAGCGGCAGCTATGCCTTCAACACCACGGTGCTGAACGGTCCGCAGCTGTTCGACATTGCCAACGTCGTTTTCGTGGGTTCGGCCAACACGGGCCTAGGCGACGGCTCCAGCGTCAACGACCTGATCAATGCCACCGCGGCGGACGCGCTGGCGGCCCCTGCCAACACGATCTTCGTCCTGGTCAACAACGGGGCCGGAAACATCGATACCGATGCCGACGGCTTCACGCTTGCCGACGGCCAGCAGATCGTATCCTTCGCCAATGGCGCTTCCGTGGACCTGGGCTCGCCGCCCGCCAATGTCACCGGCACGAATGTCATCAGTGGCACGCAGGTGCAAGATGACCCCTTCGGCAATGGCGGGGCGACGCTCAACAATGCGGTTGGCAGCACTATCGACGTGGCGAATGGCAACGTCATCGAGAACCTTACCGTCAGCAATGCCGGCTCGGGCGCGGCGATCGACGGCTCGGGCGTCAATGGCCTGACCATCAACGGCGTAACGATCAGCAGCGCCGTCAGCGGTGTCAACCTGATGGGCGCGTCGGGGGCGATCGGCGTCACCAATCTGAACATTCAGGCGGCGCAGAACGGTATCCTGGTGGCCAATTCGTCGTCGTCGGCCAGCTTCACCGACACCACGATCGGCGGCGTCAGCGGCATCGCCCTGTCGCTCAGCAACTACAGCGGCACAGGCACCTTCACCAATTTCGATATCACCGGCGCTGGCGCTGGCGTCGGCATCGTTGGCGGCTCCACCGGCACGATGACCTTCGACGCGGCAAGCTCGATCGCCGGCACGACGGGCATCGCGTTCAACATCGATACGGCGACGCCAAACGTCACCTACCACGGCACCATCAACCAGACCGCCGCTGCAAGCGCGGTCAAGATCAACGCCATGACCGGCGGCACCGCCACCTTCGGCGGCCTGATCACCGCCAACACCGGTTTCGCCAATGCCATCGACCTGACCGGCAACACCGGCGGCACGATCAACTTCAACGGCGGGCTCAACCTCACCACCGATGGCGGATTTGCCTTCAGTGCCATTGATGGCGGCACGCTGAGCGTGACGGGAACCAACACCGTGGCAACCGGCGCCGGCGTCCTCGAAAGGGGTATCCAGATCGGCGGCACCGGCATGACCATCGGCACGGCCGGTGTTAATTTCGCCAGCGTCACCGTGGACGGCTCGGGTGGCATCGTTTCGAGCGGCATCGTCATCCAGAACACCGCAGGTGGCGATGTCACTTTCGGCGCAGTTGACATCAACCGCGTCAATGGCGATGCCATCCGACTGACCAATGTCAGCAACGCCGTTACCTTCAACGGCACGACGAAGATCGACACCGTTGTCGCCAATGGACTGGGCTTCGCGGTGCAGGATAGCTCGGCCAATGTCACGGTCAACAATTTGGTGACGACGCTGGTTTCGGGCGCCGACGTCAGCCTGGCCAACAACACTGGCACGATCGGGATCGGCGGCACCATCACCAATTCCGGCATCGGCGACGGCGTCGTCGTGTTCGGCGGCAGCGCGGCGATCACGGTCTCGGCAAACATAGCCAGTTCCGCCGGCACACCGGGCACGGCGGTCAAGGTCGACGGTACCACCGGCGGTTCGGCTACCTTCGACGGCAGCATCACCTCGACCGGCACCGGCAATCTTTTCGCGATCGGCTCGTCGCTGCCCCCGGTCGGCGGCGCGATCGGCTTCATCGGCTCGACACTGTCAGCGGTGGGCGGCGGTGGCGCGGTCGTCACTGGTCTTGCCGGCACCGCGACGCTGAACGTCACGGCTCCGCTGTCGATCACCAATGCCGCGGCCACCGGCCTGTCCGTCGCCAATGTCGCCAGCACCGCATCGGCGACCTTCGGGACGGTGACCGTGTCGGGTGCGACAGGCAATGGTATCGACATCACCAACAATGCTGGCGCAGTCACCTTCGGCACCACCAGCGTGACGATGGGCTCGACCGTCGGCCCGGCCGGCATCAACTTCGCCGGCACCAATGCCGACGTCACCTTCGGCACGACCAACGTGACGCTTGGCGCGGGCGCCAACCAGACCGGCATCGACTTCAGCGGGTCGTCAACGGCCGCCGATTTCGGCCTGACCACGATCACCGGCACCGGCGACCTGACCTCGCGCGGCATCGACCTGTCGTCGACCACTGGCAACAAGGTCATCAGCTTTCTGCAGGGTTCGAAGATCGACAATGTCGGCATCGGCGTCGACCTGTCGTCGGGCCTCACCACGGCGACCACCGCCGACGCCATCTTCACCTTCGGCGACGGCGATTCGACGGACGGCCTGGAATCCTTCATCACCGCGGCGTCTGGAGGCTACACCGTCAATACGGTCGGCCTCGACCCGACCAAGGGCAGTTACGATTTCGACGACGTGTTCTTCACCGGCAGCGCCAATCTGGCGACGGCGCCCGGTTCAGTCATCCTGGTCTCGCAGTCGGGCGGGTTCGTTGCCGCGGGCACAACCGGCAACCTCAGCGTGGGCGTCAATACCATATCGCTCGCCGCGGCCGACGCGCTGACCGGCGCGCAGAACTTCGCCTTCGTCGGCACGATCAGCCTTGGCGCCACGACCTTCACGCTCGATTCCGGACAGACCATTGCCGGCTTCGGCAACGGCGGCGTCGTTTCGACCGGAACGATCCAGCCCGCCAATGTCCAGGGCAATCTCGGCGCCACCGGCGGCAACGTCACCGGCGACGAGGCCGTGGTCAACGGCACGGCCAACCTCATGCAGTTGCTCGGCGACAATGCCGTGCGCAACACCGCCTTCGACTTCAGCGGTGCCACCGGTTCCGCCTTCCTCATTGACCAGGGCGCTGTCGGCTTCAGCAATGCCGCAGGCATCACGATCGAAGGCGTGACGATCTCGAATGTGGCGGCGGGCCAGACCGCCGTCCAGGTTACCGGTCTCAATGGTAACCTGTCTGTCATCAACAACAACATCAACGTTGCCGGCGCACTGCTCAACGTCAATGGCGGCACCGGCACCATCTCGGTGTCGCGCGGCTTCCTGCCCAATGGCGGGCCGGCCGGAACGCTGACCGGCGGCGGCATCAGCATCGCCAACCGCACCGGCGGTGCGGTGACCTTCACCGACCAGGTGACGATCGCCGGCGGCAACGGGGTTTCGATTTCGGGCGGCAGCGCCGCCGGCGCCGTGAATTTCAACGGTGGCCTCGACATCACCACCTCCGCCGCCACCGGCCTCGACTTCTCCGGGCTGAATGTCCTGACCATCGCCGATGCCGGCTCGACGACGATCAACGCCACCGGCCAAACGGCGGCGTCGCTGCAGGGCACGCTCGGCGCCGGCGGCGTAAATTTCGACAGCGTCACCGCCAGCGGCGGCGCCAGCGGCATCATCTTCGACGGCGTCGCCGGCACCTTCACCGTCACCGGGGCGACGACTATCACCGGCACAACGGGCGCCGGCATCAGTGCGGGCCCTGGCAACACCGGCACCTTCAATTTCGGCGCGCTCACGGTGAACAACGTCGCGACGGCGGGTAACGGCATCAACTGGGCAAGCGGCACGCTCAATGTTTCAGGCCTCGCCAATATCGACACCGCGGCCGGCGTGGGCATTATTCAGATCGATGGTACGACCAGCTTCACCGGCGGCATGACCATCGACACCACGACCGGGAACGGCATTATGGTAGGCAACGGCGCGATCAACATCAGCGCCACCAGCGGCGCCGAGACGCTGAATTCCACCCTTGGCGTAGCGATGACGCTCCAGGGTACTGCCGCAAACATCGCGCTGGACTCGACCTCGTCCGGCGGCGCCAACATCAATGTATTGTTGAACGGTGTCACCGGCACCGTCAGCCTTGGGACCGGTGCGCTGACAGGTGCAGCAAACGGCTCCTTCGTGGTCGCTGGCGGCACGGTCGCTGTCAGCTACGCCGGCACCGTGACCAACTCGACCGGGACGGGAACGGCGCTGATTGTCCAGGACCGGCTCGCCGGCGCCGGCCTCGTCTCTCTCAGTGGCAATCTGACGTCGAGCGCCGACGGCATACTGTTGCAGAACAATGCCGGCGGCATCGTGACGGTGACAGGCACCTCAAACAGCTTCATCGGCACCGGCACCGGCATCGCCATCGTCAACAACACCGGTGGCACCTACAACATTTCCGGCGCCAGCTACACCGTCAATAGCACCGCGCTCGCTGGCGTTTTCATGGCCGGCAACAGCAGCCCGGTAGTGGCCAATTTCGATGGCGGCGGGCTGAAGATTACCAACGGGTCGACGCAAGGCTTCTTCGCCTCGGGCGCCGGCACGATCAGCGTAACGGGCGCCGGCAACACAATCACGGCCACCGGCACCGGCACCGCGCTCAATCTCGATGGTGTCACGGTCGGCGCCGGCGGAGTGAATTTCTCCAGCATTTCGACCAGCAACGCCACGATCGGCATTGCACTGAACAATGTCGCGTCCTCGGGTGGCGGCGCCATCGCGCTCGGCACGGTCGATTTGCAAGGCATCATCTCGCGTGGCGTCGATGTTTCCGGCACGCTCGGTGCCGCACTGTCCTTCAGCGATCTCGACATTGGGCTGAACAGCCCAGGGGCCGTGGCCTTTGATCTCAACGGCGCGACCATCAACGCGGCAGTGACGGCCAACGATTTCGATGTCACCAACGCGTCCGCCACCGGCGCCTCGATCGGCGTCGACCTGCGCGGCGCCATTGGCGGCCAGGTGGTGCGCCTCGGTGATGCCGCAGCCGGCGGCGCCAGCTCGAGCATTGCCGGCGTCAACACCGGCGTGTTCCTCAACAGCGCGACGAATCTCAACTTCACCTTTGGCGACGGCGAATCGACGACCGACCAGACCTCCACCATCAATGCCAATGTCGGCATCGACGCATCCAGCGCGCCGGTCGCCGGCACCTACAACTTCCAGGATGTCAAGTTCCAGTCGAGCCCCGGCCTCGGCTTCGGCATAGGCAAGATCTATTTCGTCGGGGCGGCGTCGACCGGCGACGGCAGCGGCCGCGACCAGAGCAATCTGGCGACGCTGGCCGACGCCGAATTCAACGCCGCGGCAAGCGACATCATCGTCCTCGTCAACGATGGTGGCGTCATCACCGCGGCCAGCACCAATGGCGACGACACGCTGCTGCTCCTGGCCAATGAACAGGTGCGCGGCTTCGACAATGGCAACATCAATCTGGCGCTGACGGTGCCGCTGCCGATCCAGCTCGCCTCCAACACCATCTCGATCGCCGACCAGACGCCCGGCGGCACCACCACGCTGACGAGCGCCGACGGCGCCAGCGCCCTAACGCTCGGCGCCAGCGGCAATGTCATCGACGGCTTTACCATCAATGGCAACGACGGCACCGGCGCCAATGCCGCGATCGGCATCAGCGCCTCCGGAACGGCGAACGCCACGATCCGCAACATGACGATCTCGAGCGTCACAGCCACCGACATCGACTTCGGCACCGGAGCCACCGGAACGACGACGCTGACCAATCTTTCCCTCTTCTCAACGGGAGCGGCCGGGACCGGCATCAAGTTTGGCGCTGCCTCCGGAACGGTCACCGGCACCAATGTCGACTTCTCGAGCGGCGGCGGTCTGTCGGTGGTCGGCGGCGATGCGGTGTTCAACTTCGACAGCACCAGTTCGATCGCCAACTTCGGCGGCACCGCTGTCCGCATCCAGAATCGTACCGGCGGCAGCTTCGGCTTTGCCGGCACGGTCGGGACGAGCATCGGGTCCAGTGGCATCGCCATCTCCGGCGCAACGGGAGCAAACACGGTCAGCTTCTCGGGCGCGGTCAATCTCACCAGCAACGGCGGCACCCCTGTATCGATCGACAATGGCGGCCAGGCCTCGACCGTCAGCTTCGCCAACCTCACCATCACGACGGGCGGCGCCACAACGGCCTTCACCGCGACCAACGGCGGTACGGTCAATGTCGCCACCGGCTCGATCAGCACGACCGCCAACCGGGCCGTCAACCTCAACGGCATCGCCGCCGGCATCAATTTCACCTCGACCACCTCAGGCGGCGGCGCCAACAATGTCGCGCTCACCAACGTCACCGGTACGGTCAACCTCGGCGGCGGCGCGCTCAGCGGCGCGACGGGTACGGCGTTCCTGGTTTCGGGCGGCTCGGCCAATATCGACTACAACGGCACTATTGCCCACACCGCCAACGCCACCGCGATCGACGTCCAGAACCACACCGGCACCGCCGGCGGGGCCAGCACGATCTCGTTTGACGGAACGGTGTCGTCGACGGTCTCGAGCGACGGCATCAACTTGATCGGCAATGGCGGCACCAACGGCACCAACATCAATTTCACCAACACGCTGACCATCAACACATCGAGCAGCGGCGACGGCTTCAACGCGACCGGCGGCGGCACGGTGACGGTGCAGGGCACCGGCAACACGATCACCTCCGGCACAGGCACGGCGCTCAACGTCGTCAACACGACGATCGGCGCCAGCGGGCTGAATTTCCAGAGCATTTCGGCGAATGGCGGCACCAACGGCATCGTGCTCAACAATACGGGCTCGGGTGGATTGACCGTTACAGGTGTCGGCACCACCGCCGGCTCGGGCGGCACAATTCAGAACACAACCGGGCGCGGCGCCAGTTTCATCAGCGCGAGCAACATCACGTTGAAGAACATGAATTTCACCAATGCCGGCACCGACGATCTCGATGCCGACAATTCGGGGCTTTCGACTGGTGACAACCTCACGACCAACGCGGCCATCCACCTTCAAAACGTCTCTACGGCGACGCTGGACCGGATCGCCATTTCGGGCGGCGCCGAGCAAGGCATCAACGGCAATACCGTTTCGAACTTCACGCTCAGCAACAGCAGCATATCGAATGCGGGCAATGGAGCGGACGAAGATGGCATCCATTTCTACAACATGTCCGGCACCAGCGCGGTCACCAACACCACGATCACAGGCAGCGGCGACGACAACTTCCAGCTGCAGACCCAGTCCGGCACGCTCGCGCTGACGATTTCAGGCGGCAGCTCGACTGGCGCCGTGCTTGGCAGCGGGTATCTGTTCGGCATCCGTGGAACGTCGAACGCCACGATCAACTTCTCGGGTGCCAATTCGAGCAACAACTTCAGCGGTGGCATCGTCGCCGATGCATTCGACAACTCCACAATGAACCTGAACGTCATCAACAGCACTTCGAGCAGCAACAACGATCAGCTGTCCGTCAGCGCCGGGGACAACAGCGATGTGAGCCTCGTCGCCACCGGCAACACGCTGAGCAGCACGGCGGCGGGCGACTTCGTCGTGGTGAGCCTGCTCGGGTCGGCGTTCGACAACGGATTTACTTTTGACGCTCGACTTGAAAGCAACACCATCACGGTCGCAAACGGGCTGACAGCTGATGGCATATCCGTATTCAATGCCGGCGGCGGCGCCATGCGGGTCGGAATCAAAAACAACTCCATCGACTATGCCGGTACGCAACGTGCTATCCTTGTCCAGGCCGGACAGGACGGCGCCGGCAGCATCCTGGCCCAGATAACCGGCAACGCGATTGACATCAAACTGGATGGGACCGGAGATGCAGTTGCTGGCATTTTCGTCCAGTCAGAAGTCGCGTCGCCCTCTGGCGATGGTTCGTCCGTCGACCTGAACATAGGCGGCGCCGGCGCTCTGGCCAACACCTTCACGCATTCGCTTGGCGGCACCATGGCGGGCGGCGACATCCGGGTACGTCAACGCTTCACCGGGACGTTCAACCTTAGCGGCTACGCTGGGGGCACCATGGATACCGCTGCCGTGGCCGCCTATCTGAACGGCCGCAATACAGTTGTTTCTGCATCTACCGCGACGGCGCAAACGAGCGGATTTACCGGGCTTGCCACGCCGCCGTTCCCATGATGGCGACGTTGATGAGGTAGAAAGGCCACCATTTGGTGCGACGATCTACAACCCTGGGCATGCACTGCCTTCCTGCGCCTCTCGTTATTTAAATACTGTCTATTATTTTATAAAGTACTTGGTTTGTTAGAAAGCCAAGTAGACTTTTATGTCGTTCTGTGTATTCTTCTGATATCTAATGAGGGCGCGAGACATGGCCGAGCCATTTCTATCGGAAATCAGGATTATGTCCTTTGTCTTCCCACCCAAGGGTTGGGCGCTCTGTAACGGGCAGCTTTTGCCGATCAACCAGAACCAGGCATTATTTTCACTGCTCGGAACCACTTTCGGCGGTGACGGCCAAGTCAATTTCGCGCTGCCCGATTATAGGGGACGTATCCCGATCCACGTTGGGAGCGGTCACACATTAGGCGAGCGCGGTGGCGAGCAAAGCCATACGCTGTCGATTTCCGAAATACCGACACACGTTCACTTTGCGCAGGCAAGCACAAACACCGGTAGCAGCCAGGATGGTGCGGGGAACGTTTTGGGGGTGGTTCCGGGGCGGCTGTATAGCGATTTCGCGAACGTGACGACGCTGAGCCCGAGCACAATTACCAGTGTCGGCGGCAGTCAGGCACATCTCAACATGCAGCCGTTCCTGACGCTGAGCTTCTGCATTGCCCTGCAGGGCATTTTCCCTTCGCCGAATTAAGGAGGCGCGATCATGGCACAGCCTTATATTGGTGAGATACGCATGTTTGCCGGCAATTTCGCCCCGGCCGGCTGGATGTTCTGCGAGGGACAGCTTCTGCCGATCTCGGAGAACGAGACACTGTTCCAGCTGATTGGCACGACCTATGGCGGCGATGGCCAGAGCACCTTCGCGCTGCCCGACCTGCGAGGCCGTGTTCCGCTCCATCAGGGCAGCGGCTTCATCCTTGCGGAGACGGGAGGCATAGAGGAAGTCAATCTGACAATTTCCCAGATTCCGTCACACAGCCATCCGATGGTCGCGTCCCTGAGCATTGGTCAAGATACCAGTCCCAGCGGGAAGGTCGTTGCACAGATTGGCGGTGGCGCCTTGCCCTACATCCAGGACACGACCGATACCGACATGGCCCAGCAGGCTGTAACAGCCGTTGGCGGCAGCCAGCCGCACAACAATTTCCAGCCGTATCTTTGCATCAGCTTTATCATTTCACTTTTCGGCATCTTTCCGTCGCCGACCTGAGAGGGACATCATGGCTGACCCGTTCGTCGCCGAAATCCGAATCTTCCCCTTTTATTTCGCGCCCAGGGGCTGGGCGTGGTGCGACGGGCAGTTGCTGCCGCTGTCGCAGAACACGGCATTGTTCTCGTTGCTGGGCACGACCTATGGCGGCAATGGCAAAAGCAATTTTGCCTTGCCCGACCTTCAGGGCCGCTTGCCGATGCACCCGGGGCAAGGACCAGGGCTTTCGCTGCACGATCTCGGCGAGACCGACGGTACGGAAACGGTAAGCCTGCTCGAATCGGAGATTCCTAACCACACCCACGCAATGCGCGACCATGACATCGACCTGGGCGAACTCAATGCGCCGTCCTCGACGCGAAGCCTGGCCAAATCCACCAACGCAACAATCTATACCCCGGCGGCCAACCTGACGCAGATGAGCCCTCAAGCGCTCCCCCCTGCCGGCGGCGACCAGCCGCACAACAACATGCAGCCCTATCTCACCTGCTATTTCTGCATCGCGCTGCAGGGCGTCTTCCCGCCAAGAAGCTGAATTCCGAACCGAAAGGGCAGGACCGTACGATGGCTAAGAACGCAGAACCGAAGTCGAAGGTCCCCGCAGCGAAGACGCCGGCGCCGAAAGCGGCTTCCAGGGCCCGCCCGGCGCCGTCCAGCCCTCCACCCATTTTCCAGCACAAGCCGGCCGGCACGTCGTTTTTCGAACTGTCGCGGCTGATGGTGGTGGGGATCGATTCCGCCAAGGGGCAGTTGATCCAGAAGGCGCAGCTTTCGCCGAACGGGCCATGGCCCTCGGCCTGGTCGTTCATCGCGCCCGGCGCCTGGGTGATCATGACGGCGGGCCTCACCAAGGACGGCCGTGTCGCCGTGGTCGCGCAGCCATCGGGAACCACCGATCTGTCCTTCATCACCGAAGACTCCAACCAGATCGGCCCGGTCGAGAAATGGACCGCGCCGATCAGCATCGGCACGCCGCCCGGCGCCACCTCCTATCAGAAGCTTTCGATGGCGCGCGATGCCGATGGCCGCATCGAGGTCTTCGTCACCGACAATCAGGGCCGCATCTGGTGGATCTACCAGAATCCGGACCAGATCGTGCAGGTGCAGAAAACCATCACGCCGCCCGGCACGACGACACCGATCGTCGTCACCGTCGACGTGCTGACGCCGCCGGCCAAACCGTGGAGCGACTGGATCCAGATCCCCGGCGGCCTGGTGACGGTTTCGGCGATACGCCAGGGTGACGGCCGCATCGCGCTGTTCGGCATCAATTCGAACCTGCATCTCTATCGCTGCCAACAGGCGAAGGCGCAGGCCTTGAAGGCCGCCGACTGGACGGGTTGGGTGCAGATCGACACGACCCAGACAGGTGGTTTCATCGAGATGGCGCCGGTCATCGGTCCATTGGGCGCCACCAATTTGTTCGCCCTGACCCAGAACGGCCAGGTGCTGCACACGCGCCAGATGCCCGCCGGATCGGATACGTGGACGCAGTGGGCGACACCCGGCTACTCCAGGGCGCCCAACCAGGCGCTTGCCGCCGGCATCCAGGGCGATGGCGATATCGTGTTGGTCGCGGCCGACCAGCAGCACTTCCTCCAATTCAACGCGCAATGGGATGCCTATACCCAGAACTGGTCGGGATGGCGCGATTTCGGCGCATCCCTTCGCTCGACGCGCCTGACGCTCAACTACAATGCCGACGGCCGGCTCGCTTTGTTCAGCCTGGCGCTCATGCCGGACGGCACCAACGGGCTGTGGACGATCAACCAGATGGGCGTCGACAGTTCCGAATGGGAGTATAATTGGACGTCGCTGACCGACAACAATCTCAAGCAGATCGTCGTCGTGCGCGACCTGACGCCGCCGGTCTGACGGTTGATTTCCGGCAGCGTGGCGGAAGGCAAGCAGGCCCGTCCGGTCTGGCCCCGGTCTGACACGGCCGGGCTCCGCTTTCGTGCGGCAGTGGAGGCGGACTTGCCGTTCCTGTCGCGGCTCTATGCCTCGACCCGCTTCGAAGAACTCGCGGTGACGTCGTGGAGCGAGGCGCAGAAGGCCGAATTCCTCGGC
Organism: Mesorhizobium sp. WSM4822; assembly: GCF_055811155.1. Taxonomy (NCBI): domain Bacteria; kingdom Pseudomonadati; phylum Pseudomonadota; class Alphaproteobacteria; order Hyphomicrobiales; family Phyllobacteriaceae; genus Mesorhizobium; species Mesorhizobium sp. WSM4822. The sequence continues at coordinate 23,251 of NZ_JBVVQM010000019.1, read as the reverse complement.
ATGCAGTTCCAGGCCCAGCACGCGCATTACCGAAAACACTATCCCGAGGCCGATTGGCTGGTGGTGGAACGCGATAGCGAAGACATCGGCCGACTCTATATCGAGCGCTGGCCAACCCAGCACCGCATCATCGACATCGCCTTCCTGCCGCATCATCGCCGCAAGGGTTACGGCACCGCGCTGCTCTGCGACCTCATCGACGAGGCATGGTTAGCCGGCAAATCAGCGTCGATCCATGTCGAGAAGCACAATCCGGCGAGACGGCTTTATGTCGCGCTCGGCTTCGCGGTCGTCGAGGACAAGGGCGTTTATGACCTGATGGCCTGTGCGCCGCCGGGGGGCGACGATCTATGATCGTCGGAACCGATTTGTTGGCAGATGCGATCATTGTCTATGGTCATCGTTTGCGCTGCCCCTCACCTGCCTGCCGGCATCCTCTCCCCTACAGTGACGGGGAGAGGGACGCTTTCATCGCGGATTTCGCCAATCTCCAGCGTTGCAAGAAAGGCGCCGGCGTCGCAGCCAGCCACTCTCGCCCCGTTTACGGGGAGAGATGTCCGGCAGGACAGTGAGGGGCGGCGCCGGCGGCAAGGATTGTCGCATTAGGCCCTGTCACGATGCGATAGGCCTGCATGCAGCCCAAAACTGGGTCCTAATTGAACACCGCCTCGTACAGCCGCCCCGTCGCATCGGCGGCGACCGGCACGATGAAGATCTCGTGGCTGCCGCTTTCCCCCGTGAAAAGATAGGTCGCCTGCGGCAGTGCGATGTCGCGCGGGCCTTTGAACAGCAGCGAGAAACCGCCGCCCGGGCGCGGGCTGGCGGCGATGGGCTTGACCGCGCTCAGTTCGAGCGGGATTTGCTGGCCCCCGGCTTCGATGGTGAAGGTTTGTCCCTGCTTGAAATCAGATACCGACGCCATCCCGTTTGCCTCAATCTGTCCGCCGGAGCGGTTCAGCGTTCGGATCGCTGATCCGATCCGGCTTTTGTTTCTTCGCAATTGCCAGGGGAAAACCGCTCCACACTTTTCCTGGAATTGCTCCAGTGGAGGCACTGTCGCCGCTTCGCCGCAAGCTGTCCAGAGGCGGGCAGGCTGGCGGTCGTGTTCCCCAAGACAATCGACCGCCGCAATCCCAAAATACAGCACCGCCTGTCCTTTTATGCGCGCGAGAGACGCTGTAGTACTTTGTTCCTGCGCGGGGTTCCTTTCGACCCAAGATCAGCGCAAACAAGCATAGATCCCGGCTTCGGGACCATTGGCAGCCTGATGGGCGTGCGGGAGACGGATGATGGCGGATGCAAAGACGGAAGTGACGGGCGACGCGATGCCGCTGTTCTATTCGAGGCCCGAGGCGCTCAACCCGGCGCGGCACGGCTCGCTGGGCCTGACCGCGCGCAGCGATTTCGGCTTCGCCCGCTCGGCGCACGCCATTCCGGTGGTGGCGTCGGAAATGCCGGCGGCGATGCGCTCCTACCCAATCGTCTTCATCGGCCCGGGCAAGGCGCCGGTGATCATCACCGGCGTGCGTCAGAACGAGAACCTGTTCGTCGATGCCGAAGGCAAATGGACCGCGCCGCACTACATCCCCGCCTATGTCCGCCGCTATCCCTTCATCCTTGCCGAAGACCCGACATCGGCCGGCCGGCTGACGCTGTGCGTCGAACGGGCCAGCGACCGCATCGTCGACCAGTTGCTGGCGCCGTCCCGCGATGACAAGATCCTGCCGTTCTTCACCGGCAACGAGCCAACCGAAGCGACCAAACAGGCGCTCGCCTTCTGCAATCAGTTCCAGATCGACTTCCGAGCCACCCGCGAGATGGTCGAAAAGATCGATGCGCACGGCCTGTTTTCGCCACGCCAGAGCAAGGTGACGCTGGAAGGCGGCGAGGTGCTCAACCTCACCGATTTCCAGGTGATCGACGAGCCGGCCTTCAACAAATTGAGCGACGAGGCGTTTCTCGACCTGCGCAAATCAGGCGCGCTCGGCCTGCTCTATTGCCATCTCGCCTCGACCAACAGCTGGACCTCGCTGGTGCATCAGGCGTCGCTGCGGAAGGCGGGGCGGCCAGCGAGCTGATTTCACCCTGGCACGCACTAGATTGATCGTCACAACAGCGCAAGTGATTAACTTGAGGACACAGTGATAGTTCCGTCTTCAGGGCCGCTTACGATGGTCTCCTCGAAGTAATTATTTGTGATCCGAACATAGTATTCTCCGGCCAGAGCGCCGGATTCCGCTTTTAGCTTAAAGTTAATTGTTGTTGTGTCTTCGATGTTAGTGTCATTGTCGTTGATCAATAAACATGAGGCTATGTCTGAAGTGTCAGCATAAATAAAGTCGATTACCAAGTACTCTGTGTCGTTAAACCAGCCACGGTCCGGGGAGACCGTCACGCTCACAGTAATCGGCTCTCCGGCTCTTACAGCATTCCCTTCAGGTGTATCGACGCGCACTATATCTACTCTTGCCATGATCCATCTCCCTTTGGCATTCTCAAATGACAATCGGGAACGCTAGTCGAGATCGCCGCGCCCGTTGCGGTTCATGGCGCCACCGGACCGCCCCATCGCACCGCCAGACCTGCCCATGGCGCCGCCCGATCGCCCCATGGCACCACCAGATCTTCCCATTGCTCCACCCGACCGACCAAACGAATGCGGGTCCAGCTCTGCACCCAACAGAACATCTTCGAGCGTTCCCGTGTCGAGCTCCAGCCGCATTGTCAGGTCACTCTTGTCGTACACCCAGACCTGCATTCCGCGGGCAAATGAGCCTATCTGCGATGAAAGTCCGGTATAGGCAGGGTCGCTTGGACCGCGGCTCATGACCTTCAGATCGGTGTCCGCCGGAGCTGGATAATCAACCGCGGTGCCAGGCCCATGAACAAGAAGTATGGTCGGTCTGGCCAGCTCGTAGAACTGCGCCTCGAAGGTGAATGCATAGATCCTTGCCAGCAGGCTGCCGGAGGCGTCGATCTGGTTCTGCAGGAATCTGTTATTGCCAGGTCTTGGAGGCCGTCCCCCATCGATCCTCTTCTTCAGCTTCAAATCTTCAAGAACTCTACCGAACAAGTGTATGGCCGAGGTATTTAAAATGGTTTCAGTTATCATGGATCACCCCATCCTCTGCAATGTCGATCAAAGCTCGGCGCCACTTCTGGACATCCAATATTTCTCGAAATAGCTCATATCCGGGAGACGCACCTGATCCCGTGGACGAGCGGTTCGACCCTCATGAACATGGCTCTTTCGGTCTGGCTTCGTCAGGCGAGGCCCGGCACGGTAGCGAAAAATCCCTCTTCGGTCGAAATCCCGGAAGATGATGCTTGATAGTTCTCCTCCGGTCACACGGTCGTCGACCGCGAGCATCGTTCTCGCCACGTCACGATAGTCCAGGAAATCCGGGGCGAGAGCCCACAGCGTCTCGGCGAGATAGGTACCCACGATATCGCGCGCGTCGAGCAGCGCTTCGACGAAACCGTCTGGATTGCGCGTGAAATCGCGGTCAAAGACCTTCTGGAGCGGCGCCTCGGCGGTTGGATAGATCTCGGCGAGGTCGGCAAGATCTTCGGCCTCCGGCGAAATCAGTCCTCGATCCACCAAGCTCTCGTGAAAGACATCGACCAGAATGTCGAAGACGGCACCCGTTAGAGGTTGCGACAAGGCATGCTCGTCGGTCCAGCCGTCCGCGAAATCGGCCATCGTCAGCTTGTTGTTGGCCTCGCGTATCTGGCGGTGCGGTGAAAATTCCGAAAAGCGAGAGAGTTGATTGGCGATGTAGAGGTTCCCGCGCGTCACCGTCAGAACGTTTTCGATCACGGATGGAAAATGCATGGCCGCGATCAACGAAACGCAGTCGGAAAAGGCCTCCTGAAAGCCCAGATATTCGGGGAACTCAGCTCCCGGCTTGGGTATGCCGAGGACGCTGTAGACGAACGCATGGCCAACCTCATGCGCGATAATATCGAAGTCGAGGCTGAAGGGGAGCGCGCTTCCGTCTTTCGTGAATTGGCTGCCGAGCTCGAGGAAGCCATAGCCGTATTGAGCGTTGTCCCAATCCGGCAGGATCGAGATTTCCAGACGGTCGTGGTGATCGTGGAAATGCCAGACGAGCGGTTGGCCGATGTAACGCTCCCAAACGTCGAGCGTGAAGCGCACGCATCCGAACGCGTGCGCTGCTTCGAAGCCGGGCGTCGAGGGCTGATAGTGATCGAAGTTGCCTTCCTCGTCGGGAATGGCCGGATCGAGGATAGCTCGCGTCCAGGGCGGCAGGGAGATGAAGGGCGTGCCCAACGGACCGTGGTTGACGCCATAGGGCCGCATCTTGTCGGCCGGCTCGACGACATACATACGATCGTCGGATGGGCCAGGTCCGACACTGCCTCGCGGGGAAGAAACCGTAATGATCTCGGGACTTGACGTAGGGTCTTCGAACGGAGGCTGAACGAACAACCTGAACCGGGTACCCATTCCCCACCTCTCGGTTATATTAGTGGCATAACATAATATCCGCGGGATGGCGAGGGCGTTGGTTTGTCGGGTAAATCTTCCTGAAGGCCGATTCTTGATTATCGGCGACAATTTGACTCAAGAACAATGCGTATCGCTACTGCAGCAGCTGGAGCAACTTCTGGTAGCGAGGATGACTACGAACAGAGGCGAAATCGGAATCGTTCTTGAACCAGAGTCTCATCTCGGCGCCAGCCTGCGGCAGCCACGCTTCCAAAAGGTCGATCGAACGTTCGAACTCCCCCAGCAACGCATAGGTACAAGCTGCGTTGTATTGGACGTTGATATCGTTAGGGTCGATCGCCAGAGACCGGTCAAGCCACTTGGCCGCCCTATCGCGTTCACCAAGGAAGGCCAGCACGATAGCCCCTAGGCAGGCACAATTGGCGTTCTCGGGATGCAAACGGAGTTCCTCTTCAGCTCTCTCCAATGCGATTCGTGCATAAAGCTCCGCGTCGTTCTGTTGGCCGAGAGTACGAAAGACGTTCACCAGCATCACCGGTGCGCCGTAGTCGGACGGTTTGATTTCCATCGCGCGCATGAAGTACGTAGCGGCGAACTCGAACTGGCCGCCGGTTACGCAAAACTCGGCATAGTAACGATTGGCCTCGTGGCAATTGGCGTCGAGCGTAAGAGCCTGTTCGAACGCCGCCGCAGCCTCGGAACGGCGATCGGCGAGGGACAGGGCAAAGCCCCTGGCTGAATGCGCTTCGGCCAAATTCGCGTCCAGGGCCAGGGCCTTGTCCGCGGTCGCGAGAATGTCGTCCACATGGATCGGTGAGCCGTAGTTCGACTGAAGGCGTACGTCGCAGACCGCCAGACCTGCATAGGCACGGGCATATCCCGGATCGAGCTCAATGGCCCTGATATAGCTTTGTCTGGCCATCAGGTGGTTGGCTCTGGTCGCGATGTGGCTGTAATCGCGCCCTCGAAGGTAATGCGTATAGGCTTCCACATTGTCCGTCGGCGCCTGCTCGATAGCTTTCCTCTCCTCAGGCAGGAGCTTGACCCTGAGCTGCGCCACGACCGCTTTGGCGATTTCGTCCTGCACGGCGAAGATGTCGGTGAGGTCGCGGTCGTAGCGGGCAGCCCAAACGTGTCCGTCCGTGGCGCCCTCGATCAACTCGGCATTGATCCTGACCCGGTTTCCCGCCTTGCGGACGCTGCCCTCGACAATGTAGCCGACGCCAAGCTCCCTGGCGATGCGTTCCATCTTGTCGGTCCTGCCCTTGAACGCGAAGACTGTATTGCGGCTGAGCACGAACAGGCCGGAGACGTTCGAGAGGTCGGTTATGATGTCTTCAGTGATGCCATCGCTGAAATACTGCTGGTCGGGATCAGCGCTAAGATTGGCGAATGGCAGGATCGCCACCGACGGCTTGTCGGACCGCACCAGCGTCTGGACGGTTCTGGCCGCAACATGCGTCTCGACATAAGACACGCCCTGGTCCCAGTTGGCGAAGTAGACATGCACCTGCTGGGCAATGTTCTTGACGGTCCTGGTGCCCTGATCGGCGAAGTCGACGCCCAGCTTGTTGCCGACCGCATGGCGCACCGCTTCCGAGCAGGCAATGCCGCCGGGCATCGCGAGGCCCTGCAGCCGCACCGCAAGATTGACACCGTCGCCCTGGAAATCATCACCGTCGACAATGATGTCGCCAAGGTTGATGCCCATGCGAAACTTGAAATGCCGATCCTCGGGGATGCCGGCATTCCGCTCGGGCATGCCGCGCTGGATCTCGACCGCGCAGCGCGCCGCATTGATTACGCTGCCGAACTCGACCAGAAAGCCGTCACCCATCACCTTGAAGATGCGCCCGCCGTGCTTGGTGACGGTCGGATCGAAGAACTCCCGTCGATGCTGCCGAAGGAGATTGAGCGTGTGCTCTTCGTCGACCTCCATAAGACGGCTATAGCCGACCACATCCGCGGCCAGGATCGCCGCCAGCCGACGCTCAACATGCTCCTCGGACATGTCGTCTCCTGAAATCGCAGACAATTGTTCCGCCTGAGTTAGTTCTAGCTGATTTACCTGCTCGGCGCCAACGCCGCTGGAGGTCGCTCGCGCCCGATTCGCGGTCTCGGCCGTCATGGTCGCGAAATGGAAGCGAAAGCCGTTGGCCGATTATCCATGGCATATCGATCGCCCGCGACGCAAATTCCGGAGCCGCCTCGCTCTACGCGCGGACAACCTGTTGAGGCTCAACACCCAGGTCGGATGGGCAGCCCTACGTTCCCGGCTTCGGCTGGAAACGTCGTCCCCCCGCTCCCCGGCGCCAGATAGCAAAAAGGCCCGGTTACCCGGGCCCTTTATGCTTTTCAAATCTAAAGAAGATTTGGAGCGGGTGAAGCGATTCGAACGCTCGACCCCAACCTTGGCAAGGTTGTGCTCTACCCCTGAGCTACACCCGCTCGCGCGGCGTCTTGGCCGCAAGCCGGGCCTATATGGCTGAAGAGCGCGGCGATTGCAACAGGGAAATCGCAGGCTTTTTGCGACACGATGCGCGGGGCCGGCAAGCCGCCGGCGGGCGCGTGAGTGGCGGGCGGCGAGGCGCCAGCGCGAAGGGCGGTGCCGCTCACCATGATGTCGCATGACGGTCTTGTGTCGGCTGCCCCATTGGCCGTAAACGGCTGGCTTGAGAAACGGGACGAAACCGATGCCGAAGACCGAAGCCGATTTGATGGCCTTTCTTGCCGAACTCGGCATTGCCACGTCGACGAAGCGCCACCCGCCGCTCTATACCGTCGCCGATTCGCAGGCACTGCGCGGCGAGATCGCCGGCGGGCACACGAAAAACCTGTTCCTGAAGGACAAGAAGGACAATTTCTTCCTGGTCACCGTCGGCGAGGACGCGGTCGTCGACCTGAAGCAGATCCACCAGGTGATCGGCGCCGCCAGCCGGGTTTCCTTCGGAAAGCCGGAGATGCTGATGGAGCTGCTCGGCGTCACACCGGGCGCCGTCACGGTCTTTGGCGTCATCAACGACACGGCAAACAGGGTCAAGCTCGTGCTCGACAAGGATTTGATGGAGCATGCGGTCATCAATGGGCATCCGCTGACCAATGAGGCGACGACATCGATCGCGGCGCGCGACCTGATCAGATTCGTCGAGGCAACCGGGCACGATGCTGCTATCTTGAAAGTCTCCGTGTGATCGCCACATGGATGGCTTGAGTCAGATGGTCTGAAGCATAGGGCGCCTGGCCGCCGGCCGGCGGCGCCACGGAAGGGTAGAGAGATGAGCGACAACAATCCGTTCGGCGGCTCCTTTGGCGGCAATGGCGGCCAGTACAACACCTCGGTACAGTATGGTGGAGCCGCGCCGGCGCCGGCGAAAGTCGCGCTTGGCGATGCGCCCGCCGCTCCCGCCGATGTGATCAAGGACACGACGACGGCTGCCTTTGCCGCCGATGTCATCCAGGAATCGCGCCGCCAGCCGGTGCTGGTCGATTTCTGGGCGCCCTGGTGCGGGCCTTGCAAGCAGTTGACGCCGCAGTTGGAGAAGGCGGTCAAGGCCGCCGGCGGCAGGGTCAAGCTGGTGAAGATGAACATCGACGACCATCCCTCGATCGCCGGCCAGCTCGGCATCCAGTCTATCCCGGCGGTCATCGCCTTCAAGGACGGCCAGCCGGTCGATGGCTTCATGGGCGCCATCCCGGAGAGCCAGATCAACGAATTCATCACCAAGGTCGGCGGCAAGGACAATGGCGCGCCGCCAGTGGCTGAAGCCCTGGCCGCGGCCATTGAGGCGCGCGCCGCCGGCGACATGCAGACCGCGGCCGACATTTATGACGCCATCCTGGCGCAGGCGCCGGAGACGATCGAGGCGATCGCCGGACTGGGCGAACTGTTGTTCGACGCCGGCGACACGGAAGGCGCCGAGGCGCTTTTGGCAACAGCCCCGGAGGCCAAGAAGGATGCGCCGCCGCTGGCAGCCCTGCGCGCCAGGATGGCGGTTGCGGCGCAGGCGGCGGCTCTCGGCAATCCAGCCGAGTTCGAGCGCCGGCTGGCGGAAAATCCCGGAGATCACCAGGCGCGCTTCGATCTGGCCATGATCCAAAACGCCAACGGCGACCGTACGGCCGCGGCCGACAATCTGCTGGCCATCATCAAGGCCGACCGGGCCTGGAACGAGGATGGCGCGAGGACGCAATTGCTGCAGCTGTTCGAGGCCTGGGGCATGACCGACGAGGCGACGCTGGCGGCGCGCCGCAAATTGTCGGCGCTGCTGTTCTCCTGAGCCGGCTGCCGGTTGTTTTGCCGCACGGGCTTGGCGTCGGCGACGACTGCGCCAGATTAGCTGGTATGACGCGCTTCTGGTGAAGCGATCGGAGGAATATGGTGCAAGCGGGAAACGCGCATTACCGGCTCGCCAAGGATTTGCCGTCGACGATCCCGATCTTTCCGCTCGAGGGTGCGCTTTTGCTGCCGGGAGGCCGCATGCCGCTCAACATCTTCGAGCCGCGCTATCTGCAGATGGTGGACGAGGCGATTGCCGGCTCGCGGCTCATCGGCGTCATCCAGCCCAGTCTCGATGGCGCCTTGCGCGGCGATGGCGAGCCGGAGCTCTGCAATGTCGGTTGCGCCGGGCGCATCATCGCCTTCTCCGAAAGCGGCGACGGCCGCTACCTGATTTCGCTGCAGGGCGTGTGCCGGTTCCGCATCGCCCACGAATTGACGGTCAAGACGCCGTTTCGCCAGTGCAAGCCCGCGCCTTTCCTTGCCGATCTCGACGAGGATCAGGCGGACAACGAGATCGACCGGCCATCGCTGCTCAAGGCGTTTCGCGCCTATCTGCAGGCCAACGATCTGGAGGCCGACTGGGAAAGCGTCAGCCGCGCCGAAAATGCCATGCTGGTCAATGCGCTGTCGATGATGGCGCCCTACGGGCCGGCCGAGAAACAGGCGCTGCTCGAAGCAGCCGACCTGAAGACCCGGGCGGAGACGCTGATCGCCATCACCGAAATGGCACTGGCGCGCGAGAATGAGGATTTTGGCTCGAGTTTGCAGTAAGAGGGCGCGATGGCGGACGGACGTGACGGGAAGAAGGTCGACCCCAAGCTGCTGGAACTCTTGGCCTGCCCGCTGACCAAGGGGCCGCTGGCCTGGGATCCAGAGCGCGGCGAACTGATTTCCAGGGTCGCCAAGATTGCCTATCCGGTGCGTGACGGCATCCCGATCATGCTGCCCTCCGAGGCGCGGACGCTTTCGGTGGAGGATGTGCTGGCCCCGCCGCCGCGCTTGGGTGGGTCGGGCTGAGGGGCACGTTTCTTATACCCGCCAATTTGCCGAAGGCTGGCGGGACAGCGGGGAGCGCGAAGGATCGCCGACGTCCGCTTTCGTTCCGCTCTTGGCATGGCCTTGCCTACTGAAAATTGCGCCCCTTGGGCATGACCCTTTCCGCTTCTTCCGACAGCGTTGCGAGATCCTGCCGGATCGGTGCGCTTTGTTTGGCGGGGCTGGAGCGATCCGAACCGTCCTTGGCGAGGTCTCTCGGAGGAACCGCTGGTGCGGCCCCGCTGACCTTCTCCAGAAGCACGGTCAGCCAGGGCGTCAGATCCTCGATCCTCTCGGCGACGATGTGGACCACGCCCGATTCCGACTGCAATTTTCCGGTGACCTTGACGAACCGGGCGCCCATGACGATCGGCCGGTAACGGTCGAAGGTTCTTTGCCAGAAGATGACGTTGGCCACCGCCTTGTCGTCCTCCAGCGTCAGGAAGATCGCGTTGCCCTTGCCGGGACGCTGCCGCACCAGCACGAGGCCGGCGACGGAGACGCGCCTGCCATCGGGCACGAAAGGCAGGTTCGCATTGGGGATGACGCCGGCGCGGTCGAGTCGCTCGCGCAGGAAGGCGACCGGATGCGCCTTCAGCGACAGGCCGAGCGCGCGGTAATCATGGATGACATGCTCGCCGAGCGGCATTTTCGGCAGCTTCGTCTCGGGCTCCAGTTCGCGCAGGCGAAGCGCCGGCTGGTCGAACAGCGGCAGCCTTTCGGCGGCGCTCTTGCCGTCCAGCGCACGCACCGCCCACAACGCTTCGCGGCGATCGAGGCCGAGCGAGCGGAAGGCATCGGCCTGCGCCAGCCGCTCGATGTCGCCGACATCGAGGCCGGAGCGCAGCCAGACATCCCTGACGGATACGTAGCCTGAGCCGCGCTGTTCGACGAAGGCCGCCATGCGCTCCTTCGACAGGCCCTTGATTTGGCGGAAGCCGAGCCGGACGGCATGCTTCGTCTCGATGACGCCGCGCATCTCGGCATGGCGCGGGAGGATGCGGGCCGGATCGAACGGCGCCTTTTCCAGCGTGCAATCCCACACCGAAAAATTGACGTCGACGTCGCGAATGTCGACGCCATGGTCGCTTGCGTCGCGCACCAGCTGGGCCGGCTGGTAAAACCCCATCGGCTGTGAATTCAGGATCGCGGCGCAGAACACGTCGGGATAGAAGGTCTTGAACCAGCAGGAGGCGTAGACGAGCAGGGCGAAGGAAGCGGCATGGCTTTCGGGAAAGCCATATTCGCCAAAGCCCTCGATCTGCTTGAAACAGCGCTCGGCGAAGTCCTTCGTGTAGCCCTTGCCGACCATGCCATTGATCATACGGTCGCGGTAATTGCCGATGGTGCCGGTGCGCTTGAAGGTGGCCATGGCGCGGCGCAGTTCATCGGCCTCGCCCGGTTTGAAGCCACCGGCAACGATGGCGATATTCATCGCCTGCTCCTGGAACAGCGGCACGCCTAGTGTCTTGCTGAGGATCGCCTCCAGCTCCGGTTTTTGATACTCGGGTTTTTCCTTGCCTTGCCGGCGGCGCAGATAGGGGTGGACCATGTCGCCCTGGATCGGGCCCGGCCGCACGATCGCCACCTCGATGACAAGGTCATAAAAGGTTTTCGGCTCAAGGCGCGGCAGCATCGACATCTGCGCCCGCGATTCAATTTGGAAGACGCCAAGCGTATCGGCGCGGCAGATCATTTTGTAAACTTGCCTATCCTCCGGCGGCAGGGTGGCCAGCACATAAGGTCGGCCGTATTTGTCTCGCGCCTTTGGGTAGTGGTCAGTAAGCAAGGTGAAGGCGCGCTGGAGGCAGGTCAGCATGCCGAGCGCCAGCACGTCGACTTTCAGGATCTTCACCGCGTCGAGATCGTCCTTGTCCCATTCGACCATCTTGCGCTCGTCCATCGCCGTCTTGACGATGGGCACGATCTCGTCGAGCCGGTCCCTGGTTATGACGAAGCCGCCGACATGCTGCGACAGATGGCGGGGGAAGCCCATGATCTCATTGGCACGCTCCATCACGTGCCTCGACACCGGATCGGTGCGGTCGAGGCCGCCGGCGCGGGCTTCCTTCTCGCCAAGCTCCGATGTCGACCAACCCCAGATCGAGCCGGAAAGCGATGCCCTGACATCCTCGGACAGGCCCATCGCCTTCGACACTTCGCGCAGCGCCGAACGGCCGCGATAGCTGATGACGGCGGCCGCAAGTGCCGTGCGCTTGCCGCTGTATTTCTCGTAGATGTACTGGATTACGGTTTCGCGCTTTTCGTGCTCGAAATCGACGTCGATATCCGGCGGCTCGTTTCTCTCCTCGGAAATGAAGCGCTCGAAGAGCGAATCGATTTTTTCCGGTCCTACTTCGGTGATGCCGATGCAGAAGCAGACGACCGAATTGGCGGCCGATCCACGTCCCTGGCAGAGAATATCCTTGCTGCGCGCGAACTTGACGATGTCGTAGACAGTCAGGAAATAGCGGGCATAGTTGAGGCGTTCGATCAAAGCGAGCTCTTCCTCGATGCGCCTGGTCACCGAATCCGGCACACCCGCCGGATAGCGGTTGGCCGCTCCCTCCCGCGCCAGCCGCTCCAGTTCAGCCTGTGGGCCAAGACCCGATTCCGTCGGCTCGTCCGGATAATTGTACTGAAGGTCGCTCAACGAAAAGGTCAGTTCTTCCGCAAACCGCAGCGTCTCGGTCAGCGCTTGCGGATGCCTGCGGAACAGGCGCGCCATCTCCATTGGCGGCTTCAGATGACGCTCGGCATTGGCGCTGAGTTGCAGCCCGACCTCGGCGACGGGCGTGTTGAGGCGGATCGCGGTCAGCACGTCCTGCAGCGGGCGCCGTTCGGCCGTGTGGTAGAGAACGTCGTTGGTCGCCATCAGCGGAACACCGACGCTCTCGGCAAGCGCTGCCGCCTGCTCGATGCGGAAACGGTCATTGCCGGCGTAGTCGGGCGAAACGCCAAGCCGCAGGTTCCTGCCGAAGCGGCCTTTGAGGTCTCGAAGCAGGGGAAGACTATCTTGCGCGCCCGCCGACAGATCCGGCAGGACCGCCAGCGACATCAGGTCACCCCATTCGAGGAGGTCGCCGCGCTGGAGAAGGGTGGCGCCTTTTTCGTTCTCGTCGCGCAGATTGGCTTGCGTCAGCATGCGGCACAGATGCCCCCAGCCCTTGCGGTCTTGGGGATAGGCGAGGATGTCCGGCGTGCCGTCGCCGAAAACCAGCCGGCTGCCGGGGTGATAGGAGAGCTTTTCGACCTTGGCCTGCTGCCAGGCGCGCACCACGCCGGCCACCGTGTTGCGGTCGGCAAGCCCGATCGCCGAGAAGCCCAGGAGCTTGGCCGCGACCACCATCTCCTCCGGCTTGGAGGCGCCGCGCAGGAAGGAGAAATTCGACTGGATGCCGAACTCGGCATAGGGGATGACGGTCAGCGCGTTCATGCGAAGACACCATGCATGAACCAGCGCGGCGGTACCTGCGTGTTGCCGTAAAGACCTTGCCGGTAGAGCCAATAGCGGCGGCCATCGGCATCCTCGATGCGGAAATAGTCGCGCGTCGATGCCGCCTCGTCGCTTGGCGCTTCCCGCCACCATTCGGCGGCGATGCGTTCCGGCCCTTCGGCGCGCGTGACCCGGTAGAGCGCGCGCCGCCAGCGGAAGTGCAGCGGTGGTCCTTCCGGCATTTCAGTGGCCGGCACATCGATGGGTTCGGGCGAGCGGAACAGCCGGATTGGCCGTTCCGGCGGAAAAATGGTTTGTGGCGCCTGCAGCCTGCCGGGCTTTTTCGGCGGCGTGGTCCGGCGCGGCGCTTCGGTGAAGGGGATCGTGGCGACAGCACGCTCCGGCAGATGGCTCTCGACCGCGACCGGCCGGAGAACCGCGCCCTCGCCGAGCCGGGCGCGGATGCGGTCGGCGAACAGCGCGATATCGGCGCCATCGTCGATCGTTTCACCAGTCAGATCAGCCTGCTGCATGTCGAAGGTGGCTGCCGCCAACACCGAGAGCCGCACCAGATCGAAACCATAGCCGGCATCGATATCCTGCTCGAGCGCGGCCAGCCTCTCATGGAACAGTTTCTGGATCAGCATGGGTTCGCGCATCGGCCGCGAGGTGCCGATGGCGATGCGGCTGACGGCGCCGTCGACGCGAAAGAGCAGCAGCGCCAGTGTCCTGGCACCCTCGCCGCGGCGTTCGAGATCGGTTTTCAAGGTCGCCGCCAGCATGCCCACCAGCCGTTCGATGTCCTCGGTCAGGGTGACGGGTTCGGCGAGGTGGCGTTCGACCGAAAGCGGCGCGACGGGAAGGCGCGGCGACACCGCTTCGTCGAGACGGCCAAGCGCCTGGTCGAGGCGCAGGAGCAGCAAGGCGCCAAAACGGCGGGCGAGCGGCGCGCGCGGTGCCGCCATGACGGCGCCCGCCGTGCGCAGGCCGACGCTTTCCAGGCTGGTGCGGGTCGCCGGCTCGATGCGCAGCGCGGCCAGGGGCAGGGGTGCCAGCAGCGCTTCCTCCTCGCCTGACACAATGATGCGGTCGCCGCAAAAGCGTGCCGCCGCCCAGGCCGCACCCGGTGTCGCGGCAAGCCCGGCGCGGACATCGAAACCCTGATGGAAGAAGCGCGACAGGATGTCGTCCAGCATGGCGCGCTCGCCGCCGAACAGATGGGTGCAGCCGGTGACGTCGAGAAACAGGCCGTCTGTCCCGTCCAGCGCCACCAGCGGGGTGTAGCGGTCGCACCAGTCGGCAAGGCCTTCGAGCAGTCGGCGGTCGGCTTCCGGATCGGCCTCGACGATGTCGATCGACGGATGCATGGCGCGCGCATCGGCAATGCCCATGTCGCGCTTCAGGTGCAGGGCCTCAGCCCGCTCGTCGAGGGCCGAGATGCGCTGCGCGTTGCGGTCTCGATGGCTGATCACGAGCGGCGGGTGGGATGGGTGATCCGACGGCCGGGAACGCCAGGACCGCCCCAGACGCTGGCGCAGGACCCTTTCCGCCGCCAGATAGGGAAACCACAGGGACAGGATTCTTTGGCCGGTTTCTTTCCCCACCTGCTCCTTCGTCGCCCGCTCTTTCGTCGAATGCGCGTTCATCGGGGTTCCACTCCAGTGTGAATTGTCCAGGCAGGGCCGTGCGGCTCTTGCCGATGGTGAGGGTGAAGGCCGGGCGACCGATCGAACCGGCCAGCGGTCCGGCGATGGTGTCGCGCGGCACCGCCGGCGCCGAGGCGACGATGAGGCGGACGGGTGCCGCCGTGGGTTCGGGTTCGGCCGCCTGCCGCAGCAGGAACACCGGCCGGCCGGCCGCTTGCGTCCTTGCATGCAGCCGGCGTGTCGCGGTCAGGTCCAGCCGCTGCGGATTGCCGCGGATTTCCAGGATGACGGCGGCAAGCGCCGTCATCCGGGCCGCCTCCTCGGCGACCCACAGCGCATCGACAAGCCTTGGCGCCTCGGAAAACAGCAATTGCTCCGGCTCGATGCCGAATGAGGCGTGAAGCCCCCTTGCATAGGGAAAGCCGGCCTCGCGAAAAATCTCCGATGTGCCGATCCACAGCACCGGCAGCCCCGGCGTTTGCTTGAGGATCAGGCTGGTGAGCGACAAAGCGAAGCCGGCGACGGCCCCAGCATCGCGGGTTTCCAGCCCATGGATTTCACTCAGGGCGGCCTTCGGCAGGCCGCCGCTCAGGGCGGCGTCGAGGCGCTCGACACCGATAGGCAGGAACGCATCCGGCAACGCCGCGGCAATGCCACGCCGGACGATTGTGAGATCGGTGCTGGCGTCAGCATCGGAGGTCGCGGCGGCCGGCGCAGCCAAGCGCTCGGGCAGCGTTCCCTCGATTTTCGCGATCTGGCGGCGCAGGGCAAAAACAGTCTCCCGCGCCACGGCGGTCATCGCCATGACGGTCAGCTTCCACTCACAATTGTTCCTGTTATGTTCCCTATAGATTCCAGAGGGTGACCCAGGAGTCAAGCAGAGTCATGGGGAATTTATTCCTCTCGGCAGGGATGGCGCAGGCGCATCGGCCCGTTCATTTGCCGATTCCGGTGCGAAAGCCTATATGCCGGGATCAAAGGACAAAGCATGGCCCGCATCTACAAGACCCGCACCTGGCACGACGAACTCTCGCCCTCGATGGACGAAATGGAGTTCCTGGCGCTGGAGGCGTACGCCCATCTGCCGGAGGATTTCCGCAAGCTGACCGGCGAGATCGTCATCCAGATCGCCGAGTTCCCGACCGACGAGATCATGGACGATCTGTCGCTGGAAACGCCCTTCGACCTGCTCGGCCTGTTCGAGGGACGCGGCATCGCCGAGCGCTGGAACCCGCAGACCGGCGAAGGCCCGAACCGCATCACGCTCTACCGCCGCGCCATCCTCGATTACTGGTCCGAAAACGAAGAAACGCTGGGCGACATCGTCACCCACGTGCTGATCCACGAGATCGGCCACCATTTCGGCCTGTCGGACGATGATATGGAGAAGATCGAAGAGGCGGCCGAGTAGCACTCAGATGACGGAAGCAGAATTTGCCGACCTGATCGATTGCAATTGGCCGTACCACGACATTTCACAAAGCCGGGAACTGATCGCAACCGCCATCGGGATTTCGCCGAATGCCGCTTTCCTCGCACTTAGTGAGCTTTGCCATCTGCCCGCAAGTGCTGCCATCGAACCGGCCACTCTCGTTGCCCTGGTCGATTTCTGGCTCTCCGAATTCGACCACCCGATGGCACCTATGACAGCGGAATGCGCGATCTCCATGATTGAACGCAAGCGGTTGCCGGTTCCTGAAATCCTTACGAGAATGGATTCCGTCTCCGGCTATCCCGGTCTCCTTGCAGCGCTATCGATCCTCTATTTCGGCTGCGATGACGTCGAGGGCCGCGCAGACGCACGGTTCAACGAAATCAGAGCCGCCTGGGAAAATCTGGCGTAGCTGGTTACTGATCGACCAAGCGCTGTATTTGGCCCTCATTCCTGACCGTCGATATCCTTGACTACTGGTCCGAGAACGAAGAGACGCTGGGCGACATCCACGAGATCGGTCACCATTCGGCCTGTCGGACGATGATATGGAGAAGTTCGAAGAAGCGGCCGAGTAGCCCCACACCTTCGTCATCCTAGGGCGGAGCAAGGAGCGAAGCGACGCGGCGCAGACCCTAGGATCCATGCCGTGACGGCGATGCTATGCTCCGGCGGTGCAAGAAACCCGAGCGGCTACCAGCCGGTTCCACGAAAGAGCTCGAACCACTCCGGATTGGCCGTTTCGATCAGCTCGATCTTCCATTGTCGAGGCCAGCGCTTCAATGACTTCTCGCGCTGGATGGCATCGGTAATGTCGAAATATTCCTCGTACCACACCAGCCGCTGTACGCTGTAGCGACTCGTGAAGCGCGAGCCTTGGCCGGCCTTGTGCTCAGGCATTCGACGGCCGAGATCGTTGGTGACGCCGATATAGATGGTGCCGCGGTTCTGACTCGCGGTCATATAGACGTAGCCGGTCGTGGTTTCAGGGTAGCGAGCGTTGATGCGCGCACAAGCGCCATTTTGATCCGCCGCATTCTACGGCCAATGTCACGGCATGGATCCTAGGGTCTGCGCCGCGTCGCTTCGCTCCTTGCTCCGCCCTAGGATGACGAAGAAAGAGAGAGTCCTCAGCGCTGTCCCCTACCAGTCACTCAGCTTGGTATCGGGCCCGTATTCCTGGCCGTCGACATCCTTGACCACGGCCTGGCCGCAACGCATCGTCTTGGCCTTCTTGTCGTAGGCATAGGTCGGCGAGCCGAACAGGTGCCAGCCCTTGTTCAGCGCCGCCGTCACCTTATGGCAGAAGCTGGCATCGTCCGGGCCGGACAGAAAGCGGTAGAGTTTCATTGTTCAATTCCTGTCGTGAGTAGCCATAGCCCGCTCGCATCCATCGAGCATTTATGACCCGATGGCGGCTGCCTTCGCCAGCAGTTTTTCGGCCTGCGCCAAGTGCAGCCGCTCGACCATCCTGCCGTTCAGCGCGATCACGCCCTTGCCGGCATTCTCGGCGAGCGCGAAGGCTTCCTTCACCGAGCGCGCCTCGGCCACCGCTTCCGTGGACGGCGCGAAGGTGCGGTTGGCGGCTTCGATCTGGGCCGGGTGGATGAGGCTCTTGCCGTCGAACCCCATGGCGGCCGCCTCGGTGCATTCATGGGCAAAAGCGTCGAGGTCGCGAAAATCGTTGGAGACGCCGTCGAGCATGTCGATGCCGCCGGCGCGTGCGGCCAGCACCATCTGCATCAGCCAGGGCACGAGGTAGCGTCGATCAGGCGTTGCCAGAATGCCGGTCTCCTTGACCAGATCATTCGTTCCGGAAACGAAACAATTGAGCCGCGAGGCCGGGTCGCGGCCAAGCTCGGCGATGGCGCCGATGTTGAGCAGCGCCTTGGGCGTTTCGATCATCGCCCATAGTTTCACGCTGTCGGGAGCGAAATTGTCGTCGAGCACATCGCCGGCCTCGAGCAGGTCGCGCGGCGTGTCGACCTTGGGCAGAAGGATACCGTCGGGCTCACAGCTTGCGGCAGCCAGCAAGTCGTCGGCGCCCCATTCGGTTGCCAGAGCATTGATGCGCACGATCATCTCGCAGCGTCTCTCGGAATGGCCGGCGAAAATGCCGGCCAGTTTTTCGCGAGCGGCGATCTTGTCGGCCGGAGCGACGGCGTCTTCCAGGTCGAGGATGATTGCGTCGCAGGCAAGCTGCGCGATCTTGGCCAAGGCCTTGTCGTTGGAGGCCGGGACGTAGAGCACCGAGCGGCGCGGGCGATAGGTTTCCATGGGTGATCTATGCCGCTTGTAGGTGGGTGAGGCAAGCGCGCAGGGCTGTGCCTGAGGCGAGCCAATCGCGAAAGCTGGTGCTGCCCCTCACTGTCCTGCCGGACATCTCTCCCCGTAAACGGGGCGAGAGGAGCTGGCGGCAACGCCGGCGCCTTTCTTGCGACGCTGGAGATTGGCGAAACCGGCGACAAGAGCGTTCCTCGCCCCGTTTACGGGGAGAGGATGCCGGCAGGCAGGTGAGGGGCAGCGCCGACGTTAGAAAGATGGCGAATTCGACCTCAACAATTGCCTGCACGAAAACTGCACAGGCCTGCGGAAAACCTCCTCCGATCCACCTCAACCTTTCCCCGCCGGCCTGACAAACAGAGGGCATGCAAAACCGAGCAAAACCCCGATGGTCCCTGCCTTACCGGCTGCGCCGCGAAGACTGGTGGCTGGTCGATGCGCCGCGCGTGTGTCCCGTCGCAACCCTCATTCCCTTTGTTCGCAAGAGCCCGCCGGCAACCCGCCGGGACGCCATCAGGAAAGCCCGATCATGACAGCGTTGCTCTCCGCCGCGCCGAGCTATTGCAGCCGCTTCGGTGTCGCCATCCTGCTGGCGGCACTTGCGGATTTCCTGTTCTACGGCCAGCCCGCCGGGATAACCGTTTTCCTGTTCGCCCTGCTGATTGCCGCCGCGGTTGTCGCCGTGCATCCGGCGGCTTTCAGCGACGGTCGGGTGTGGCTCAAGCCCATCGCCTTGCTTGTCGCGCTGTTGCCGCTGGCTGAAAACGTCAGCACCCTGTCGGTTTCGATCGCGCTGGCGGCGCTGACCGTCTTTGCGCTTTCGCTGAGCGGGCGGCTGCGGCACAGCATCGCCCGTATTGCCGGGCAGATCGTGCTGTTCGGGCTGGCGGCGCCGTTCCGCTTCGCCAATGACTTCATCCGCTGGCGCAGGACGGCGCGGCGGTTCGGCCGGCGGCGCATCCGGCTGGCGGCGATCGCTGTCTGGGTGATGCCGCTGACGCTGGGCGCGGTCTTCCTGGCGCTGTTCGGCGCCGCCAATCCGGTGATCGACTACTGGCTGTCGCTGATCGACCTCGTGAGGCTGCTCGATCTTATCCAGCTGGCGCGGATTGCCTTCTGGCTGTTCGTGCTCGCCGCTGTCTGGGCTTTTCTGCGACCGCGCCTGCCGCGCCTGGTTCGTCGCACCCCGCGCGCGGCGCCGGCCGTCAGCGCTCAAGCCGACAAAACCATCACCACCCTCGAAGACATCCTGTTCGGCAAGGCCGCCATCCTGCGCGCCCTGATCGTCTTCAACATCCTGTTTGCGCTGCAGACGGCGCTCGACGCCACCTATCTGTGGGGCGGGGCCGCCCTTCCCGACGGGCTGAGCTACGCGGCCTACGCGCATCGTGGCGCCTATCCCTTGATCGTCACCGCGCTGCTTGCCGCCGGCTTCGTGCTGGCAGCGCTGCGGCCAGGCAGCGACACCTCGGCCGATCCGTTCATCCGCCGGCTGGTCTATGCCTGGGTGGCGCAGAACATCATGCTGGTCATTTCGTCGATCCTGCGGCTCGACCTCTATGTCGGCATCTATGCATTGACCTACTGGCGCGTCGCCGCCTTTGTCTGGATGGGGCTGGTGGCAGCAGGCCTTGCCCTGATCATTGCCCGCATCGCGCTTAGAAAATCCAACGAATGGCTGCTCTCCGCCAATCTTCTGACGTTATCTCTGACGCTTTATGCCGGCTGTTTCATCAATTTTGCAGCGACGATCGCCAACTACAATGTCGACCATTCCCTCGAAATGACCGGCCAGGGCATTCCCCTAGACGCCTGGTATCTTCACTCGCTCGGTCCGGGCGCGTTTCCCGCACTCGATCGCTTCCTCGAGCAACAGGGCAAGACGGCGGCGGCCGGCACTGTCCGCGAACTGGCTGGCGTGCGCGGCAGCGATGAAATCTGGTATCGAACTATCCAGCAGAACTGGCGGGCCTGGAGCTTTCGCGACTGGCGGCTGCTTCGATATCTCGACACCAAGGGGCCGTTCGTGATTCCCTCCGCTATCGAACCTTCCATGCCGGGCCGCTGATCCATGCCGCATCACATCCTCGTCGCCGACGATGACCCGCACATCCGCGAGGTGATCTGCTTTGCGCTGGAAAAGGCCGGCATGAAAACGACAGGGGTGGCCGACGGTGCCGCCGCCTTGCAGGCGATCGGACGCCGGACGCCCGACCTTGTCGTGCTCGACATCGGCATGCCGGAGATGGACGGGCTGGAGGTCTGCCGGCGACTGCGGCACACATCCGATGTGCCGGTGCTGTTCCTGTCCGCGCGCGACGAGGAGATCGACCGCATCCTCGGGCTCGAAATGGGCGGCGACGACTATGTGACGAAACCATTCAGCCCGCGCGAACTGGTCGCCCGCGTCAACGTCATCCTGCGGCGCGCCCGCCCGGCGGCGGCCGAACCGGTCGACAACAGGCAGTTTTCGCATGGCAAATTGGCTCTGGCGCCGGCCAGTCATGCTGCCAGCTTCGACGGCAAGGCGCTTGCCCTGACGGGGATCGAATTCTCGATCCTGAAGGGATTCCTGGCGCGGCCCGCGCATGTGCTCGACCGCGACGCGGTGATGGCCAGCGCCTATGCCGCAAATATCCATGTCGCCGGCCGCACCGTCGACAGCCACATCCGCAACATCCGCGCCAAGCTGGCAGCAGTGGGTTGCCCTGACGTTATCGAGACGGTGCATGGCGTCGGCTTCCGGCTCGGCCGATGCGGCTGACGACTTCCGGCAAATGGAGCGGCCGCAAGTGGCGGCCACGGCTTGCCACGGTCGTCGTCGCCATCCTGATCATGGTGATGGCCCTGCCATTGGTCGGCTTGTTCTTCTTCCGCCTCTACGAGAACCAGCTGATCCGCCAGACCGAAGCGGAGCTGATCGCGCAAGGGGCGGCCATCGCCGCCATCTATGCGCAGGATGTGCGCGACGCCGGCATTGCGGCGGACAAGCTCGGCGCGCCGATGCCGGGGCCAGGCGGGGATTCAAGCCGAAGCGTCAATCCGGGCCCGCTGTACAAGCCGATCGAGCCGCAACTCGATCTCGCCTCCGACTATGTGCTGCCGACCCGGCCGGCGGCGATCGCTGCCACCGCCGATCCTGCCTTCGCGGCGATCGGTGCGCGCCTGTCCGGTATTCTCGACGCCACGCAGAAAACCACGCTGGCCGGCTTCCGGCTGCTCGATCCCCGGGGCGTCGTCATTGCCGGGCGCGGCGAGGTCGGCCAGTCGCTCAGTGCGGCCGAAGAGGTGCGCACAGCACTTGCCGGCAGCTATGCCAGCGCGCTCAGGCTGCGCATTCCCGACCAGCCGACGCCACCGCTCTATTCGGTCAGCCGCGGCACCAAGGTGCGTGTCTTCGTCGCCCTGCCGGTCGCTGTCGGCGGCAAGGTCGCCGGCGTCGTCTATGTGTCGCGGACGCCCAACAACATCATCAAACATCTCTATGGCGAACGCGGCAAGGTGACGTTGGCGGCGATCGCCATTCTCGGCGGCACGCTGCTCATCGGCCTGGTTTTCCTGCGCACCGTCAGCCGGCCGATCTATGCGCTGATCGACCGAACCGAGCGCATCGCCGCCGGCGACCGCGCGGCGATCAGGCCGCTCGACCATCACGGCACGCGAGAGATGGCGGAGCTTTCCGCCGCCTTCCTCGACATGGCCGAAAAACTGCAGGCGCGTTCCGACAGCATCCAGACGTTCGCCACCCATGTCTCGCATGAGCTCAAATCGCCGTTGACGGCGATCCAGGGCGCGGCCGAACTGCTGCGCGATTCCGGTGACGCGATGGACGATACGGAGCGGCGGCGCTTTTCAGACAATATCGTCACCGATGCGGGACGGCTCAATCTGCTGGTTCGCCGCCTGCTCGACCTGGCGCGCGCCGAAAACCTGGCGCCGAGCGGCGAAAGCACATCGCTCGGTGCGGCGCTGGCGCTGCTGCCCGTCGACAACAGGCTGGCGGTTCGCGTCGGAGCCGGCGGCGAAATCGGCTTGCGCATATCGGCCGAGAACGCGGCTATCGTGCTGGCCAATCTCATCGACAATTCGGCCAGGCACGGCGCGACGGCGGTTTCTGTCTCGGCTACGAGCGCCGGCGGCAAGGCGAGCATCCTGGTCAGCGACGACGGCGCCGGCATTTCGCCGAGCAACCGGGCGCGCATCTTCGAACCGTTCTTCACCACGCGGCGCGAGCAGGGCGGCACCGGCATGGGGCTCGGCATCGTGCTGGCCCTCCTGAAAGCGCATGATGGTATGATCGCGCTGGTTGACAGCGAACGCGGCACGCGCTTCGAGATCATTCTGCCGGTGGCGTGAAGGACACCATCGGCCGGATCGGAGAGAACATGCGCTACGACATCGTCATCATCGGTGGAGCCATCGTCGGCTCCTCGGTCGCCTATTACCTGCGTGAGCAAGGGTTTTCCGGCACGATCGCGCTGGTCGAGCGTGATCCGCAATTCGCGCATGCGGCAACGACGCTGTCCATGGCCTCGATCCGCCAGCAATTCTCGATCCCGGAAAACATCCGCCTGTCGCAGTTCACGCTAAAGCTGTTCCGGCGGCTGAAGGAAGAGTTCGGCGCCGACGCCGATATCGGCTTTCGCGAAGGCGGCTACCTCATCCT
>NZ_JBVVQM010000018.1:57773-85207 GCF_055811155.1 Mesorhizobium sp. WSM4822 | reverse complement strand
ATGATCCCGCCAGCGGTCTTGGATTCGGATTCGACCCGGCGAACGACCACGCGGTCATGAAGCGGGCGGAACTTCGACTTTGCCATTTTTTCTTCCTCGATGAGAACGGTGAGAAACAGTTCCTCCATCCGGCGGCGCCGGACATGTGGTTAGCACTCACCAAAGGCGAGTGCTAACGTGGCGCTGAAATAGGCTGGCGGCGCGCCGGAGTCAAGGCGCTCGGAGCGGCTCTTGGCGGTATGATGATGAACTTACCGGTGCCTGGCCGAACCGAGTACCAGAAGCGGGCACCGTTCGGCCAGCGGATAGCTGCCGCTCGGCACGACGCGCACCTCGCCGAACCAGTCGGCGGCCTCTTCGATCAGCGTGGCCAGCGTCGCGAAACTGTAGCTTATGTCCGAGCCGGCATAGACGTCGATCGTGTTGATCGAGGTCATGCTCCACCCCGTCCTTGCGGCAAGAGCTTCGCGGTCTGGGAACAGTCTGCCGAACGTATCGCGGATCGTTGCCACCTTGATGGCGAAATCGGGGTCGTTCGTCGTGGACGCCATCGCGATCCGCCATTTGAGCGCGTGGAAATTCTCGACCCCGCCGGCCAGAACCAGAGCTTCGATGCCGCGCAGATCATCTGCCGTTTCCGGTCGTGCGAAGACGCGGATCGCTGCGCGCCTGCCAGGCTTCAGTACCCTGGCGACCTCGCCAAACAACGAACTGCGCGCCGCCTGGGAATCGACCGCCGACAGGCATCCGTCGCCGATGACGGCGTCGATGCTTGCGTGATCCACGGGCAGGTTAAGCCAGTTGCCGGCGATTGCCCTTCGCGAGCCGTCGTCGCCGGCCCATACGCCGGAAATCATGGCCGCCGACTGGTCGACCGCCAACATCGACTTGCCCAGAATTGCCAATTCCGGGGTCACCCCCAAGAGGAGGACATCGGCATTTCCGAGATCAAGTTCGCGATCGAATATAGCGACGGTTTCCGCTGTTGGCCGGAGCGGCGCTTCCAGAAGTTTCCAATGGCGGTGGTAATCGTCCCAATGATTTGTCATGCAATTTATTGGCCCCTGGACGCCTGGATTTGGATACCCGCCGGGGCTTAATAGAGGTCGTCGGACAAGCCAAGACATTTCAAGAATTTACAGACGGTCCAAGAGGTAGATAGTGGCGCGCATCGTTGTGATAACGCACGAGCATGACAGGTTCCTGGGCAGGCGCGACATCCTGCTGCGCAGGAGCAGCCCATACATGCTGTTCGACATTCTTGCGGAATTGAAAAGGCGCGGCCACTCGGTTCAGGTTCAGCAAGGCCTGTCGAAGCCGGTCAGCGGCGATATGGCGGCATTGCATGTCGATGCCACGGTGACGCCTGCGGACTATGTCGACTACGCCCGGAGTTTTGCCTTCTGCCTCAACATCGGCGCCGCCGACATATCCAAGCGGCGGATCAGCGGCGCATTGGTCGACAGAACCGACAGCTGGCAAGGTCAGGTGATCGTCAAAAGCAATCTCAACAATCGGGGTATTCCGGAGACGCTCCTCAACCGGCGATCCGAGCGTGCCGGGAAACAGCAGCCGTTTCCGCGCTTGCCAGCCTTGCATCCTTATGAGGTCCATGGATCTCTCGGCGACGTTCCAGATGGCGTCTTTGATTGCGACGATCTCGTCGTGGAAAAGTTCATTCCGGAGAGAGAACCCGACGGTTTTGCTGTTCGTTTCTGGGTGTTTTGCGGAGAGCGCGAGCGCTGCACCCGCTACGTCTCCCCGAACGGCCTGGTCAAGGCAGCGGAGACGATCCGGCGCGAGTCCGTCCCGGTGCCCGACGAATTGCGTGAGCGTCGGCGTGAACTCGGCTTTGACTATGGAAAATTCGATTTCGTCATGCATGAGGGCAGGGCCGTCCTCCTCGACGCAAACAAGACTCCCGGCCGTCCGCAAAATCTCGTCAAGATGTTCGCGGCCGGCGCTTTCGATCTGACACACGGCTTCGAAGGCCTCATCCCTCGAGCGAAATAGGCCGCGGCTGAGATCGCCGCGGACGCCCTATAGAAACAGCCGCAGCTGTGTGTGAATGATAGACCGGTAATCCTCGATGGTCTGGCGGCTTTCCGCTTCGCCCTCGGCGAGCGCCAGGCGCACCACGCCGCCGGCGAGCTGGAAGATCAGCAGGACCATGCGTTCGAACTGCTCGCGCCTCTCGGGCTCGAGCAAGGCGATGACGTGGTCGCAGAACATTTTGGCTTGGTGTCGGGTTTCGGCGATGTCGAGGTTTTTGAGCGCCTTGTCGGCCTGGATGGCGTTCTGCAGATCCTGGATGGCCGGATCGCCGGCGACACGGCTGAGATAATCATCGAGCAGCCGGTCAGCGGCCATGATCACGTCGTTCGCCTCGCGGATTTCGGCGATGATCGTCGTCAGCCGTGCCCGGCTGACCTCTGAAAACCGCTCGTAGAGCATCGCCAGGATCGCCGATTTGTTGGGAAAATAGTGGTAGACGGTGGCGATCGGCCCGCCCGCCAGCATGCCGACTTCCTTCATGGTGACGGCGTCGATACCCTTTTCCCCGATCAGCCGCATGGTCGTCGACAGGATCGCGTCGATGCGCTCGCGGCTGCGTTCCTGCTTGGGCCTGCGCCTCGGCTCGGTCGCCATTCTCTTCAATTCCGTCATGCACCGATCTTTCGCACGGCTTCCCAAATTCCGGTTGACAAGAAATATGATCAAGTATCAGTTTCTGAAATACTGACAGGTTGTCAGCTTTTTTGCCGCACGGCAAGGACGTTGGGAGGCGCCTTTGGCTTCGACAGATACCGGCCACGCAGGCAGTGGCGACTGGCTGGTCGGCAATCCGACCGGCTGGCAGCTCGCCTCGGCCTTGTGGATCGGTTCGGTCGGCCTGCTCATCCTCGGCCTGCAGCCGGTGCTGCTTGGAGCTCTCTACACCGAAGGCCATGTCAGCGGCGACGAACTGGCGCTGGTCGCCACAGCCGAGATGATCGCTATTGCCATCGGTTCGGCTGTCGTGGCGATGCTGCTTTCGGCGCACCACATGCGCTGGAAAAGTGCCGTCCTTCTGCTGCTGCTGGCGCTGGCCAATGTGTGGACGGCCTATGCCGCGAGCGCCGGCACGCTGATTGCGGCCCGCGCCCTGGCCGGGCTCGCCGAGGGCGGTCTGGTCGCCATCGCCACCGAACTGATCGCCCGCTCGCGGCGCGCCGAGCGCATCGGCGGCTATTTCGTCACCATGCAGACGCTGGCGCAATGCGCGCTCGCCCTGTTGCTGGCGCTCTATGTCATCCCGGCCGCTGGGTCGGCGGGCGGCTTCATCGTTCTTGCCGTCGTCTGCGTCGTGTCGCTGGCGGTCGCTTTCACCGTACCCGGTGACTATGCCGACCTGCCCAAGGAAGAGAATTTGGCCAACGTGCTGACGGTTCCCTCGATGACCGCGCTGTTGTCGGTCTTCTGCTACTTCATGTTCTTCGGCGCGGTCTGGGCTTTCCTGGAGCCGCTAGGCGCGCAATACGGCATCGATGGCCGCACCGTCGGCCTGATCGTCTCGGCCAGCCTCGCCGTGCAGGTCCTGGGGGCGATGACGGCAACCGCGTTCGAGGCGCGCATCGATTATCGCCCTACCATCGCCGTCATCGGTGTCGTGGCGCTTGTCAGTTCCCTGGTTCTTGCCAGTAGCCCCGGCCTGACGACGTTCTGGGTCGCTGCCCTGGCCATGGGCTTTATCCTGCTGTTCATCGTGCCCTACCAGATCCGTCTGGCGATCACCGCCGACGAGACGCGCACCGCTGTGCTGCTGGTGCCGGCAGCCCAGCTTTTCGGCCTGGCGATCGGGCCGATCGCGGCGTCGCTGCTCATCGATGGCAAGGATTTCCGGCCGGTGCCGGAATTCGCCGCCGCCAGCGCGGTCGCCAGCGTGGCGCTGCTCGGTCTCTTCGTCCTTGTGTCGCGTCACCGTCGTGCGGTTGCCTGAGCGGGGAGGTGGCATGTCGAACATTTGGAGCAACTGGTCGGGCTTTGTAAGCGCCGAGCCCAAGCTGATCGCCAGCCCCGGCGATGCCGGTGAACTCGGTGATCTCGTCCGGACCGCGCCTGGCCCGGTGCGCGTCGCCGGTGCCGGTCATTCCTTCACGCCGCTGGTGAAATCGCAAGGCACGATCCTGTCCCTGGAGAGGCTGGAAGGGCTGGTCTCGCACGACGCGCAAAAACATCAGGCGCGGGTGCGGGCAGGGACCCGGCTCGGCCCGCTGATGCGCATCCTGCAAGGCATTGGCCAGGGCCTGCCCAACATGGGCGACATCGACCGCCAGGCGATCGGCGGCGCGCTGGGTACCGCCACGCATGGCTCGGGACCGACGCTCGGCGCCTATCACACGCAGTTGGAGACGGTGCAGATCGTCGACGGACTTGGCAAGGTCCGCGACTTCAAGCGGGCAGGGGATCAGGACATGATCCACGCCATGGGCGTCGCGCTCGGCGCTTTCGGCGTGCTCACCGAAGTGACGCTGAACAACATCGCGACCTACCGGTTGCGCCGCCGCAAATATGTGCTGCCGATCACTGAGATGCTGCGCGACTTCGAGGCGATGATGGCCGCGCATCGCTCGGCCGAATTCTACTACATTCCGTTCTCCGGCTATGCGCAGTTCATCGCCAGCGATTTCAGCGACGCCGCACCCACCGCACGGCCGCCGGAAGAGGACGAGGCGGGTTTGAGGACGCTGCGTCGGCTGCGCACCTCACTTGCCTGGCTGCCATCGCTGCGTGGCCGCCTGATCCGTTCGGCGGCCGCCAGATTTCCCGCCGAGGACTACGTGCAGGACTGGCTCAACGTCTATGCCAGCGACCGGCAGACCAAGTTCAACGAGATGGAATATCATTTGCCGTTCGAGGAAGGGCCGAAGGCGCTGGCCGAGATCATCGAGCTGACCGAGAAGCGCTTTCCCGAGGTCTATTTCCCGATGGAGGTGCGCTCGGTCGCGCCGGACCAGTTCTGGCTTTCGCCATTCTACAACAGGCTGACCTGCTCCATCGCCATCCACCATGATGCAGCGAACGATCCTCTGCCGTTCATGCGGGCGGCAGAGCCGATCTTCCGCAGATATGGCGGCAGGCCGCATTGGGGCAAGATGCACAGCCTGAAAGCGGCGGAGCTGAAAAAGCTCTATCCGCGCTGGGACGACGCCATGGCGGTGCGCCGCGACGTGGATCCGCAAAACCGCTTCGTGTCGCCCTACATGGCCGGCTTGTTCGGCATCGAATGATGAGCACCTATTTTTCCACCCTCTCGGATGCGCTGAAGGAAGCCGGCATCTTCCAACCCTGCCTGCTGCTCGATCGCGACCGGCTGGACGGCAATATTGCCCTGGTGAAGGGCAGACTCGATCCCGGGCTGGCGGTGCGGCTGGTCGACAAATCGCTCGCGTGCATGCCGCTGCTTGCGTATATCGGCAAGGCGCTTGGCAGTGAGCGCTTCATGACCTTCCACCCGCCGATCAGCGAGGCGGTGCTGAAGGCGTTCCCGGATGCCGATCTGCTCTACGGCAAGCCGATGCCGATCGGCGCGGCAAGGGCGGCGCTGGTGAAAGCCGATACCGACTGGTCGCGCGTCTGCTGGCTGATCGACAGCGAGGAAAGACTGGCGGAATATGGCGCGCTGGCAGACGAACTCGGCATCGGCCTGCGCATCGCTTTCGAGATCGATGTCGGGCTGCATCGCGGCGGGTTCGCCAATCCTGACGCCTTGTCGGAGGCGTTGAGCGCGTTGCCGGCCCGGCTGCATTGCGAAGGCGTCATGGCCTACGAGGCGCATGCGCCGCTCATTCCTGGCCTTTTCGGCGGACCGGCAAAGGCATTGGCAAAGGCGTCGGCGCAGGCCTCGGCGTTCGTCGCCTGTCTCGGCGCCGACCAGCGCCGCATCCTGAACATCGGCGGCAGCAAGACCGCGCTGCTTCATCATGGCGGCGCGGCCAATGAGGTCTCGATGGGCTCGGCCTTTGTGCTGCCCAGCGACTTCGATACGCCAGGCCTCGACGGCTTCCAGCCGGCGGCCTTCATCGCCACGCCGATCCTGAAAATGGTCGAGCCGATGCTGCCCGGCCCGCCGGCCGTCACCCGCCTGCTGCAGGCGCTCGGCCGGTTCCCGCGCAAGGGTTGCTACCTCTATGGCGGCAAGTGGATGGCCGAGCCGGTCTTCCCAGAAGGCATGAAGGCGAACGGGCTGCTCGGCCTGTCCTCCAACCAGCAATTCATGGGCTTGCCCGCCGACGCGGCCGCAAAGCCCGGCGACTACGCGTTTCTAAGGCCGACGCAGAGCGAAGCCGTGCTGCAGCAGTTCGGGTCGATCGCGGTGTTTTCCGGCGGCCGGATCGCCGATCGCTGGCCGGCGTTGCCGATGGCCTGACCGACTACGCCTTCACCGGTATCCAGATCTCCAGCCCGCCCTTGCCGCTGCGCGGGTCGAATTCGGGGCCGTAGCGTTCGAATTCCGGCGCGTCCGCGATCTCATGCCCGGAGGCCGGCAGCCATTTGTTCCAGATCGTGTTGACCGTCCGGCGGATGGTCGAGATGTGTTCGCGGTGGGCAAAGACCGCATATTTCTGCGCCGGCACCCGCACCCGGTAGAAGTCCCTGGGCAGGTCGGAGAAGTCAGACACTTCGACGCCGGCGATGTAGTCGAAATTGCCGGCATCGTCGCCGTTGACGCAGACGCCATAGGCGACGTTGCCGGTC
The DNA here is from genome assembly GCF_055811155.1 of Mesorhizobium sp. WSM4822. Taxonomy (NCBI): domain Bacteria; kingdom Pseudomonadati; phylum Pseudomonadota; class Alphaproteobacteria; order Hyphomicrobiales; family Phyllobacteriaceae; genus Mesorhizobium; species Mesorhizobium sp. WSM4822. The sequence continues at coordinate 78,469 of NZ_JBVVQM010000018.1, read as the reverse complement.
TCGCCCGGGATGTTGCCGATATAGGGGCCGAAGCGCTGCCATTGCATCGGAATGGCGGCGCTGGTTTCGCAGCTGTAGCGTTCGCCGAGGCCGGCGATCAGGAACGGCCGGCTGGTCTCGAAACGCGGCGGTTCGAGATTGGTGAGGAGGGACTGGTCCATCAGGATCGGCTCCACGAGGTCGAGCTTGTCGAGTGTGCCCTGCGCGCGCACCAGTTCCGGCGTGGTGCCGAACTGATCGCGGAAGGCACGAGTGAACGCCTCATGCGAGTTGTAGCCGGCGTCGAGCGCGACGGCGAGGATGTCGGGCGCCCCGCCCGCCAGCTTGCGCGCCGCCTCGGTCAGCCGGCGTGAGCGCATGTAGCCCATCACCGACCGGCCGGTGGCGGCGCCGAAGGCGCGCGTCACATGAAAACGCGACACGCCGCTGCTTTGCGCGACATCATCAAGCGAGATCGCCTCCGGCAGATGGCTTTCGACGAACCACAGCGCTTTCTCGGTCGGGTTCATTTTGCTCCTCGCATTGGCCGGATCATCTTGGCGCCTTTCCCCAAGGCCAGTTTGATCGAAATTGCGCATCCCGTGCAATCTGCGCCGACGCCGGTCGCCATCCGGCCAACCGCCCCATGAGCTTTCGCTTGACAGCGACCGGCGTCATCTCTTAGGTATGTTATATTATTACATAAAGAGAGCATGCGATGCCTGTTTCCCTTAGCTGGCCCACCACTCCGTCCGAGAAATCCATTGCGAAGCGATCGGCGCAAATCTACGCTGAAGCGGTGATGGTCCCCGAGTCGAAAGGCGAGGGGTGAAAAGGGAACACGGTGAGGCCTGCTCAGGTCGAGACCGTGGCTGCCCCCGCAACTGTAAGCGGCGAGCAAAATCCGTGAATGCCACTGGCCGGCAAGGCTGGGAAGGCTGGATGGCGCAACGACCCGTGAGCCAGGAGACCTGCCATCACTGAGTTGACCGGACGGGGTGTGCCGGGAGGAAACGCGAATCCCGGTCTTGTCGGCCGGTTCGCCAGCTTCCTTCCGTCGCCAGTTTTGGAAAGTGACGGAAAGTTGGACGGCTCCATCCATCGCATCGTCGTATATACGCTTTGCCGTCCCGGCAAGCCGGCGGGCAGCAGCCGATGACCGTAGCGCTTCTCGAAGCCCGTGACCTCTGCGTCACGGCGAATGGGCGGGATCTGGTTCAGGCGGTCAGCTTCTCGGTGGCCGCCGGCGATCGCCTTGCCATCATCGGTCCCAACGGCGCCGGCAAGACGACGCTGCTGCGCATGCTGTCGGGCATGCTGCGTCCGAGCTCCGGCGAGGTGAAGCTCGGCGGGCGCCTCCTGGACAGGATTTCAGCCGCCGAACGGGCGCTGCACATTGCCGTGGTCGGCCAGACCGACCAGCCCGATCCGCGGCTGGCGGTGATCGACTATGTCGAGCTTGGCCGGGTTCCGCACGCCGGGCTGCGGCGCAGGAGCGAGGAGCGCGAGATCGTCGTCGATGCACTGCGTCGGACCGGCCTGCTGCCGCTATTTGGCCGCACCATCGGCTCGCTGTCGGGCGGCGAGCGCCAGCGCGCCCAACTTGCGCGCGCCATCGCCCAGCAGCCAAAAATCCTGTTCCTCGACGAGCCGACCAACCATCTCGACCCGCGCGCCCGCGGCGAACTGCTCGACCTCGTGGCAGGCTTCGAGATGACGGTGATCGCGGTGCTGCACGATCTGGCGCTGGTGGCACCGTTCGCCACCAGGGTGGCGGTGATGAACCATGCCCGTCTGCAAGCGCTCGCCGCACCGCGCGAAGCGCTGACCCAAAAGCTGATCCGCGAGATTTTCGGCATCGATGTGCTGCGTCTGCGCCATCCGACCGAAGACCGCGAACTGACGGTGTTCGATGTGCCGAACCGTGCCGCGCCGCCGTCGTGATTGAAGCCATTTCGTAGTCGACCCAATCCCATCCACAAGGAGCAAATCCGTGAAACGCCTGGCCTTTTCGCTTGTCTTCTCGCTGCTGGCCTCGACAGCCCTGGCCTTCCCGGTCACGGTCGACAGCTGCGGCAAGCCGCTGACCTTCGATGCGCCGCCGAAGCGCGCCGTCATCCAGGATCTCAACATGGCCGAGATGGCTTTCGCGCTGAAACTGCAGCCGTCGATCGTCGGCCTGACCGGCATCACCGGATGGTACAAGGTGGGTCCCGAATTCAAGGCCGAGCAGGGTTCGATCCCGGAACTGGCGCCGAAATATCCGACGCTCGAAAACCTCGTCGCGGTCGAGCCGGATTTCTTCTTCGCCGGCTGGTATTATGGCATGAAGCCGGGCGGCGAGGTGACACCCGATACGCTTGCTCCGCACGGCATCAAGACGCTGGTGCTGACGGAAAGCTGCGTGCATCTCGACAAGAGCCGCCCAGCCGCCTCGATGGACCTGCTCTATGGCGACGTCGAAAAGCTGGGCAAGATCTTCGGCAAGGAGGCCGAGGCGGAGAAGCTTGTCTCCGGCTGGAAGAAGCAGCTCGCCGACATCACCGCCAAGGTCGGCAACGGCAAGGGTACGCGAGTGTTTCTCTATGATTCCGGCGAGGACAAACCGTTCACAGCAGGCAAGTTCGCCATCCCCAGCGCCATGATATCAGCCGCCGGCGGCGACAACATCATGGCCGACATGGACACCAGCTGGGGCAACACGGACTGGGAAACGGTGGCGTCGCGCAATCCGCAATTCCTCATCCTGCTCGATTACCAGGGTGGCGGCGGCTACAAGAAGCTGCTCGATTTCCTGAAGGTCCATCCGGCCATGAAAGAGACGGACGCGGTCAAGAACGAGCGCTTCGTCGCCCTGCGCTATGCCGAACTGACACCCGGACCCGCCAATATCGAAGCGATCGACAAAATCGCCAAGGCCATGCATCCGGAAGCGTTTTGATGCCTGTCGCCCAAAAGTGCGCAGCGGTTTTGGGGCAACGACATGCATGAGCAAAAGATCCTGGAAGTGCGTCGCACGCGTCCTGACAGACACGACGCATTTCCAGGTTTGCGCCATCCGGCATTCGCACTGGCCATGCTGGTGGGAGCGGCGGCGATCGCTGCTCTCGCATTGCTGTCGATCGCCTATGGCTCGACGCTGATCCCGCTGACCGACGTTGTTGCAGCACTTGGCCGCGCAATCGGCTTCAGTGGGCACGACGTGTCCGGGCCGGTCGGCAAGATCGTCGTCGATCTGCGGCTGCCGCGCACGGTCCTGGCCATCTGCGTCGGGGCCGGTCTCGGCGTCGTCGGTGCGCTGCTGCAGACGGTGACCCGCAACGACCTTGCCGACCCGTTCCTGTTCGGCCTGTCGTCGGGCGCCGCCGCGGGTGCGGTTTCCGTCATCACCGTCTTCGGAGACAGTTTCGGCATCTGGACATTGCCGGTCGCGGCCTTCACCGGCGGCATATTGGCTGCCGGTGTCGTCCTGCTGCTGGTTGCGCGGGTGAGGGGGCAAGGCCCGGAGCGGCTGATCCTTGCCGGCCTTGCCGTGTCCTTCATGTTCACCGCCTTGACCAATTATCTTGTCTTTGCCGGCGACCAGCGCGCCGCGCACTCCGTGCTGTTCTGGACCATGGGTGGGCTCGGCCTGGCGCGCTGGGACAATATCTGGCTCGGCGCCTTGGGTGCGGGCACTATCCTGGCTTACGCGCTGTGGAACCACCGCCGGCTCGATGCTTTCCTGGCCGGCGAAAACGCCGCCGAAAGCCTGGGCGTGCCGGTGGCGCGGATGCGAAGGATGACCTTTCTCGTCGCCGCCTTCTCGACGGCGATCCTGGTCTCGGTCGCCGGCGTCATCGGCTTCGTCGGGCTGATGATCCCGCATCTGTCGCGGCCGCTGGCGGGCCCCTTGCACCTGCGCCTGGTTGCCAGCTGCGCCGTGTTCGGCGCGGTGCTGTTGCTGGCCAGCGACCTTCTGGCTCGAACGCTGTTGCCGCCGCAGGAACTGCCGATCGGCATCATCACCAGCTCGGTCGGCGCGTTCTTCGTCGTCACCATGCTCATCCGCAACCGGCTTTGAGTGCGGCCTCGGCCGGGGCCAGCGCCGCGATTACTCTCCCGAAATGCCCAGTTGCACCTGTTGCTTTGGGCGCTTCGACTGGAACAGGGCAAGCAAAAAAACGCCGGCCTGAACCACGACGATCGTCGGGCCCGTGGCTGCGTCGATGTGATAGCTGAGGATCGTTCCCACGACGCTCGACCCGATGGCGGCCGCGGCAGCAATGGCGAGCATACGCTCAAAGCTCTTCGTCAAAAGAAAACCGATCGCTCCCGGCGCGATCAGCATGGCGATGACAAGGATGATCCCGACAGCCTTCAGCGAGGCCACGATGGTCAACGCGAGCAGCGTCAACAGCCCGAAATGCAGCAGGTTGACGGGCAGGCCGATCGCGCGCGCATGGGCCGGATCGAAACAATAGAGCAGCAGATCCTTGCGTTTTGCCAGAACGATGAGGATCGCCGGCACGACGATGATCGCCGCCTCGATCACGTCGCGCCACTGGACGCCGAGCATGTTGCCGAACAGGATATGATTGAGATGCTGGTCGGTCTCGACCTTGACGAACAGAACCAGGCCAAACGCGAACATGCCTGAGAAGACGATGCCCATGACTGCGTCTTCCTTGATCCGGCTGTGCTGCTTGAGGTAGCCCGTCGCCAGCGCGCAGCCAAGTCCTGCCACGAATGCGCCGAAGGCAAGCGGGATCCCGGCGATATAGGCGAGCACAATACCCGGAAGCACGGCATGCGAAACGGCGTCGCCCATCAGCGACCAGCCCTTCAGGACGAGATAGCAGGACAACACCGCGCAGATGGCGCCGACCAGAATGGCGACGGTGAGACCGCGACGCATGAACTCATGGCTGAGCGGTTCGGCGATCCAGGACCAGATTGTCATCATGACGCGACCTGGGATGCGGCACGTGCCGCCCGGCGCGCGGCGAGACGGCCATGTTTGGGTGCGAAGACGAAGGCAGTCAGAAAGACCACGGTCTGCAGCACCACGATCAGTCCGCCAGTCGCGCCATCGAGAAAGAAGCTGAGATAGGCGCCGACCGCGCTCGTCGCCGCGCCGATCGCCATCGCGAGCAGGATCATGACGCCGAACCGATCGGTAAGCAGATAGGCGGTGGCACCAGGCGTTACCACCATCGCGATCACGAGGATCGCGCCGACGGTCTGGAGCGCGGCGACGATGCAGGCGCTGAGCAGCACGAAGAACAGGACCCGCAACCGCCACGGATTCAGGCCGACGCCGCGCGCATGGTTCTCATCGAAGAACACCAGCATCATATCCTTCCATCGAAGCCCCAATACAGCCAGCGAAACCGCTGCGATGAGGATGACCTGGGTTACATCCTCGTCGGAGATTGCGAGGATGTTGCCGAGTACGATGGACTGGATGTTTACGGAGGTCGGACTGATCGACGCAATCAGCAGCCCGCCAGCGAACAGCGTTGTAAAGACAAGGCCGATCACGGCGTCCTCGCGAAGTTGCGTCACGCGCCGCACCAAGGTGATGCCGAGTGCGGCGATGAGGCCGGAGGCGAATGCGCCGGCGGCATAGGGAAGGGCCAGCATGTAGGCGGCCGCAACGCCCGGCACCACCGAGTGGGCAAGCGCGTCGCCCATCAGGGCCCAGCCCTTTAGTATGAGATAGCAGGACAGGAACGCGCAGACCATGCCGACCAGGGCGCTGACCCAGATGGCCTTGGCCATGTAGTTGTAGGTGAAGGGTTCCAGCAGGATGTCAATCACGGGGCTGGCGATCCGCTGTCGGGCTTCATCATCTTCTCTTGATCGCGCTCGCCGTAAAGCACCAGAGGGCGCTCGTCATCGGTCAGCACGGTCAGGTGGCGAGCGTCGGGGTCGTCGTGAAGATCGGCGCCGCCGAGGCGTAGATGCCTCAGCACGCCGCCAAAAGCTTTCGCAAGATTGGCTTGCGTAAACGTTGTCTCTGTCGGTCCGAAGGCCAGCACCGTCTTGTTGAAGATGACGACATGGTCGCAGAAATTGACGATGCTGCCGAGATTGTGCGTCGACACCAACATCAGCTTGCCGTCGTCGCGCATCGACCGAAGGAGATCGATGATCGCTGCTTCGGTCTGCACGTCGACGCCGGTGAACGGCTCGTCGAGCAGGATGATCTCGCCGCCCTGCGCCAGAGCGCGCGCCAGGAACACGCGCTTCTTCTGGCCGCCGCTCAGTTCGCCGATCTGGCGCTTGCGAAAATCGGTCATGCCGACCCGTTCCAGCGCCGCGTCGACCGCCATGCGATCGGCTCTGCGTGGGATACGCAGAAAATTCATGTGGCCATAGCGGCCCATCATGACGACATCTTCCACCAGCACCGGAAAGTTCCAGTCGACATCCTCGCTCTGCGGCACATACGCTACCAGGCCGCGCTTCAGCGCTGCGTGGACCGGCAATCCGGCGATAAGCACTGTTCCGGTCGACGGCGTCAGGAAGCCCATCAGCGCCTTGAACAGCGTCGATTTGCCGGAGCCGTTGACGCCGACCAGCGCGCAGATGGTGGAGGCGCCGAGCCTGAAAGAGGCGGAGTGTACGGCCGTGACCCCGCTTGAATAGCTGACGGTGACGTCGTCCACGTCGATGGAGGCAACGACCCGGCCGCTACCGGTCGATGTTCGATCATGGCTGCCCTGGACGCTGTCCGGAGCGAGCGCGGTGCGAACCCCGGTCACCCGCCGAACCCCTGGACGATAGTCTCGACGGTGGTTTCGAGAAGCTTCAGATAGGTCGGAACCGGGCCGTCTTCCTCGCTCAGCGAATCGACGTAGAGAACGCCTCCATAGGTGGCTCCGGTTTCGCGCGCGACTTGCTTGGCCGCCTTGTCCGAAATGGTGCTTTCGCTGAACACCACCGGAATCTTGTTCTCGCGCACCAGGTCGATGAGCTTGCGCGCCTGTTGCGGAGTGCCTTGCTGGTCGGCGTTGATCGGCCACAGATAGGCTTCGCGCAGATCGAAGTCGCGTGCCAGGTAGCTGAAAGCGCCTTCGCTTGTAACCAGCCAGCGTTGGTCCGTGGGGATCGCCGACAGGCGCTTGCGCATGGGTTCGTCGATTGCCTTGATCTTTTCCGAATAGGCGGCGGCGTTGGCGGCATAGACCTGGGCGTTTGCCGGATCCGCCTTGGACAGCGCCTTGCGGATGTTCTCGACATAGATGAGGGCGTTCTTCGGCGACATCCACGCATGCGGATTGGGCTTGCCTTCGTAGGGCCCCTCCTTGATCCCCATCGGCTCGACACCGTCCGTGACGACGGCGCTCGGCACGTTCTTCACGTTGTCGAAGAATTTCTCGAACCAGCGTTCGAGGTTCATGCCGTTCCAGAGCACGAGGTCGGCCGATTGCGCCTTCACCACGTCGAGCGGCGTCGGCTGATAGTCGTGGATTTCGGCGCCGGGCTTGGTCACCGACTCTACGATTGCCGCGGTCCCGGCTACGTTTTGCGCGATATCCTGGATGATCGTGAACGTCGTCACGACGCGCAGAACCTTCCCTGCCGCAGGCTGGGTCTCCTGTGCCATGACCGGAACGAGGCTCGCCATCGTCGCAAAACCGATGGCCACAAGGCCGCCAAGCGCCCGCAGCATCGTCCTGCGGGTTGGGGAAGCAGAAACAGTCATCGGATGCCTTTCGACTGGAGTTGATCGTCGCCCATGCGCTGCTCACGTCATGCTAATGCGTTTGATTTGCATCTAATATTGCAGTTGCAACTGATTTGCAAGTAGCTAATTGCAGTCGCGTGGCAACGCGGCTAAGTATGGCGGATGAAAGCGGATAACGACCTTTTCGAGCGATTCCGGAGCAATTTGAAAGCCGCCGGTGTCCGGATGACCGAACAACGCAAGGTGATCTTGCGGCTGCTGGCGGATGCGCACGACCATCCGGACGCGAACGAATTGTATTCTCGTGCCCACCAGATCGACGGCAGCATTTCCTTGTCGACCGTCTACCGGACGTTGCGGCTCCTGGAGGAGAAAGGCGCCATCCAGCGTCATGCCTTCGACGAGGGCCGCGCCCGGTTCGAAAACGCGGACCGTGAACATCACGACCATCTCATCGACCTCGACACCGGTCAGGTGATCGAGTTCCGTTCCGACAAAATCGAGAAACTGCAGGCCGAGATAGCGTCGGAGCTTGGCTTCGAAATCGTCCGCCACAAGCTGGAACTGTATGTCAGGAAACGCGCCAAATAGCGTGGTTTCTGGTCGTCACCATGCTGATCCGGGTCTGATCGCGGCGGGCAAGACGCCGCCGGCTCAGACCGTCCAGAAATAGCGCACAATGTGAAAGAAGACAGGCGCGGCGAAGACCAGGCTTGTCGGTGCGGTCCATCATGCCGCCATGGCCTTCGATCAGATGGCCCCAGTCCTTGACGCCCTGGTCGCGCTTGATGGCCGAGGCGACCAACCCGCCAAGAAATCCCATCGAGCAGGCGACGAAGGCCACGGCCGCCGCCTGCAGCGGCGAGAAGGGCGTGCCGATCAGGCCTTCCCAGGTTTTCGACGGCGAGACGTTCGGCGAAAAACGTTGTTTTCCAAAGAGCTTGCCGAAGATGCCGAACATGCCGCATTTGTGCACCAACGCTCGGGCAGGGCTAAAAACTTTAGGCTTGAAATAAATTTGGTCTGGTGCAATTCTCAATCGTCAGTCGAGAGCGTGGGAGGTCTCGCTGTGCCAAATGCCGGTCGCATATGGGATCGCGCCGGGTGCTGCCGCATATGCGGATGACCAGCCCGGCGTCGGCGCAAAGCCTCCCCGCAAGTTGCGTATTCAAACACACGCACGGCGACAAGACCGTGGCAACGAGCATCTAGGGGACAGCCGCAGAATGCTTGGACCGTCAGCGCATATCGACACGTTCACGCGCGACAACCTTCCGCCCGAGGAACAGTGGCCGAACTTCCTGCTCGATGGCTTCGACTACTCCGAATACCTTAATGCCGGTGTCGAACTGACCGACGTCTGGTCGAAAAGGGTCTGGGTGACCACACCGCGCCGATCGGCAATGGCCGGGCGCTGGCGCTTCAATCATGTCACCACAGTCGAACGCATCATCGGCATGAAACGCAGCACCGGCGGCACGTCGGGCGCTTCGTGTCTGAAGAGATGCTGGAGGTTGAGCTGTTCACTGAACTCTGGAAAGTTCGCACCCGGCTCTAAAGCTATTTTATCTATATTGAAAACACTGGGAAGGAGAGAAAAATGAAGAATATCCTGGCAGCCAGCATGTTCGCTTTGTCGCTGGCCACATCTGGCCTTGCCTATGCCGAACCCGTCAAGATCGGCGTCATCACCACGCTTTCGGGCGGCGGTGCGGGTCTCGGCGTCGACATGCGCGATGCCTTTACGCTGGCGATGAAACAGTCCGGCAACAAGGATGTCGAGCTGGTCATCGAAGACGATGCCCAGAAGCCCGAGATCGCGGTGCAGCTCGCCGAAAAGATGATCCAGAGCGACAAGGTCGACCTGCTCACCGGTATCATCTGGTCGAACCTGGCGATGGCGGTGGTGCCCAACGCGGTGGCGCAGGACGTCATCTATCTGTCGCCCAATGCCGGCCCGTCGGCCCTTGCCGGCGCCAAGTGCAACAAGAACTATTTCAACGTCGCCTACCAGAACGACAATTTCCATGAGGCGATGGGTCAGTACGCCAACAAGGACTACAAGAAGACCTTCATCCTCGCGCCCAACTACCCGGCTGGCAAGGATTCGCTGACCGGCTTCAAGCGCTACTACAAGGGCGAGCTGGCAGGCGAGGCCTACACCCAGATCGGCCAGGCCGACTACGCCGCCGAGATCGCCCAGATCCGCGATTCCGGTGCCGACTCGGTGTTCTTCTTCCTGCCTGGCGGCATGGGCATTTCCTTCATGAAGCAGTACGCCCAGTCGGGCGTGAACATCCCGGTCATGGGTCCTGGCTTCTCCTTCGACCAGGACATTTTGCCCGCGGTTGGCGACGCAGCCCTTGGCGTCAAGAACTCGGCGAGCTGGTCCAGGGACCTCGACAACGAAGCCAACAAGCAGTTCGTCGAGGCCTTCAAGGCCGAATACAATCGCCTGCCCTCAATCTACGCCGCCCAGAGCTGGGATACGGCGAACCTGATCCTGTCTGCGCTGTCCAAGGCCAGTGTTAAGGACAAGGACGCGTTCCGCGCGGCCCTCAAGGCAGCCGATTTCAAGTCGGTGCGCGGCGAGTTCACCTTCAACACCAACAATCATCCGGTCCAGAACATCTACGTCCGTGAGGTGGTAAAGGAAGGCGATGTCTTGACCAACAAGATCATCGCCACCGCCTTCGAACACCACAAGGACGCCTATGCCGACCAGTGCAAGATGTAGCCCAAGGCTGCATCCGCTTTGCTAAAGTGCCGGCCTCGTCATCGACGGGGCCGGGGCCGCGGCGAGGCCGCATCGCCGTATCTTGCAGCGGCTTGCTTCGGCATTTCCCGCCTTGAACCACAGTCCGGATCGTTCATTTGTCCATCGCCCTTCTGATCGAACAACTTCTCAACGGGCTGCAGCTCGGAGTGATGCTGTTCCTCATGGCCGCCGGCCTGACGCTGATCTTCGGAGTCATGGGCCTGATCAACCTCGCCCATGGCTCGCTCTACATGGTCGGCGCCTTTGCCTGTGCCACGGTCGCCGCCGCCACTGGTTCGTTCTGGATCGGTCTGGTGGCGAGCCTGATCGCTGCGGCAGCCGCCGGTGCGGTCATGGAGATCGTTGTCATCCGCAGGCTTTATGAGCGCGACCATCTTGACCAAGTGCTGGCGACGTTTGCGCTGATCCTGATCTTTTCGGAAGGCACGCGCTGGCTGTCTGGCTCGTTTCCGCTTTATCTCGACATCCCACCGCTGCTGCAAGGCGCGGTGCCCTTGCCCGGCGGTGGCCAGTACCAGCTCTACCGCCTCGCCATTATCGGCGTCGGCATCGCCGTTGCTGTGGGGCTCTATCTGCTGATCTCGCGCACCCGTCTCGGCATGCGCATCCGCGCCGGCGAATCCGACCGCGAGATGATCGCAGCCCTCGGCGTCGACATCCGCACGCTCTACACTGTTGTCTTCGCGCTAGGTGCTGCCCTTGCCGGCCTTGCCGGCGCGCTGGTCGGTGCGCTGCAATCGGTGCAGGTCGGCATGGGCGAGCCAGCACTCATCCTCGCCTTCGTGGTCATCGTCATCGGCGGCATCGGCTCGATCAAGGGCGCGCTGTTCGGTGCCATCCTCGTCGGCCTCGTCGACACGATGGGCCGCTTCCTCCTGCCCAAGGCGCTGGCGTTGATGATGCCGACGGCACAGGCCGGGCTGATCGGTGCCTCACTCGCCTCCATGCTGATCTACATAGTCATGGCCCTGATCCTCGCTTTCAGGCCAAGCGGCCTGTTTGCGGCGCAGTCGTAAGGGCCACCATGAGCCGCGAAACCATCATCAATATACTGCTGGCACTTCTGCTGCTAGCGATCCCGTTCAGTGCGTCTGCAATGGGCGAGCAATTCTACGTCACGCTTGCCACGCGCATTACGATCCTTGCGCTCGCTGCTGTCGGGCTCAACATCGCGCTTGGTCTTGGCGGGCTGGTATCCTTTGGCCACGCCGCCTTCTTCGGCCTTGGCGGCTATGCCGCCGGCATCCTGGCGACCCATGCCTTCAACGCCGAACCGCTGTTGTTTGGCCTGCAAGGCACGACCTCGATGCCGGTCATCTGGTCGGTGGCTATCCTGGTTTGCGGCCTTGTCGCCTTGCCGATCGGCGCGATCAGCCTGCGCACGACGGGCGTCTATTTCATCATGATCACGCTCGCTTTCGCGCAGATGATCTACTACTTCGCCATCTCCTGGCCGGCCTATGGCGGCGAGGACGGGCTGTCGATCTATGTCCGCAATGGCTTTCCCGGTATGAACACGGCGCAGTCCCTGACCTATTTCCTGATCTGCTATGTCGTGCTGATGGCAGCACTTGGTCTGTTCTGGCTGCTGCGCGGATCGCGCTTCGGTGCCGCATTGCAGGCGGCACGGCAGAACGCGACCAGGCTGTCCGCCGTCGGCATCGCACCCTTCAACATCAGGCTCGTTGCCTTCGCCATCTCTGCCATGGTCACAGGCCTCGCCGGCGCGCTGTTTGCCGATCTCAACCGCTTCGTCAGCCCCTCGATGCTGTCCTGGCACATGTCGGGCGAGCTGATCGTGCTCATCATCCTTGGCGGCAAGGGTCGGCTGTTCGGCCCGGTTGCGGGCGCGATGCTTTACGTGCTGTTCGAATTCGCGCTTGGCGGCTTCACCGAACGCTGGCAGTTCTTCCTTGGCCTGATCCTGCTCGGCGTCGTTTTGTTCGCGCGCGGCGGGCTGCTTGGCCTTTTGGCTGGAGAGGCGCGTCATGGCTGAGCTGGTCCTCGAAATACGCGATCTCAAAAAGACTTTCGGCGCGCTGAAGGCCACCGACGGCGTCAGCCTCGATCTCAAGCCGGGCGAAATCCACGCGCTGATCGGCCCCAATGGAGCCGGCAAAAGCACGCTGATCCACCAGATCTCGGGCTCGCTCCGGCCAGACAGCGGCAGTATCCGCTTTCTCGGCCAGGATATGGCCGGGCTCGACATGGCGGCCCGCGGGCGGCTTGGGCTCGGCCGCAGCTTCCAGATCTCATCACTCGCGCAGGAGTTTTCCGCGCTGCGCAATGTGATGCTGGCGGTGCAGGCACGCCAGGGAACGAGCTTCCGCTTCTTACGCCCCGTGATGAGCGACAAGAGCCTGACAGAACCGGCGATGGCGATGCTGGAGCGCGTCGGCCTTGCCGGGCGCGCCTACGTGCCAGCCGCTGAGCTGTCGCATGGCGAACGCCGTCAACTCGAAATCGCCATTGCGTTGGCCCTTGGATCGAAGGCCTTTTTGTTCGACGAGCCGATGGCCGGCATGGGGCCAGACGGATCGAAAGCGTTGACGAAATTCCTCGACGGCCTGCGCCACGAAGCGCCGATCCTGCTCGTCGAGCACGACATGGATGCCGTCTTCGCGCTTGCCGACCGTATCTCGGTCCTCGTCTATGGCCGCGTCATCGCCACCGGCACGGTGGACGAGATCCGCAACGATCCCGAAGTGCGCCGGGCCTATCTCGGAGAAGCTGCGTGAGCCTGCTGGAACTCAACGGCGTCGAAACCTTCTACGGCGCATCGCAGGCGCTGTTCGGCGTCTCGCTCGACGTCAGGGCGGGTGAGGTCGTGGCGCTCATGGGCCGCAACGGCATGGGCAAGACGACGACGATCAATTCCATTCTCGGCCTCGCGAAACCGCGCTCAGGCTCGATCAGCTTTGGCGGCCGCCAAGTCGCCGGCATGCGCCCGCACCGCATCGCGCGTCTTGGCCTGGGTCTGGTGCCGGAGGGAAGGCGCTGCTTTCCCAATCTGACCGTACTGGAGAACCTGCTGGCCGCAGCACGCGGCAGCGCGTGGACATTGGAAAAAGTTGTCGAGCTGTTTCCGCGTCTCGGCGAACGCCGCGACCAATATGCCGGTACACTGTCGGGCGGCGAGCAGCAGATGGTAGCCATCGGCCGCGCGTTGATGACCAATCCGAGCCTGCTCATTCTGGACGAGGCGACCGAGGGTCTGGCACCTGTGATCCGCCAGGACATCTGGGCAGCAATCCGCAAGCTCAAGTCGAGCGGACAGTCGATCCTTGTCGTAGACAAGACGCTTGCCGAGCTTCTACCTGTGGCCGACCGCTGCTTCGTTCTGGAAAAGGGCATGACCGTCTTCGAAGGCACGCCCGAGGCGCTGACGCCAGAAATTCAGGACCGCTATCTCGGCGTATGAAAAAAGGGTGTCAAACGGCTTCCAAACTGACCCGGTGCTGTTGCTGGCCAGCGATCTTCTGGCCGGAACGCTGCTGCTGCCGCAGGAGCTGCCGATCGGCATCATCACCAGCTCCGTCGGCGCGTTCTTCGTCGTCACCATGCTGATCCAAAACCGGCTCTGAGCGCGCCAATGAACCGCTCTTGCAACAGGCCGCCGGCTCAGACCGTCCAGAAATAGCGCACGATGTGGAAGAACACCGGGGCGGCGAAGACCAGGCTGTCGGTGCGGTCCATCATGCCGCCATGGCCTTCGATCAGATGGCCCCAGTCCTTGACGCCCTGATCGCGCTTGATGGCCGAGGCGACCAGCCCGCCGAGAAATCCCATCGAGCAGGCGACGAAGGCCACGGCTGCTGCCTGCAGCGGCGAGAAGGGTGTCACGAACGATAGCAGCGCGCCGAGCAGGCTCGCCGACACCAGTCCGCCGATCAGCCCTTCCCAGGTTTTCGACGGCGAGACGTTCGGCGAAAAACGGTGTTTTCCAAACAGCTTGCCGAAGATGTACTGCAGCACGTCGCTGCCTTGCACGACGATGATCAGGAACGCGATCAGCAGCAGGGTGCGGCCTTCGAAGCCCGGCACCTCGAGTGTCAGCAGGGCAGGGACATGGCTGACGCAATAGACCGAGATCATCACCGCCCATTGCTGCGCGGCGATGCGCTCGAGGAAGCGTTCAGTGTCGCCATGCAGCGCCGTGATGGCCGGCATCAGCAGGAAGCAATAGACCGGAATGAAGATGACGAAGAGCCCGTACCAGGCGGTCCACACCAGCCAATATTGAAACGGTATGATGATGCCGAACATGCCAAGCAGCACCCAATGGTCGCTGCGGCGGGTGTGCGTCAGCGTCACGAATTCGCGCAGCGCGGCGAAGGAGATCAGAGCGAACAGGATGGTCATCCCGTAACGCCCGAAGAAGAAGGCGACCGTCATCAGCGCCACCATCACCCACCAGGCGTTGATCCGCTGGCTGAGATTGACCAGCGTCGAACTAAGCGGCTTCGGCGCTCGCGCCGAAAGTATGGTCGCGACGATGCTGGCGGTGGTCAAAACCGCCAGCAGGCCGATGATCAGGATGGAGATTTCGTGGCGCATCAATCGTCTCGCTCGGGACGCGGGTTGAGCGCCAGAAGCGCGGCGTGGGCGCGTTCGAGGAAGGCGCGGCGTTCTTCGCCCGGACCGATCGCCACCGGTGCGCCGAAGACGACGCGGCACAGCAGCGGCACCGGCAGGAACTGCCCCTTGGGCAGCACGCGCGACATGTTCTCGATCCAGCACGGGATCAGCTCGACCTGAGGCCGCGCCGTCGACAGATTGTAGAGCCCGGAGCGGAATGCCAGCAGCGGCTCTTCGGTCATGTTGCGTGTGCCTTCGGGAAACAGGATCAGCGAGTGGCCCTGGTCGAGAACCGACAGCATGATCTCGATCGGGTTTTCCTCAGGTCTCGTCCACTGCCGGTTGATGAGCACCGACGACAGCATGTCCTGCGCGATGAAGCGGCGCAGCCGCGACTTCCCCCAATATTCGCCTGCGGCAACAGCATGGGTGATCGCGCGCTCGCTTTCGCTGAGACAGGCCGACAGCAGGATAAAGTCGCCATGGCTGGTGTGGTTGGCGAAATAGATGCGCTGGCGGTCGGAGGGCAGGCTGCCGTTCCAGATCGGACGCACGCCCGTCACCATCCGGGCCAGCGCCGAGAGGCCGACGGAGGTTACCGTCTGCAGCAAGGTGAAGGTCTTGAGCGAAAGCCTGTTCATCGCGGCGCCCAAAACCCTGACGCCAGAAGTGCTGCGGCAAACAGAGCCAGGGCGGCGCGCTGCTTGAACAGCAGGCGACGCGTGCCGGCGATGCGGTCATCGAGCGAGCGTGTCGCGGGCGGGGCCGTTTTCAGGCGCATGCGCGCCAGCATGTCGTCCACCGCGGCACCGCCGGAAGCTTCGTCATCATGGCCAGCCATGACCCGGAACAACAGGGCGTCGAATGCCAGCAATGCCGACAGCGCCAGAACGGCGACAGCGCTCGCGGCTGTGATCGACAGCGCAACGGCCGCCGGCAAAGTCTCGAAGCCGCCGCGCGTCGAGGCAGCCAGCGGCGCAAGGATATTTGCCGCCACCACGATTGCGGCCGGCCACGCTGCCTGCCGCATCAGCATGCCGGCGAAGCGGTCGGTGCGGTCCTGGTAGGCATTGCCGGTCATGACGCCGCGCGCTCTATGGCCTCGGCAAGATGAACCGGCCGGCCGAGGGCCGCGAGCATTTCGCGGGCAATCGCCGGCGTCTTGGCCCTGCCGGTCGCCACCAGCCATTCGGCGACGACGCCGGCGCTGCGCTGGAAGCCGAGCGCGCAGCACACCAGCACGGTGCCGTCGCGGCGCGCACTCTCCAGCGCGCCGGCTGCCTGTTGCCGTATCGCCACTGGCGGCGGCAACAGGTCGACCATCGGAAAGCTGATCCAGCGGCAATCGGCTGCCGCAGGCCTCTTAAGTTCGGCGGCGAGATCGATGACCGTGCCGAAGCTGCTGGCCTCGCGTGCCGTGGGAAAGCGCCCGAGAAAGACGCCGTCGGCAATCGCCACCTGGGGAGCAAGTTTGCGCGTCCAGGCCCATATGTTGGCCCTGGCGCCGAGACGGTAAGGCAAGAGCAGGACACGGCTTGCGAGCGTGATGCTGCCATCGGCGGATTTCTGGAACACTTTTTCGCCTGCTCCTGCATAGGCGAAGGCGACGATGGCCAGCGCCAGCGCCGGCCAAAGCAGGAAGAGCGCGACGGCGCAGAACAAGGCGCCGAGCGCTGCACCGGCCAGCGCGAGGACCGCGCCCAGCGCGTAGAACCGCGCCAGCCGCCGCGCTTTCACATCGCTGGTCAGCCGGAAGCCTGAAAACGGCAACGCGCCGCTGCGCGGAAACAGCCACAGCGCAAAGAACCCGAGCAGCGCGCCGGTCGGAATGTCGATGAAGTGATGCTGCCAGGTCGTCAGCACCGAGGCACCGATCAGGAAGCTCCAGCCATGCCAGAGCGGCAGGAGCAACCCGCGGAGCCGGTGGCGCCAATGATCCCAGATGATCACCAAAAGGGCGATGTGCAGCGAGGGTGCCTGGTTGAACGGCTTGTCGAAACCGCCGAGCACGGCAAACAGGAAGCCCGGCAGGCCGGTCGTCGCCGGTCGCACGAATGTCGCGGTCAGCGGGAACAGGATGAAGCAGATAACGGCGACGACCTGCGCGGTGAGATAGCGCCCGGCCAGGCGGTCGACGCCTTGCTTGTCGTTGTTGAGCAGCAGCGACAGGCCGTAGAACAGATTGATCGACCAATAGGGCACGATGGTCCAGGCGACGAACGGAATGCTGTGTTCCCACGAGAACACGATGCTGCCGACCTCGTCGCGCCGCGAGGCCAGCCAGTTGGCGAAGCCGTAGCTGAGGTAGAAGAACGGCGCCAGGAAGGCCAGCCATAGCGCGGCCCTGACGACCACCCGTCCATAAGGCTCGGTGCGCGCGATGGGTGCAAGCGACGAGGCCATGCTGCTCAGCGGCGCCGTGCGACCGAGACGGTGAAGATGCCCCATTGGTCGATGCGCTGGTCGAGCTTTTCGAAACCGGCGGCTTCGACGAGCTGGTCCATCTCACCCTGCGTGCGCCGCCGCATCACCCAGGCCTCGCCTCCGCGATGCGAAGTCAGGCTGCGGGCGATCATCTCGAGCTGCGGATGCCAGGGCTGGTTGGTGTAGAGCAACAGGCTTCCCGGCTGCATGGCGCTGGCCAATCCACCGAGCGAGCGGGCTATCATCGCATTGTCGGAGAACAATTCGTAAAGGCCGGAAACGATGGCAAGATCCGGAGCTGGATCGATCGAAGCGAGCATGTCGGCATCGAAGGCATCGGCGCGCTGGAATGAGACATCAGCCGGCAATTGCCGCTCGGCGATCAGCTTGCGGCCAAGCTGGACGTTGAGGTCGGAATAATCCTGCAGGCGAACGCTCGCCGGCTGATCGGGGCTCTTCACGATGGCATCGAGAACATAGCGGCCATGGCCGGCCGCGATGTCGAGAATGTGCGCCGGCCGGCCAGCGGCCTTGAGCGTCGCCAGGCAAGAGCCGATGAGCTCTTCGAGATGCAGCTTGCGCTGGCGGATGCCGCGCCAGCCAATGGCCTCCAGGAAAATGCGGTCGACGACGCGGCCAAGAGGCGTAAGCCCGCGCGCATTGTTCTCGTAGACGTAGTCCAGCGTCGAGCCGGAATCGAAGCCGGTGGTCACGCCGGCCTTCATACCTTGCGAGACCCAGGCGCCCATGCGGATGGAGGCACGGCTGAATGCCCAATAGAGGCCCTTTGGCGACATCAGAGCGAGCGGCGAGGCAAGCCTATCGGCCTCGTCGCGTGTGTAGCCGGCAATGTCCGCCTGCTTAAGGTCGACCGGCGCATCGGGTGCCTCGAACTGCCTGGCCAGGAATGGCCGGATCAGGTCGAGGGCCTTTGCCCGGTCGCGCTCGCCCAGCGTGTCGTGGAAGAAACCAGGCAACACATGGCGTTCCTTGGTGCGGCTGCCGAGATTGACGAAGAACTCGTGCTGCGGGCCGTGGCGCACCACCCAGTCGCTGCCCGAAAGCAGAAGCTGGGTCGGCACATTGATGGCGCGGGCGTCACTGACGATGCGTGCGGCATGCTGATAGAGTTCGACCAGGATGTTGGAAGCGATCGGCCGCGTGATCAACGGATCGCTCTCGAAAGAGGCGATGCGCACGGGATCGTGGGTCAGGAATTTCGCCTTGACGTAGGAATTGACGAAGAAGCGGCCCTTGATCTTCTGCCAGAGTGCGATGCCCTCCTTGGCGAAGGGCACGTAGAGTTTTACCGAGAAGGCCGGTGAGGCCAGCACCATGGCGCGCAGCTTCGGCGCATAGTCATGCACCCAGGCGGCGGCCAGCACGGCGCCGAAGGATTGTGCGATCAGCGCGATATCCCGAGTGGCAAAGCCATCCCTGGCTGCAATCTCGCGCATGAAGCAGTCGATGTCGCGCACCAGGGCCGAGAAGGAAGGCGCATAGCCGCGCTCGCCGGACGAGCGGCCATTGCCGCGGGCATCCCAGGCATAGAAGGCGTGGTCCGGCATCTGCAATTCATCGACAAGATGGGCCATGCGACCGCCATGCTCGTGGCCGCGGTGGAAGAGCACCACCGCGCCCTTGGCATCGGCGGAGGCCGCCGGCCAGAATCGGTAGAAGATCTCCGTCCCGTCATGGCTGCGGAAAACCCGCTCCTGTGCTTGCCGCGCAAGGCTTTCCGTGGCCGCGGCGGCGATCGGTTCGTGCATCATGGTCTTCCCCTCTGGCGGCATGGCGAGCCTCGATGCTCAGCTGGCGCTGCCAATAATGCCGGCGCGTATCCGGTTTATGGCGGTCAGCAGCGAAAGCGTTGCCATGGCCGGAAACACAAACGCCGCTATCGATGCCGGCCACAGCCCGGCGGCGCACAGCACGGCGACGACGCCGAGCGCCAGCGCCCTGTCGCTCTTGCCGAACGGCCCGGCATAATTACGCCCGACCTTGGCAGCGATGCCGAGCACGCCGGCGAACTCGGTCAGCACGGCCGCTATCGCGAAGGCGACGACGCCCCATGCGCCAAATTCCGGAAAGACGGCAAAAGGGAGAATCAGCGCGAGGTCTGAAACGACGTCGCACAACTCGTTCAGATACATGCCAAGCGTCGAGGCTTGGCCATGCTCGCGCGCCAGCATGCCGTCCACGGCATTCAACGCCATGCGCACGAACATCACCAAGGGGATAAGCAACAGCAGCCAGCGCCATTCGTGCCAGATCGCAATGGCCGCGCCGGCGGCTATCGACATCGCGGCCGCCAGGATGGTTATGCTGTTTGCCGTGACCCCGATTGCCGCCAACCGATTGACCAGCGGCCGCAGTCGGCCCTGGAAGGCCGGCTTGAGAGCGTAAAGCGTCGGCATTGCGTTGATCCCCCGATCCTGTTCAGCGGCTGTACATCAATATGCCAGACGCGACCAGTGTAGCGGGGGCTACGGCCATCATGCGTTTGCAAATCGATAACCATGATTGGTCCGGCAAAGCTGCCATGCACATTTGCCGGCTTCTCGTGCAACGCGGCGTCTTGAATAGTGAGCACGCTTATTATATATGCCGCTCATGGTTTCCGATGGCATCGACAGATTGGGCTTCTTGATCCACGACGTGCAGCGCTTGATGCGCAAGCGCTTCGAGGCGAGGGCCAGTGGCTTGGGGCTTTCTTCGGCGCAATGGCGGCTTCTGGTCCGCGTTGCCAAGGAAGACGGTGTCGCGCAGGCGCGGCTGGCCGAACTTCTCGAAATCGAGCCGATCAGCGTTTCGCGCCTGGTCGACCGCATGGAAGAGGGAGGCTGGATCGAGCGTCGGTCCGACGCCGCCGATCGTCGCGTCCGCATGATCTTCCTGACGCCCAAGGCAAGCGATGCCTACGCCGTAATCAAGAGCATTGCCGGAGAAGTCTATGAGGAATCGCTGGTCGGCGTGAAGCCGGAAGCCCGTCGCGTCCTCATCGAAGGGCTCGAGGCGATGGTTCGCAACCTGACCGACGACGAGACGCCGTCCATTGAAAAAGTGAAGAATACAGAAGGCGCAGCAGCATGAACGCGGTAGCCAAGATAGACGAGAAAGTGACCGAACTGGACATGGAAGCGCCGGCGCAGCCGGCCGCGGCCCCCCCCGCGGTTTGTGCCCCCGGGGCGCCCGCCCCACGGGCCGGGAAGAAAAAACCCCCGCGGGGCCCCGTGCGGGGGGTTGTGGCGCGGGCGGCGG
>NZ_JBVVQM010000018.1:0-57763 GCF_055811155.1 Mesorhizobium sp. WSM4822 | reverse complement strand
CCCTCTCCCCCCAAAAATAAAAAAATAAAAAAAACACTCCCCCCCCCCCCTACTCCCGCCTAACAAAATATACCCCAAACCCCCCCCCCCCCCCCGCTCCCCCCCCCCGCCCCCCCCCCCCGCGGCCCCGCCGGCGGTTGCTCCCCCGGTGCAGCCGGCCCCAGTGCCCGTGAAGAAAAAGCGCCGGCTGGGCCGCTTCCTGCTGATGGTCGCGCTGCCTGCGGCATTGGCTGTCGGCGGCGGCTATGTCTGGGTCACCGGCGGCCGCTATCAGGAGACCGAGAACGCCAATCTGCAGCAGGCCAAGGTGTCGATCGCTTCCGACACGGCCGGCCGCATCGTTAAGGTCGACATCTTCGATAACCAGCTGGTCAAGCAGGGTGACGAGCTGTTTGCCATCGACCCCGAGCCCTACCGGATCGCGCTAGCGCAGGCCGACGCCGCGGTTGCGGGCGCGCGTCTCAATGTCGAGCAGTTGCGCGCGGCCTATGGCCAGTCGATGGCTCAGCAAAAGTCCGATGCCAGCCAGGTCGCCTTCGCCCAGTCTCAGTTCGATCGCGCCGCCGACCTCGCCCAGAAGGGCATCAACGCCAAATCGTCGCTCGACGAAGCCAAGAACGATCTCGACAAGGCCAAGCAGCAGCTGGCGGTTGCCGAGCAAGGCATCATCAGCGCCAAGGCAGGCCTTGGCGGCAATCCCGACATCGAGACCGACAAGCACCCGACCGTGATGGCCGCGCTCGCCGCGCGCGACAAGGCGGCCTACGACCTGGCCCAGACAACGGTCAAGGCGCCGGCGGACGGCATCGTCAGCCAGGCCTCGTCGTTCAAGGTCGGTCAGTATGTCGGTTCCGGCACGCCGCTGTTTTCGCTGGTCGAGACCGGTGACACCTGGATCGATGCCAATTTCAAGGAAACGCAGCTCACCCACATGAAGCCCGGCCAGAAGGCCGAGATCGTGGTCGACACCTATCCAGGGCGCACCTTCGAGGGGACGGTCAAGGCGATCGGCGCCGGCACGGGAGCCGAGTTCTCGCTGCTGCCGGCCCAAAATGCCACCGGCAACTGGGTCAAGGTCACACAGCGTATCCCGGTTCGTCTCGAACTGATCGATGCGGACGCCAAGATGGCGTTGCGCACCGGCATGAGCGCCACCGTTACCGTCGACACCGGCGTGGCGCGTGGCCTGCCCTCGATCTTTGGTCACGCCACGGCTGGCGAGGCCGCGCAGTAACGTCAACAGATTGCCGCAGGACCAGCGGCGGAGGTGAATAGCAGGATTGGTCTGATGGGAGGAGCTGGAAGGATCAGCGTTTTGGCGCTGCCGCGTCGCGGCCTGGCCGAAATCTGAAATCTCCGAGGCAGACTCGTCGGTCCTCATGTTTCCGGGCGGCAGGCATCCGCTCATCAGAGACTTTCAGTCGATGTAACCCCCACATCGACGATCGCGTCCCACCGCGACGAGGGTCTCTCAACGGAAGGCGTTGCCGCCCGGAAACCCCTTGTACACGTTTTTGTTACCTGCTGGAAGTTCCACGCCATGAGCACGCCCGAACCCTTCAAAGAAGTGCCGCATCGCGGCCTGATCACGGTCGCGCTCATGCTGGCGACGGTCATGCAGGCGCTCGACACGACGATCGCCAACGTCGCTCTGCCGACAATGACGGGCGATCTCGGCGCCTCGCCGGACAACATCAACTGGGTGCTGACCTCCTACATCGTTGCCGCCGCCATCATGACGCCGGTCACCGGCTGGCTGGCCGACCGCTTCGGCCGCAAGGAACTGTTCCTGACGGCAGTGGTCGGCTTCACCATATTCTCGATGCTGTGCGGCATCGCCTGGAGCCTGGAGAGCATAGTGTTCTTCCGGCTGATGCAAGGCGTGTTCGGAGCGGCGATCGTGCCTCTGTCGCAAACCTTCCTGCTCGACATCAATCCCAGGGAACGCCATGGCCAGGCGATGGCCATTTGGGGCGCCGGCATCATGCTGGGGCCGATTCTGGGCCCGACGCTGGGTGGCTGGCTGACCGAGAATTTCAACTGGCGCTGGGTGTTCTTCATCAACCTGCCGGTCGGCATCGTCGCCTTTCTCGGCATGGCCGCCTACTTGCCGGCCGTTGCCCGGCGGGTGCGCGGCTTCGATTTCTTCGGCTTCGCCATGATATCGCTCGGCGTCGGCGCGCTTCAGCTGCTGCTCGATCGCGGCGGCGAGGTCGACTGGTTTTCCTCGGTCGAGATCTGGATCGAACTTGGTCTTTCGCTCACCGGCTTCTGGGTGTTCATCATTCACACCATGACCGCCGAACACCCCTTCATCGATCCCAAGATCTTCCTCGACCGCAATTTCGTGACCGGGCTGGCGTTCATCTTCATCATGGGTGTGCTCATTCTGGCGAGCATGTCGCTGTTGCCGCCGATGCTGTCGACCATCTTCGGCTATCCGACCGTCACCATCGGCGTCGTCATAGGGCCACGCGGTGTCGGCACCATGATTTCAATGCTGGTCGTCGGCCGGCTCATGAGCAAGATCGACGCCAGGATCCTCGTGGTCATCGGCTTCCTCCTGACCGCACAGTCGCTCTACACCATGTCCAGCTTCACGCCGCAGATGGACAATTGGCTGATCATCAGCTCCGGCGTCATCCAGGGCCTGGGGATGGGAATGGTGTTCGTGCCGCTGTCGACCGTCGCCTTCGCCACGCTTGACGTGCGCTTCCGCACCGATGCCACGGCCTTGTTCAGCCTGGTGCGCAATCTTGGCTCGTCCATCGGCGTGTCGGTCGTGACGGTTCTGATGGTGCGCAACACGCAGATCAATCACACCGAGCTTTCGGCCTTCATCAACCCGTTCAACCCCAATCTTTGGGCGGTCTCTCCTGCCGCCGCGAGCGGCGATCCGACGGCGCTTTCGCAGGTCGATCGCATGGTCAATCTGCAGGCGATGATGATTTCCTACGTCAACGACTTCAAAATACTTATGGTGATGACGCTGCTTGCCATCCCGTTTGTTTTCCTGCTGCGCAAGCCAAAGCAGGCGCCTGCCGGCGGCGCGCCGGCAGCGCATATGGACTAGCTCTATTTTCCGAGCACGAGGCTCCAGTAACGGAGCTTGCTGTCGCCGCCGTCGCGCACATAGGCAAGGCCGAAGCGGGTGAAGCGCGGGTCGAGCATGTTGCGGCGATGGCCAGGTGAATGCACCCAGATGTCGAACAGCTTCTCGAGGTCGAAACGACCCTCGGCGATGTTCTCCGCCGCGGCGCCGGAAATTCGATTGTCCTTGATGCGCGAGGCGAAATCCTTGCCCCAGCCGGTGGTGTGGCTCATGCGGCGGCGCTGCGCCATGTAGCCGGCCTGCTGCAGGGCAGCCTGTTCGAGTTGCCGGTCGGCGACCAGCGGCGCGAGCCCCGCCGAGGCGCGGATGCTGGCCAGCGTGCTGGTGGCGGAGGAGGAGACCCCGGCGCCTTCGCCTGACGGCAGTGAAACGGTGCTGCAGGCGGCGAGGCCCGCCAAGGCTGCGAGGCCGGTCAGCACCATGCGCCTGTGCAGATTCGGGATCGGGTGGGTTTCGATTTTCGCTATGGTCATGCCCCTGAGATAACGTCGATCATGGCTTTTGCCGGGCAGGGCGGCGAAAATCGAAGATGTTAGGCGGCAGTATCGAGATCTGCGTCCGAGGAACCGCCCATCCGGTCGTCTTCCGTATGCACCCACCACGACCCGAGCGCGTCGATGAGCGGTACAAGCCGGCGGCCAGGCGCTGTGAGGTCATAGTCGACCCGCAACGGATAACCCGGACGCACCGTGCGCCGCACGATGCCGGCTTCTTCCAGCTTGCGCAGTTCCAGGGTCAGGATGCGATGCGACACGGTCGGGTTGTCACGTCTCAGTTCACTGAACCGCTTGGTCCCGTCCTTCAGATAATAGAGCAGCAGTGTGGGCCAGCGACCGCTGAGCACGCGCATGGTCTCTTCGATCGGGCAGCGTGAGACGACGTCTTTCATGGGCGGATCCTGGTTACAGAATTGTGCGTAATTTACATGGGACGACAAGCGTTTAGGGTCAAGTTTCGCTGCGCGGCGTGATCCTCTCAATCACGGAAGAAAACAAATGGAACCTATCCTCCTTTACGGCTTCCCGGCGGGAAGCTCGATGGGGCTTGTCGCTGCCTTTGAACGCGTCGGGCAACCCTATCGCCTGTGCCGCGTCGACATGCTCACCGAGATGAAAAACGATGCCTATGCCAGCATCAACGACCGTCAGGAAACGCCGGTGCTGATCACCGACGAAGGCCGGGTGCTCACCGAGACAATGGCCATCGCCTCGTGGCTCGAAGCCCGCGACACACAGCGCCGCATCAGCTTCGAACCGCGCACGCCGCAAGCCGACCGCATGCACCAGCTGATGGCCTTCGTGAACACCGGTTTCACCGCCGCCTTCAGCCCGCTCTGGGTGGCATTGGAAATGGCGGCGGATGAACCGGCGCTGAAGGCGACCTTGCGGGAGTTCGGCCGCAAGGCCGTTGCGGAACGTCATGATCGGCTCGAGGCGATGATCGCCGACACGGATTTCCTGGTCGGCGACCGGCTGACGCTGGCCGATACCACGCTGATCGGCGTGGCACGCTGGGCGGAGTTTCACCAGGCGATCGACGGCGCTGCCTATCCCAAGCTGGCCGGATTGCGCCTTCGCATCGAATCCGATCCGGCCGTGCGTTATGCGCTGGCTGTCGAGGATGGCGAACAGCCCGCCGGTTCTGGCGCCTGCCTTGGCCACGTCCCCCTGACTGAGGTGATCGATCGCTTCGCGGCGGCGGCGAAATCGTAGCGACACTCTGTTTTCAACCAGGATGTGCCTTTGTGGGAGGCGCTGATCTGCCGGAGTGCGGTCGCCGCCGCACTCCGGCATTGTTAAAGGGGACCGCCATTTTTCTCAACGCTACCGCTTGGGCCGCCTGTCGTTCTCATTTCACCAGAGTGATCATCCGATCGGCGTACATTGTGCGATTTCCAAGCGCCGCCGCGCAGTCCGACTTGACGGACGAGTTTCCGGTCATCTGAATCGTATTGCCGACAAGCCTGAGACAGTCGCCCTGGGCGCTCATATCAGAGTTGCCGGCGTAGGAAATGGGCGCGTCCGGCGCGTAAATGAAACCGCTGAGCACGGAATTTGCGCCGCCATTCAATGTCAGAGCAGACGTGTTGCCGTGATCCTGGAAAATGGTGATGCCAGCATAAGGGCCGCTGGTGGGCGGGGAAAGGTTCACCTTCTCATTGGCATTTATGTAGATCTCAGCGCTTTCCATGAGGAATATAGTCACGCCCTGGCCAGCCAGGCTGCCGTTCCCCCCTGGCTTTATGGTGGTGCCGCGCATGATGTAGACGCCCGGATCAAGCGTGATGTCCCCCGACAATGTCTTGTCGCAATACGTGCCGGGCGACAGCGTGTAGGTTTTGCCGTTCGGGACAGGCAAACACAATGTGTAAGGGGGAGGAACGACGTCGGCCAATGGATCAAAGGACGCGTACCTATGTTCGTGCGGCGTTCCGCAGGCGAGACTGGCGCTGGGTGGCAACAGCCCGCTGGTGCCGCCGACGGTTGAGACACAGCCGGCTGAAACCAGCGCGGAGCCACCCCTGTTGACGGAATCGGACGCGTCCGAGTTCGCCGCGATCACGCAATTGTCCATCGAGACGTTGGTCGAGCCCTGGAGGTTCACGGCGGCGGACGCATGCGGATCGAGCGCCAGCACGCAGGCCTGTGCGCCAGGTTTTACCTTGACCGAGGCCGAGCGGGAGGCCTGCCAGGGGGCCGAGGCGCTGATGAAGCTTGGGCGGCTTATGCTGGACGACAGCGAGATAAAGTAGGCGCTTGGGCTGCCGCTTGCCGTTGCCGCGAAAGCGGAGACGCTGCCCAAATATTCCTGCTGGTCGGCCGCGCTCATATTGGCGGCGAAGAATTGCAGCCCAAGCTGCTGGACATCGCCGGCCGCCATATCGGGAGAGAACTTCGTGCCGATGGCGAGCCCCGCCGCGTCCAGCGAGTTCTGCAGTTGCGAGGCGTCATGGCTCGTGCCGATCAGATCAACCGCGCCGGCCAAACCAATCATTATCGGCAGCATCGCGACGGCGGTCGTCATGGCAAAGTTGCCGTGCTCCGAAGACCAGAAGCCTCTCAATGCGAACATAATTCCTCGCCGAACCTCGTAAAGCTCAGGTGATACGCCAGAGATCCCTACGAGTAATTTAAGTAAATGCTAAAATACGTAAATGCTAAAATGCAGAACAATGGTTGGCTAAAACGAAAGACTGCCGAGGCACGCCATATGAGAGGCCATACGGAGAGTTGAACACTAGGAGTTGCGCCCCAGGCAATTGACGCGGCGACAATCGCCGCCAACTCTGCTATCATGCCTCTTGATCTTGAAGTGGCAGCTCTGGCGGCCATCCAGGCGGTGACCGCCCCGACACACGGGAGGAAGGTTATGGCCGGCTTTCATGTCATGGCGGACGCACGTGGAATGCATGTGCAGCCAACGGTGCGCCGCATCACCACGTCGGACCTTTGGGATGCGCTGCGCCTCGGCTTCGAGGATTTCTGGGCAAAACCATCGCACTACGTGTTCCTGTGCCTGATCTATCCCATCGTCGGCCTGATCCTGACGCAGTGGACGTCCGGCGCCAATGCCATCCAGCTCATCTATCCCCTGATGTCGGGTTTCGCGCTGGTCGGGCCGTTTGCGGCGCTCGGCCTTTACGAGATCAGCCGCCGGCGTGAGCTCGGCATGAACACCTCCTGGTGGCACGCGTTTGATGTGCGGCGCTCGTCCGCTGTCCCGTCGATCGCTGTCATCGGCGTCATGCTGGTGGCGCTGTTCCTGTTGTGGCTCTACACGGCGCAGTCGATCTACACCGGCCTGTTCGGCGACCAGCCGCCGGCCTCGATCGGTGGCTTCGTCCGCGACGTGCTGACCACCAGCAAGGGCTGGACGCTGATCCTTGCCGGCAATGCCGCGGGCTTTGTCTTCGCCGTAATCGTGCTGGCCACTACCGTGGTTGCCTTCCCGCTGCTGCTCGACCGTGACGTCGGCGCCGTTTCGGCGATCGAGACCTCGGCCCGGGCAGTGATGGCCAACCCGCTGCAAATGGCGCTGTGGGGCTTGCTGGTCGCCGTGCTTCTGGTGATCGGTTCGATCCCGCTGTTTGCCGGGCTCGCCGTCGTCATGCCGGTGCTCGGCCATGCCACCTGGCATCTCTACCGCAGGGTGGTCGAGCCGGAGCGGGCACAGCAGATAAGGCGGCCGATGTAGATCAGCACTCTCAGCGCTGCGCCTCTGTCGCCATCTTCAGCGCCAGTGCCGCCAGCACGGTGCCCATCATCCAGCGCTGGATGACCAGCCACAAAGGCCGTCCGGCGAGAAAGGTGGCGATCGAACCGGCCGTCACCGCGATGACGGCATTGACGCTGAGGCTGATCGAGATCTGCGTCGCGCCGAGCACCAGAAGCTGCGACAGGACGTGGCCTTTGCCAGGGCTGATGAACTGCGGCAACAGCGACAGATAGAGCACGGCCACCTTCGGATTGAGCAGATTGGTCATCAGGCCCATGGCGAAAAGCTTGCGCGGCCTGTCCCTCGGCAATTCGCGCACTTCGAACGGCGAGCGTCCGCCCGGCTTCACCGCCTGCCAGGCCAGCCACAGCAGATAGAGCACGCCGGCAAAGCGCAGCGCGTCATAGGCGTAGGGCACGGCGAGCAGCAGCGCGGTGATGCCGAACGCCGCCGCCAGCACATAGAAGACAAAGCCGAGTGCCACACCGCCAAGCGAGATGAGCCCCGCCTTCGGCCCCTGCGACAGGGAACGCGAGATCAAATAGATCATGTTGGGGCCAGGCGTCAGCACCATGCCGAGGCAGACCAGCGCGAAGGCGAGATGATTGGCTGTTTCGGGCATCTGTTCTTCTCCAGCGCGCCGCGAATGGACGCGCGATCCGGCAGGCGGCCAAGATGTGCCTGTCCCGGCAGGCGCGCGCAAGTGCATGGCGGCGCCAGCCATTGTTCCAGCCAGCCCCCGATGGCTACGGATCAGCCGACGATGCGCAGGTTCGACAATTCGTTGCCGATTTCCTTGAAATCGTTCGACAAGCTGGCGCCGGTGGCATTCCAGAACAGTTTTGCCGGCTTGCTCGCGTCCGTCGGGTCCTTGCGGAAGCGCGAGTTCGACGAGCAGGATTTCAGCGCCTCGATCGCCTGCTGGTCGGCGATTTTAGTCGTCGACAGATCGAGCGCCACAGTCATCACCATGATGTTGGCTGCCTTGGCGTTGTTGCAAAGCGTCGCCATCTGCTCGTTGAGCGCGTTGGTATAATTGCCGTTAGAATAATCGAATTGGCCAATGGTGCTCGATGTGCCCATGAACAGGCGGCCCACCGACGTGCCGTTGTAGCCGGGTTTGAGATAGCCGAAGGACGCATAAGTCGATTTCGAATCGGCGGGGTCGGAATAGCCGAGCGAGGAAGGCGTGTAGTAGGTGTTGGCGCCGTCGGTCAGCACGATCACGACCTTGTCGTTGCCTCTCTCGGTTTCCGGGCGGCCTTGCGTGAAGGGATCGCCGCTCGAAACCACGCGCCATCCCCAGGCCATGCCTTCGGGAACATTGGTGCCGCCGTCGGGCTTCATCAGGTCGATCGCGGCCTTGATCGCGGTGAGCCCAGTGGCAACGCTGACATCGGTCAGCGGCGTGATCGGGTTGGTGGAGCAGCTGTAGTTCGGCCCGTTGCCGGCGGCCAGCGCCGGCGCATTGATCGGCCGCGGCTGGAAATATTTGGCCATGTTGCGCAACCGGGATTGGCCGGTGCTGCTTGTCGGGTCGTCGTTCCACCAGCTGTTCACGGCGCCGTAGGTCGTCGGCGTGGCCTCATCGGGATCTTGGGTGAGCCTCCAATGGTTGCCGGGTTCGTCGGGGGCGAACATCGGCACGAACATCGTTGCCGGATCGCCAACCCCTATGCCGGTGTTCGCCGAGCCGCCGGACGGCGCGGCGTCGTTGACATTGTAGGGATAGGGCCTGGCCTCGACGCAACCTTGCCAACTGGCGAACGGGCCATAGGAATCGATGTAATCATATTCGTCATGGCTTCGTTTGCAGGTGTTGTTCGAGTTGTATTCGTCGCAAACCACGCGCTTGCTGTTGGTGACACGCTCATGGTTGGTGACGACCTTCATGTCCCGGTAGAGCGAAAACCGGGTCAGCATCTGGCCTTCGTCGGTACCCCATCCGGTGCCGCGCTTGTACCAGATACCGTTGGTCTGCTGGGCGTATTTGTCGACCGCGTTCAGCGTCGACCAGTCGAAATTCTCGTTCGATACCGGCGACAATCCTTCGGTGTCCATCCAGGACGCGTTACCGTTGCCGGGGCCGACATTGACCGAGGCGGCAAACGGCACGAGGCCGAACTGCACCGGCCTGTCGACCTGCTTGATCATGGCCGCCTGCTGGGCCAGCGTGTCGACCAGCTGTTTGGCCGCGGTCTTGAGAAGGTCGATGCGCGTTTGACCCGAGCCCGTTCCGGTCTTGGTCATCGACCCGGAATTGTCGAGCGCCAGGGCGACTTCAAGAGTGTTCTTCAGCCGCACTTCCGAGGTCACGTTGAAGCTGATCTTCTGGTTGGCGTCGGTTTCGGATTTGCCGACGAGCTGACCGAAGACCGGATAGAAATAGGGCTTGTAGTCAAGCCGCGCGCTCATTTTGAGCAAGCCCCCGCCGGCGGTGTTGCTTGGCAAGGTGACGCTGAGCGTCGTGTTGGCGGGGTTGATCTTGTTGAGGTTGGCATTGAAGAAGTCGAGCGCATAGGCCCTCAACTGGTCGTCGGTAGCACCCTCCGTCAGCCGGCGCGCCGTGGCGAAGTTTGCGGCATCGAGCGCATTCGAAACCGCCTGTTTTTCGCGGCTCATCTCGGTGAAGTCGACGGCTATCGCCAGGGCGCCCATGAGCGGAACCATCGCAACGACCGTCATAAGAGCATAGTTGCCGCGCTTGTCGCGGCAGAACTGACGCCAAAGTTCATGCATGTCTTGCAGCGGCCCCCGCCGGCGGATTCTCGATCGATGCCAGTTTTCCACAAAACGCTGAAGGCCGCGTTTGGGAAATCGCTCTATTGCCGGGGCAGCGCTTCACCAACCGCTAACCAATCGTGACTGGCGAAAGCTGGTGACAGGCCGGGGCGGTTCGGCTAATCCGAACCGGCTGCGGCGAACCGTCGGTCGCGGCGATCGCAACGATCATGACTGAAGGAAACGGCATGGCGGATTCGCCTGAAATCATCGGCTCGCTCGAAGACGTGTCGAAGTCCTATTCGGCAATCCTGTGCGATGTCTGGGGTGTGGTCCACAATGGTGAAACGCATTTCCCGGTGGCGGCTTCCGCACTGGCAAGGGCTCGAGAGGCGAAAATCCCCGTCGTCCTGATCACCAATTCGCCGCGCAGAAGTGCCGATGTCGTGGCGCAGATGAACGCGATCGGTGTTCCACCGTCAGCCTACGACCGGGTGGTTACCTCAGGCGACGTGACGCGGGATCTGATCGCCGAAGGGCCGCGCAAGATTTTCCATATCGGCGCCGACCGGGACTTCACCCTCTATGAAGGTCTCGACGTCGAGCTTGTCGAGGAGTTCGAGGCGTCCGGCGTCGTCTGCACCGGCCTGTTCGACGACGAGGTCGAAAAACCCGAGGATTACACGGAGCTCCTGCGGCGGCTGCGCGCCAGGAACCTGCCTTTCATCTGCGCAAATCCCGACATCGTGGTCGAGCGCGGCGAACGCATCATCTGGTGTGCCGGCGCGCTGGCGCGTGACTATGCCCAGCTTGGCGGCCGCACATTGATCGCTGGAAAACCTTACGCGCCGATCTACAATCTCGCGATGAAGGAGGTTGCCGAGATTCTTGGCCAGCCGGTCGAGCGCGGCCAGGTGCTTGCCATCGGCGACGGCATGATGACCGATGTGAAGGGCGCCGCCGACAATGGCTTCGATGTTCTTTATGTCTCCGGCGGCATCCATGCCCGCGACTATGGCGATGCCCTGCAACCGGATCCGGCAAGATTGGCGGCGTTCCTGGAAAAGCATGGCTATGGTCCGGTGGCCGTCATTCCCAGGCTTCGGTAGGTGACGATGGCAGCCTTCCAACGCATCCTCGCAACCGCGCCGCTTCCCGCCGACCTGCGCGGCGGCGTCGTGGCGATCGGCAATTTCGATGGCGTCCATCGCGGCCATCAGGCGGTGCTCGAGCGCGCCTCTGCCGAGGCCGGACGGCGCGGCGTACCGGCCCTGGTGCTGACGTTCGAACCGCATCCGCGCAAGATCTTCAGGCCTGATATCCCGTTGTTCGTGCTGACGCCGCCGCCGATGAAGGCGCGGCTCCTGTCGCTGCTGGGCTTTGCCGCGCTGGTCGAGCAGCCGTTCACGCGCGACTTCGCCTCGCTGTCGGCGGAAGCGTTCGTGACGGATGTGCTGGAAACGAACCTTGGCATTACCCACGCCGTGACCGGGTTCGATTTCCACTTCGGCAAGGATCGTCAAGGCGGCCCGGCCTACCTGATGGCGGCGGGTGAGCGTCACGGCTTCGGCGTCACGCTCGTCGACGCCTTCCGGGACGAGGGCGCCGAGGTGGTGTCGTCCAGCCGCATCCGCGGATTGCTGGGCGAGGGCGAAGTGGCTGAAGCCGCCGGTCTGCTCGGCTACCGCTTCACCGTCGAAAGTGAGGTGGTTGGCGGACAGCAGCTTGGCCGCACCCTTGGCTTTCCAACCGCGAATATGAGGCTGTCGGCTGAAGCCGCACTCAAGGAGGGCATCTATGCCGTCCGCTTCCGCCGCTCCGACGGCACGCTTCACGACGGCGTCGCCAGCTTCGGCCGTCGCCCGACCGTCGACGACAATGGCGCGCCGCTGCTGGAAACCTTCGTCTTCGA
This sequence comes from Mesorhizobium sp. WSM4822, assembly GCF_055811155.1. Taxonomy (NCBI): domain Bacteria; kingdom Pseudomonadati; phylum Pseudomonadota; class Alphaproteobacteria; order Hyphomicrobiales; family Phyllobacteriaceae; genus Mesorhizobium; species Mesorhizobium sp. WSM4822. The sequence continues at coordinate 45,803 of NZ_JBVVQM010000018.1, read as the reverse complement.
CTTCTCCGAAGACCTCTATGGCGAGGTCTGTCAGGTTTCCTTCTTCGGTTTCCTGCGCCCGGAGGTGAAGTTCGATGGGCTCGACGCGCTGGTCGCGCAGATGAAGCGCGATGAAGCCGAGGCACGCGCGCTGCTTGCCGGCGTCAAGCCGCTCTCCGATCTCGATGCGGCCATGGCATTTTAAGGTCTGTTGATATTCAGGTGAGGCCGGCCTGCAAATGGTGGTTTCCTCCGCTTCCGGTGCTCACGTACCCAAACGTACGCTCCGCTCCGGTTCTCGGAACCCACCCTTTTCGGCTCGGCCTGACCTGAATCTCAACAGGCCTTAGGCATGATCCCTACTTTTTCAGCGCCAGGCCGACGGCGATGAAGGTCCAGCCCTGGAAGATCAGGTCGATCGCAAGGAACAGACCGAGCACCCACAGGCTGTTGACCGGCCAGCCCATGGCGATGATCAGACCTGCAAGCGCGCTGATGACACCGGCGGCGACGAGCCAGCCCCAGCCGCGTTCCGGCCGGTGGCTGTAGCCGACCCAGGCCCTGAGCACCCCTGACGCGACCAGCGCGATCGCCAGCAGGAACGTCAGCACCGCCGAGGCAAGCAACGGATTGCCGAAAGCGAAGAAGCCGGCGACGGCGTACAGCAGTCCGCTGAGCAGCCAGTAGAAGAAGCGATTCCAGGACTTGACGCCGAACGCGTGCACGATCTCGATGATACCCGCCATCAGCATCAGCCATCCCACGACGTAGACGGAAGCCACCGTGGCGACGAACAGATTGGCGAAGGCAATGCCGCCGAAGATGAGCAGCAGCACACCGAGTGCGACAAACCATCCCCATTTTGTCCGTGTCTGTTCGATCCCGATTTTCAAGGCATCGCCATGCAGGGTCATTGTCGCGGTCTCCATCGAGGGCTGCGGAATACTGCGGATGGAAGGTAATCCGGGCGCGAGCCAACGTCCAGCCGATGACCGGCAGCGGGATCGCGGCAAAGCGCGAGCATATGTCTCGGCTTTAAATCAAATTTTACCAAACGGCCGTCAAAGCTGTCATCGGCAATCATATGCGTTGTGTTAGTGGAGTGGCCATGAGTTCGGTCGGAAGAATCTCTCTTGTGTTGGCCGCCGCGGTGCTGGGTGGGACGGGCGCTGCCAATGCGGGCGAGGGCAGCTGGCTGTCCGGCGACTGGTATCTGACCGTAGGTGCCACCGGCATGGTGGCGCCGAATTTCGAGGGCGGCAAAAAGTACCTGCTCAGCGCCTCGCCGATCATTTCGCTGGGCAAGGCCGGACCTGCTGCCCGCTTTGTCTCGCGCAACGACAACATCTCGCTGGCGCTGGTCGATGATGGCGGTTTCCGCGCTGGCCTGACCGGCAAGTTCCTGTTTTCCCGCGATGACGACAACGCCGATGAGCTGAAGGGCCTCGATCCGGTGCGCTGGGGCGGGGAAGTCGGCGGCTTCTTCGAATTCTATCCGACCGACTGGCTGCGCGCCCGCGCCGAGCTGCGCCACGGCATTCGCGCTCACAACGGCTTTGTCGCCGACATCGCCGCAGATGCCTTTTACGATGTGACGCCGACCGTCAGGATTTCGGGCGGCCCGCGTGTTTCCTTTGCGTCAGGCAATTATTTCGACGCCTATTACGGCGTCAACGCGCAGGAAGCCGTGGCCTCGGGCTTGAGCGAATATCATCCCGGTGGCGGGCTGAAATCGACCGGCCTCGGCGGCGCCATAACCTGGAAGGTGACCGAGCCGATGACCGCCAGCCTGTTTGGCGAATATTCGCGCCTGATGGGACCGGCGGCCGATTCCAGCCTGGTCAAGGAGCGCGGCGACCGCAACCAGTTCATGATTGGCGTGTCGACCACCTACCGCTTCGATTTCACGATGTAAGTGAATCGAACGAGACGCTTTATTCCTGCCGTGGCTTCGGCTAAAAGCCCAGCCATGACCAGCTTTTCGCGCCTTTTCGCGATCGCGATACGAATTACAGGCCCGGTGTTCCGGGTGGCCTGAGCGCCGCCGGAGCCGCCGGGAGTTTCTGCGCGCCCCCTCGCGCTTTCTCCATAACATGATAGTTCACGCCCGAGCTTGTACGCCCGCCGGGCAATGCAAATGGCAGACCAATGACCGATACAACTGAAACGATCGACTATTCCAAGACGCTTTACCTGCCGCAGACGGATTTCCCGATGCGTGCCGGCTTGCCGGAGAAGGAGCCGCTGCTGGTCAAGCGCTGGCAGGACATGGATCTCTACCGCAAGCTGCGCGAGAGCGCTGCCGGCCGCACGAAATACGTTCTGCATGACGGGCCGCCCTACGCCAACGGCAACATCCATATCGGCCACGCGCTGAACAAGATCCTCAAGGATGTCATCACCCGCTCGTTCCAGATGCGCGGCTACGACTCGAACTATGTGCCCGGCTGGGACTGCCACGGCCTGCCGATCGAGTGGAAGATCGAGGAGCAGTACCGCGCCAAGGGCAAGAACAAGGACGAGGTGCCGGTCAACGAATTCCGCAAGGAATGCCGTGAGTTCGCCGCGGGTTGGATCGCTGTGCAGGGGGCCGAGTTCCAGCGCCTCGGCGTCATCGGCGATTTCGAGAATCCCTATACGACGATGGCCTTCCATGCCGAGTCGCGCATCGCCGGCGAGCTTTTGAAATTCGCCATGTCGGGCCAGCTCTATCGCGGCTCCAAGCCGGTAATGTGGAGCGTGGTCGAGCGTACGGCGCTGGCCGAGGCCGAGATCGAGTACCACGACTATGAGAGCGACACGATCTGGGCGAAGTTTCCGGTCGCCAGCTTGGCCCGCCCTGTCGATGGCGAGACCAAGCTGACGGAGGGCGCACTCGATCTGCTGCAGGCACATGTCGTCATCTGGACGACGACGCCATGGACGATCCCCGGCAACCGTGCCGTCAACTATTCGCCGCGCATCAACTATGGCCTCTATGAGGTCACGGCAGCTGAAAACGCATTCGGCCCGCAGCCGGGTGAAAAACTGATTTTTGCCGACGCGCTGGCTGAAGACTCCTCGGTCAAGGCCAAGGTCACCTTGAATCGTCTCCGCAGTGTTTCGGCGCAAGAGCTTGGAAGCCTTACGCTTTCGCATCCGCTCAAAGGTTTTTGCGGCGGCTACGACTTTGCCGTTCCGATGCTCGCCGGCGACCATGTCACCGACGATGCCGGCACCGGCTTCGTCCACACCGCGCCCGGCCATGGCCGCGAGGACTTTGACGCCTGGATGGATGCGGCGGTGGATCTGCGCGCACGCGGCATCGATCCCGCTATCCCGTTCACCGTCGACGATGGCGGCTTCTTCACCAAGGACGCGCCGGGTTTCGGCCCCGACCGGGAGGGTGGACCGGCGCGCGTCATCGACGACAACGGCAAGAAGGGCAACGCCAACCAGGCCGTCATCGACGAGCTGATCAAGCGCAACGCGCTGTTCGCGCGCGGCCGGCTGAAGCACAGCTACCCTCACTCCTGGCGGTCCAAGAAACCGATCATCTTCCGCAACACGCCGCAGTGGTTCGTCTACATGGACAAGGACCTCGGCGACGGCTCGACACTGCGCAGCCGGGCGCTCAAGGCCATCGACGACACCCGCTTCGTGCCCGCCGCCGGCCAGAACCGCATCCGCGCCATGATCGAGGAGCGGCCGGACTGGGTGCTGTCGCGCCAGCGCGCCTGGGGCGTGCCGATCGCCGTCTTCGCCGATGCCGACGGCAATGTGCTGAAGGACGAAGCGGTCAACCAGCGCATCATGGACGCCTTCGAGCAGGAGGGCGCCGACGCCTGGTTCGCGGCTGATGCCAAGGAGCGTTTCCTTGGCAATCACGACGCTTCGAAGTGGAAGCAGGTGATGGACATCCTCGACGTCTGGTTCGATTCGGGCTCGACGCACGCCTTCACGCTGGAAGATCGTCCTGACCTGAAATGGCCGGCCGACGTCTATCTCGAAGGCTCCGACCAGCATCGCGGCTGGTTCCACTCCTCGCTGCTGGAAAGCTGCGGCACCAGGGGCAGGGCGCCCTACGATACTGTCGTCACCCATGGTTTCACCATGGACGAGGATGGCCGCAAGATGTCGAAGTCGCTGGGCAACACCGTGGTGCCGCAGGACGTCATCAAGCAGTCGGGCGCCGATATACTGCGTCTGTGGGTGGTGACGACCGACTACTGGGAGGACCAGCGGCTCGGCAAGAACGTGCTACAGACCAACATCGACGCCTACCGCAAGCTGCGCAACACCATCCGCTGGATGCTGGGTACGCTTGCCCATGACGATGGCGAAGAGGTGCCGCTGGAGAAAATGCCGGAGCTGGAGCGGCTGATGCTGCACCGGCTGGCCGAGCTCGATGAGGTCGTGCGCTCGGGCTACGACGCCTTCGAATTCAAGCGCATCACCCGCATGCTGCTCGATTTCATGGTGGTCGAGCTGTCGGCGTTCTATTTCGACATCCGCAAGGACGCGCTCTACTGCGACGCGCCGTCGAGCCTGAAGCGCAAGGCTTCGGTGCAGGTGGTGCGCCATCTCTTCGACTGCCTGGTAAAATGGCTGGCGCCGATGCTGCCTTTCACCATGGAGGAGGCCTGGCTTGACCGTCATCCCGACGCCGTCTCGGTGCATCTCGACCAGTTCCCGCAAATCCCGGCGGACTGGAAGAACGAGGCGCTGGCGGAAAAGTGGCGCCAGGTGCGGCAGGTGCGGCGCGTCGTTACCGGCGCGCTGGAGATCGCGCGCGCCCAGAAGGTGATCGGATCGTCGCTGGAAGCGGTGCCGGTCGTCACAATCAACGACGCAGCGCTCGAAGCGGCGATTTCAGATGTCGACATGGCCGAGATGGCGATCACCAGCGATCTGGTCATCGCTCATGGCGAGGCACCGGCTGGTGCCTTCGCGATCGACGACGTCAAGGGTGTCGCCGTGGTGGTCGAGAAGGCTGACGATCGTGGCCTGTTAAAATGTGCACGCTCCTGGCGCTACACCGCCGATGTCGGCCAGGATCCGGAATTCCCGGATGTTTCGGCCAGGGATGCGGCGGTGCTGCATGAATTGAAGGCGCTTGGCCGGCTTTAGCGGTTAGTCGGCTGGATCGGTGCACAAATGCCACGCCGGGCGGGCGAAAACCGCCCGCGCGTTGCCCTTAACGAGTGGTTGAGGTAAACACGCGAAACTCCGGAAGACAAATTGTCGCCGGATTTCCGTCGCAAGTGCTTGGACGATGGGGACCGGCCACAAGGCTGGTGGCAATCGAGAGGCTGTCTAGAGTGGGACTTTTTGGCATGACCGAGAGATATAATGCGCGCTTGGCGCTGCTGGCGCCGCTTGTCGCGTCGGGCCTCGCTTTGTCCGGCTGCATGGGCTCTCCGACCTACGGCACCGACAAGACCGCCGGCGAACAGCTGGCCGGCGATATTTCGGGCGCCTTTTCATTCGCGCCGAAGCGCAAGGAACAGATCGACTACAAGCCGCGTCCGACGCTCGTGAAGCCGGCGCCAGGCCAGAAGGAAGCGCTGCCGGCCCCGCAGGACAGCATCGAGACGGCGAGCGCCGAATGGCCCGAATCGCCCGAGCAGCGCCGCGCCCGCTTGCGCGCCGACGCCACCGCCCATCAGAACGACCCGGCCTATCAGTCGGAGATCATCGACGACGTGCAGACGGACCCGGCCTCGGTGAAGAGGGCGATGGCGGAGTCAGGGTCGAGCCACCCGCCGGCATGGACACCGGCCGATTCCGACAAGGGCCGTGCCGCCGAGATCCAGCGCCGCCTTGCCGACAGCAAGCAGGGCGATCCGAACACCCGCAAATATCTGAGCGAGCCTCCAGTGCAGTATCGTGTCGCGGCCGGCACGGCGCCGCAAGATCAGCTTGGCGAGGACGAGTACAAGAAGGAACGCCGCCTGAAGAAAGAGGCGGAAGGCAAGAAGGGCAGCGGCTGGTTCGACTGGATGCCGTCTCTGTAAGAATACCACGTTGTGTCGCCGGGCGTTGCGCCCGGTTCAGCCGCGCCGTTCCCGGAAAAATTCCTTGAGCAATAGACCCGCTTCGGTCTCGCCCATGCCCGGATAGATGTCGGGCGCGTGGTGGCAGGTCGGCGAGGCGAAAAAACGTACGCCATTGACCACGGCACCGCCCTTGTCGTCGGCGGCGCCGAAATAAAGCCGGCGCAGCCGGGCGAAGGAAATGGCGCCGGCACACATGGCGCAAGGTTCCAGCGTCACATAGAGATCATGGCCGGTCAGCCGCTCGGCCGACAGTTTGCGGCAAGCTTCGCGGATGACCAGCATCTCGGCATGCGCGGTCGGGTCGGCAAGTTCGCGTGTGCGGTTGCCGGCGCTGGCGACAACACCAGCGCCATTGGCGATGACGGCGCCGACCGGCACTTCGCCTCGCAAGGCGGCAGCCTCGGCCTCCTTCAGCGCCAGCGCCATGAAGTCGGGCCGCTTCACGCGATTTCCACTCCGATTATCTCCTCGCCACCTGACGGAGCAAGTTCGTTTCGAATGAACCGCACTTGCTCCAGGCCGTTGATTTTCGTTTGTCTTTTTGGAAAAACCGGTCTCCACTTTTCCCTGACAAACTCCAGTGATCCTGTTATTGAGCGCAGGACCTCGAAAATCGGGACTCGGTTTTCGAAAATGATCATGCGCCACATCAAAAGTGCTACAGCGTTCGTTGCGCGCCCGAAAGGATGCGCCACGCTGTAGCAGCGCAAACGGATAAAGGCCACATGGACGACAACGACAAGAAATTCCGACCCAGGAAGGGTCCGGCCAAGAGTGGGCCGAAACCCGCGGGACCGCGCAGCCGTGATGGCGCCGCGGGCAAGGGCGGCAAGCCGTCCTTTGGCGCCAAGAAACCTTACGCACCGCGTGGCGATCGGCCGATGGCTGCCGATGGCGAGCGGCCGAAGCGCGATTTCAAGGGCGGGGACAAGCCTTTCAACAAAGGCCCGCGTCCCGAAGGCAAGCCTTTTGAAAAGCGCGAGGGGCCGCGCAAGCCTTATGCACCGCGCGGCGATCGCCCGGTGGCCGCCGAAGGCGAGCGCAAGCCCTATGAAAAGCCCGAGGGGCCGCGCAAGCCTTATGCGCCCCGTGGCGATCGCCCGGTGGCCGCCGAAGGCGAGCGCAAGCCCTATGAAAAGCGCGAGGGGCCGCGCAAGCCCTATGCACCGCGGGGCGACCGACCGGCTGCGGCGGCAGCGGGCGGCGAAAAGCGTTTCGACCGTCCCACGCGTGATTTCAGTGACCGCGCGCCGCGCGACGGCGGCGATCGACCGAAGCGTGACTTCGCCGACCGCCCCAAGCGTGACTTCGGCGATCGCCCGAAGCGGGATTTCAACGATCGGCCGCAAGGCGCGTCAGACGGCAGCTTCAAGCCACGCCCGCGTCCCGCCGAGGGCGCGGAAGAGGCAGGCGAGCGCATCGCCAAGCGGCTGGCCCGCGCCGGCCTGGCCTCGCGCCGCGATGCCGAGGAGCTGATCGCCGCCGGCCGCGTCAAGGTCAATGGCCGCGCCCTGACTTCGCCGGCCTTCAACGTCATGCCTGATGACATCATCCATCTCGACGGCATGGAAATCCCGCCGATCGAGCGCACCCGGCTGTTCCTGTTCCACAAGCCGGCCGGCGTCGTCACCACCAACCGCGATCCCGAGGGCCGCAAGACCGTCTTCGACGTGCTGCCGGCTGAATTGCCGCGGCTGATGACCATCGGCCGGCTCGACATCAACACCGAAGGCCTGCTGCTGCTCACCAATGATGGCGGCCTGTCGCGCGTGCTCGAACTGCCGGCCACCGGCTGGCTGCGCCGCTACCGCGTGCGCGTCCACGGCAAGGTCGAGGAAAGCGCGCTTGCCGGCCTGCGTGAAGGCATTGCCGTCGACGGCGTGTTCTACGGTGCCATCGAAGCGACGCTCGACCGCGAGCAAGGCACCAATGCCTGGCTGACGATCGGCCTGCGCGAGGGCAAGAACCGCGAAGTCAGAAACATTCTCGGCTCGCTCGGCCTAGACGTGACGCGGCTGATACGCATCTCCTACGGGCCGTTCCAACTCGATGACCTCGCCGAGGGCCATGTGCTGGAGATCAAGGGGCGCGTGCTGCGTGACCAGCTCGGCGAGCGCCTGGTCGAGGAATCCGGCGCCAATTTCGACGCCGATGTCACCAAGCCGTTTTCCAACAAACCGGTGCGGCGCACCGAAGTTCGCGAGCCGGAGCCGGAGCGGCCTAAGTTCACCCGCGACGGTGAGCGCCGCCCGATCGGCGAGGGCGGTTTGATCAAGAACCGCAAACGCCGCGAAGGCAGCCGCGACGAGGCGCTGGGCAAACTGTCGACAAGTCCCGACAGAAGCGCGGAGAAGAGTTTTGGCGAACGCGGCCCGCGCCCCGAACGCAGCTTCGGCGACAAGCCGCGCGGCGGCTTCGGCGACAAGCCTCGCGGTGGCTTTGGTGACAAACCGCGTGGTGCTTTTGGCGGCAAGCCGGGCGGCGGCAAGAAATCCGAGCGCGAGCAGCGGCCGATCGAGCCGCCCGGCCAGCGCAAGGCCAATGTCTGGATGGCACCGGGCGCGCGGCCGATCGGCAAGGGCAGGGCCGATGCAGACGCAGCCAAGGCCGCTGAAGCAAAGGCGCGAAAGGCATCGTTCAAACCGACCTATGGTAAACCGGCCGGCGCAAAGCCGTTCGGCAAGCCGCGCGGCGACCGTCCGACCAGCACACGCGGTGAGCGGCCGCGCGGCGGCCCCAAGGGCAAGTAATGCGGATCGTCGGCGGTGAGTTTCGCGGGCGTCCGCTGGCCACGCCGCGCAGCGACGCCATCCGGCCGACGACCGATCGCACCCGCGAGGCGGTCTTCAACGTGCTGGCGCATCGCTTTGCCGCGCAATTGGACGGCGCGCGCGTGCTCGACCTGTTCGCCGGCACCGGTGCGCTGGGGCTGGAAGCCCTGTCGCGCGGTGCCTCCTATGGCGTCTTCATCGAGGAATCGGCCGAAGGCCGTGGCCTGATCCGCGACAATGTCGAGGCCTTCGGCCTGACCGGCCGCACCAAGATCTTCCGCCGCGATGCCACCGGCCTTGGCGAAGCGGGCACGCTGGCGCCGTTCGGCCTCGTCTTTGCCGACCCGCCCTATGGCAAGGGCCTTGGCGAGCGCGCCTTGCAGTCGGCGAAAGCCGGCGGCTGGCTTCGCCCTGGCGCGCTGTGCGTGGTCGAAGAGGCGGCAGTGGCGCCCTTCGAGCCGGGCCCCGGCTTTTCCGTGCTGGACGAGCGCAACTATGGCGAGACCGTCATCCGCTTTATCGAGGCGGCCTGATACGCCTTCGCGATTGGCGGTTCCTCTCCCCCGCTTCACGGGGGCGAGGAACCGAGCTCCGCCTCTAAAATGACCAACAATTAACTTTGCTTGTCGCCAGTACCTTGCCTATCGTCTGCAGACAGAACCGGAGCCGTTGATGACATCCAGGATTGAATGGCTGCGCGGAACGCTGTTGGCGTCCTCTTTGGCTTTTGTCATGACCAGCCCGGTGGCGGCCGAGAGCCCCGTCTTGCCCAACACGGTTCCGGCCGAGTTCAAGGTCACGGATTTCCTGCTCGACAACGGCATGGAGGTGGTCGTCATTCCCGACCACCGTGCGCCGATCGTCACCCACATGGTCTGGTACAAGATCGGCAGCGCCGACGAGCCGCCCGGCAAATCCGGCATTGCCCATTTCTTCGAACATCTGATGTTCAAGGCGACGACCAACCATGCGGCGGGCGAGTTCGACCGCGCCATCTCCGATATCGGCGGCTCCAACAACGCCTTCACCTCCTACGACTACACCGCCTTCCACGAGACGGTGGCACCGTCGGCACTCGAGTTGATGATGAGCTTCGAGGCCGATCGCATGCGCAATCTCATACTCACCGACGATGTCATCAAGACCGAGCGCGATGTCATCCTCGAGGAGCGCCGCTCGCGCATCGACAACAGCCCCGAGGCCGTGCTGGACGAGGAGGTCGATGCGACGCTGTGGCAGAACCAGCCCTATCGCATTCCGGTCATCGGCTGGATGCAGGAGATGCAGCAGCTGAACCGCGCCGACGCTGTCGCCTTCTACGACAAATACTACCGGCCCAACAACGCGGTGCTGATCGTTGCCGGCGATGTCGAACCGGATACGGTGCGGGCGCTGGCCGAAAAGACCTATGGCAAGGTGGCGCGCGGCCCCGATCTGCCGCCGCGCATCCGTCCGGTCGAGCCGGAGCAGAACACCAAGCGCACGGTGACGCTCGCCGATGCCCGCGTCAGCGTGCCGAGCTTTTCCACCCAATGGGTGGTGCCGTCCTATCACACAGGCAAGCCGGGCGAGGCGGAAGCGCTCGACCTCTTGGCGGAGATCCTCGGCGGCGGCAATCGCAGCCGGCTCTACCAGGCGCTCGTCGTCCAGCAAGGTATCGCATCCAGCGCCGGCGCCTTTTTCCAGGGCACCATGCTCGACGACACCAACTTCACCGTCTATGGCGCGCCGCGCGGGGATGCCAAAATCTCCGACGTCGAAGCGGCGGTCGATGCCGAAGTGGTGCGCATCGTCAAGGATGGCGTCACGCCTTCGGAGCTGGAAAAGGCCAAGGACCGCTATGTCAGGTCGATGACCTTTGCCCGCGACAAGCAGGATTCCATGGCCAACATCTATGGCTCGACGCTTGCCACCGGCGGCAATGTTCAGGACCTCCAGCAGTGGACGGACCGCATCCGCAAGGTCACGGCAGACGAGGTCAAGGCCGTCGCCGCGCGCTATCTCGTGCTCGCCCGGTCGACCACCGGTTATTTGCTGCCGCAGCAACAGGCGGGGAATTGATTTGATGAAGAGATCGAGCGTTGGCGCTGCCCTTCACCTGCCTGCCGGCATCCTCTCCCCGTACAGTGACGGGGAGAGGGGCGCCGCCATCGCCGGTTTCGCCAATCACCATGGTTGCAAGACGGACGCCGAGGTTGCGGCCAGCCTCCTTCTCCCCGTCACTATACGGGGAGAAGTGCCCGGCAGGGCGATGAGGGGCGGCGCCGACTTCGACAATTGTTCGTTTGGAACGACCACCCCGAGCCGCGCTATCGCCCCGCTGATCACTTTACTTCTCTCCATCCTCTTCCTCATCCTGCCGGCACTCACCGCGCGGGCCATGGATATCCAGTCCGTCACCTCGCCAAAGGGCATCACCGCCTGGCTGGTCGAGGACTATTCCGTGCCGGTTGTCGCCATCCGCTTCGTCTTCGGCGGCGGCTCGACGCAGGATCCGGTCGGCAAGGAAGGGCTGGCCAATCTGATGACCGGCCTGTTCGACGAAGGCGCCGGCCCGCTCGACAGTGAAGACTTCCAGATCAAGCTCGACGATGCCGGCGCCGAGATGAGCTTCGACGAGAGCCGCGACGGCATCTACGGCTCGATGCGCATGCTGGCCGAGCAGCGCGACCAGGCCTTCGACCTGTTGCGGCTGGCGGTCAACGAGCCGCGCTTCGACCAGCTGCCGATCGACCGCATCCGCTCCCAGATCCTGTCCGGCATCGTCGCCGGCGAAAACGATCCCGACACGGTGGCGCAGAACAAATGGGCGCGCGCCCTCTATGGCGATCATCCCTATTCCCGCTCCGACCAGGGCACCAAGGAAAGCATCACCACCATCACGCGCGATGATCTCAATGCCTTGCACAAAGCGGTCTTCGCTCGCGGCGGCCTGCGTGTCGCCGTGGTCGGCGCCATCGACGCGGAGACGCTGAAGAAGAAGCTCGACATGGTGTTCGGCGACCTGCCGCAAAACCAGGCGCTCAGGCCGGTGGCCGATATCGACCCGAAGCTGGCGCAGCATATCGAGGTCGACTACGACCTGCCGCAGACCTCCCTGCAGCTCGCTTTTCCCGGCGTGAAACGCAAGGCGGCGGATTTCTTCCCCGCCGTGCTGATGAACGAGATTCTTGGCGGCGGCACCTTCACCTCGCGCCTGTTCCAGGAGGTGCGCGAGAAGCGCGGGCTGGCCTACAGCGTCAACTCCTCGCTCATCAACCAGGACCACGCCAGCGCGCTGATCGTCAGCACCGGCACCCGCTCCGACCGTGCGTCCGAAACGCTCGGCATCATCCGCGACGTGGTCAAGCGACTGGCCGAAGAAGGCCCGACCGAAGCGGAGCTGGCGGCCACCAAGAAATACATGATCGGCGCCTACGCCATCAACAATCTGGACTCGTCCAGCGCCATCGCCTCGACGCTGGTCGAGTTGCAGCTCGACGATCTCGGCATCGACTACATGCAGCGCCGCGCCGGCTACATCAACGCGGTGACGCTCGACCAGGTCAAGGCGGCGGCGAAGAAGCTGCTGACCGCCGAGCCGACCATCATGGTCATCGGGCCGAAGCTGGCAGGAGCCGGCAAGGGATGAGAGCGGGCGCGCATTTCTCTTTTCCGGACGCCGGCGCCGCCCCTCATCGCCCTGCCGGGCACTTCTCCCCGTATGGTAACGGGGAGAAGGGGGGTGGCCGCAACCTCGGCCCCCACCTTGCAACCTTGGTGATTGGCGAAATCGGCGATGGCAGCACCCTTCTCCCCGTCACTATACGGGGAGAGGATGCCGGCAGGCAGGTGAGGGGCGGCGCCAACTTCAACAATTGGCGGTCTCCGTCGCCGGCCAGAAACGAGGCAGGAGTCACGCAAAATGGCGCCTAGCTTCGGCATCGCCTTCGGCGGCGGCGGCGCGCGCGGGTTGGCGCATATCCATGTCATCGAGGCGCTGGACGAGTTGGGCATCAAGCCCGTGGCGATTGCCGGCTCGTCGATCGGCGCCATCATGGGCGCCGGCATGGCATCGGGTATGACCGGCAAGGACATCCACGACTATGCCCGCTCGATCCTCGGCCGCCGCGCCCAAGTGGCGAGCCGCATGTGGCGGGCGCGGCCGGGCACCATCGCCGAAGCCATGCAGGGCGGCATCCGCGTCAGCCAGTTCAACGTCGAGCGCATCCTGAAAGCCTTTCTGCCCGAAGCCATTCCCGAAACCTTCGGCGAGCTGCAAATCCCGCTGAAGGTGACGGCGACCGACTATTTCGGCCACAAGCTGGCCGTCTTCGAGGACGGCGACCTGCACTCGGCGCTGGCGGCCTCGGCCGCCATCCCCGCCGTGTTCCGGCCGGTGACGCGCGACGGCAGGCTGCTGATCGACGGCGGCATCTACAATCCCGTGCCGTTCGACCTGATCGAGAACGACGCCGACATCATCATCGGCGTCGACGTGGTCGGCGCGCCGGAAGAGGCCGACCGCAAACAGCCGACCTCCGTCGACCTGATGTTCGGCGCCACGCAATTGATGATGCAGTCGATCACCGCCAACAAGCTGAAACAATGCCGCCCCGACATCCTGGTCCGCCCGGCAGTCTCGAGATACCGCGTCCTCGATTTCCTGAAGATCGACGCCTTGATGAACGAAACGGTGGATATCAAGGACGAGCTGAAGCGGCAGGTGGAGAAGGTGGTTGAGGCGAGGAATAGCGCCGCCATCAAGGGGAGGCGGGGAAAGCAGGTCGGGTGAGGTGCATCTTTCCTTCACCTGAGAGGAGAGAGCCCAACCGACCTACGATTTCGCCGTCACCGGTGCATACTCTAGCGCCACCACGCCGTTGCTAAATGGTTTTGCGGAAATCAGGTCGAGCGTCACCGGCTCACCGATTGGGAATAGCGGCTTGCCCTGGCCGACGGTGCCTGGATAGCTGAGCAGCCTGACGCGCTCGACCAGGCCGTGGCGCAGCAATTCCTGCGCGACGCTGAGGCTGCCATGCACGTAGATGTTGCCGCCGCTGCCTTGCTTCAGCGTCCTGACCGCTTCCGGCAGAGGCCCTTTCAGCAATTCGGCCGGCTTCCAGTCGAGCGCCTTCAGGCTGGTCGAGGCGACATATTTAGGCAGCGCGTTGAACCGGTCGGCAAAATCTCCGGTTTCCGTTGGCCAGGAGCCGGCAAAGATCTCATAGGTCGTGCGCCCCAAAAGCATGGCGCCGCTGTCGGCAAGCTCGTCTTCCTTGAACCTGTTCATCTCGTCGTTCCAGGTCACGCTGGGCAGCTTCTCGACCTCGGCAATGCCATCGACGCTGATGAATTCGGTGACGATGAGTTTTCGCATAGCGCTCTCCTTCTTCCGTCAAAGGACGAACCGCGTGGGCGCTTTGCGACAGGCTTCCTGAAATATATTGCTGCGCTTCGTTGTAGTGTGGCGCTTCAGCGCGAGGCTGCGAAAGACCGATACCATGGGGAAGGGCGACCGCCGCCTGGACTAAACCCCAAAGTTCGGATTTTGATGCCACATCTGAAGTAGTTATTCCCAAGAACGCATTGCAGGAAGATTCATGGGATTCGGGGTTTTCATTCATCGCTCGGATTCGCGATACAACGATCGCCCCGCAGAGCAATACCAGTTTCCTCGCCCGTATCTGCGCCGCGTTGAAGCGTGTGTCGGCAAGTGGATTATCTACTACGAGCCCAGCAAGGTAAACGATACACGGGGCTATTACGCTGTAGCGAAAGTCCAGCAGATCATCCCCGATCCGGTAACGCCTGACATGCATCTCGCGCTGATTGAGCCCGGAAGCTACCTCGATTTCGTCAATCCTGTTCCATTTAGCGGATCTGACGGTCCCGTCGAACGAGGCCTGCTCAATGATGAGGGACGGATTTCTGGCCGCGCCCAATCTGCTGTCCGCGCACTCAGCCCAGGTGACTTCAACCGGATCATCGATCTGGGCCTGGATACGAATGAGTTGTTGCTGCCGCGCGTTGATGAGGTCGGCATATCTGCCGGCTTTCAGGATGAGCAGGCGCCATTCGAATTCGAGCAGAGTCGTGACCGCGTAAGCTACATCGGATCGCGAATCGTGCGGGACCGCATTTTTCGTCGAGTCGTCTTACGTGCCTATGACGAGCGCTGCGCGATCACAGGTCTCAAGCTGATAAATGGCGGAGGCCGAGCAGAGGTTTCTGCCGCACATATTCGACCGGTTGAGGCGAACGGGCCTGATGTCGTCAACAATGGGATCGCACTGTCCGGCACTGCGCATTGGATGTTCGACCGTGGATTGATCAGCCTGTCGGACGATTTGGAAATCCTGATCTCCAGACAGGTCAATGACTTCGACAGCGTGCAGGGCTTCATAAACAGGACGCGCCGCGCGCTTCCGCCTCGCCGACAGCTCGAACGCCCGCATCCTCATTTCTTGCAATGGCATCGCGAGCACTGTTTCAAGCAATAGGCGGTGTCTCGAAGCTGCCCCGCCTATCCATGGGAAGGCTTTGCTTACGGGCCTCCTTTAAGCGGGAAGAGCCCCCCTCAGTCCTTCGCCCGCTCCACATAGGCCCCATCGGCCGTCATCACCACCACGCGGGTGCCCGGCGCTATGTGCGGCGGCACTAGGGTGCGCACGCCGTTGGACAGCACGGCCGGCTTGTAGGATGACGAGGCCGTCTGGCCCTTGGTTGTCGGCTCGGTTTCCACCACTTCGAAGGTGGCGCGCTGCGGCAGCACCAGGGAAATGGCAATGCCGTTGAACTGCGACACCTGCACGGCCATGCCTTCCAGCAGGTAAGGCGCCATGTCGCCGACCACGGCTTCCGACACCGCGACCTGGTCGTAGCTTTCCGGGTTCATGAAATGAAAGCCTTCGCCGTCGCGATACAGGAACGTGTGCTCGCGCTCTTCCACATAGGCGCGCTCCACCTGTTCGGTGGTGCGGTAGCGTTCCGAAACCTTCACCCCGTCGCCGATGCGGCGCATGTCGAGCTGCGTTACAGGCGTGCCCTTGCCTGGGTGGATGTTTTCGGCAAAGAGGATCACATAAAGCTTGCCGTCCTTGTCGACGACGTTGCCTTTGCGGAGCGAACTGGCGATGACTTTCACCACGGTTTTAAATCCTGCAAGAAGAGTTGACTGGCGTTTGCCGGCTTGTGCGGCGCTGGATGGGGGCCTAGCGCATCTTGGCCGCCGCCGCCAGCCCCCTTCCACCATGTTCCTCGCCGCATGACCGAAGCTTCGCCCTGGTGGACGCCTGACGTTCACGCCGACCGCCGCCCGCGGCTGATGCTGCGCAACGGCATCGCCGCCAGCCTGCGCGACTGGTTCGCCGCCCATGATTTCGTCGAGGTGCAGACGGCCGCGCTACAGGTCTCACCCGGCAACGAGGCGCATCTGGCGGCTTTCGCCACCGAAGCGGTCGGACCGGACGGTGCCCGGTCACCGCTCTATCTCCACACCTCGCCGGAATTCGCCTGCAAGAAGCTGCTCGCCGCCGGTGAGGTCAGGATATTCAGCTTCGGTCCGGTCTATCGCAACCGCGAGCGCGGCGCCTTGCACCATCCCGAATTCACCATGCTCGAATGGTATCGCGTGGGCGAAGCCTATGAGAGCCTGATGCTGGATTGCGCGGCCTTCCTGGCGCTGGCCGCGACAAGGGCAGGGGCTACTCTTTTCTCGTTTCGTGGCCGCGACTGCGATCCGTTCGCCGAGCCGGAACGGCTGACGGTGGCAGATGCCTTCTCTCGCCATGCCGGCATCGATCTGCTGGCCACGGTCGCCGCCGACGGCAGCACCGATCGCGACGCGCTATACGCCGCCTTGATCCGGGCCGGCATGCGTACCGCGCCCGACGACAGCTGGGCCGACCTGTTCAGCCGGGTGATGGTGGAAAAAATCGAGCCATTCCTCGGGCAGGGACGAACGACCATCCTGTGCGAATATCCGGTGGCCGAGGCGGCACTGGCACGGCCGAGCCCACGCGACCCGCGCGTGGCGGAGCGTTTCGAGCTCTATTGCTGCGGCGTCGAGCTCGCCAACGGCTTTGGCGAACTGACCGACGCCAAGGAGCAGCGCCGGCGCTTCATCATCGAGATGGACGAGAAGCAGCGCATCTATGGCGAGCGCTATCCGCTGGACGAGGATTTCCTCGCCGCCCTTGCCATCATGCCGCCGGCCAGCGGCATCGCGCTCGGCTTCGACCGGCTCGTCATGCTGGCGACAGGCGCGCAAAAAATCGAGGACGTGATCTGGACGCCTGTTGCCTGAGGCGCGGAAAGATCTGGCCTATTCGATTCCAGGGATCAAGACTGGACCGTGACCCCGAACCAAGAGACCACATGACCGGTACTGGATTTCACGGTCAATCGGGAAGATCTACAGTGGCTGCTTCTGAAACGGTCGAAATCGCCATTGTCGGCGCCGGAGTTGTCGGGCTGGCGACGGCACTTCGCCTTGTCGCGGACGGCCGCGAAGTCCTGCTCATCGATCCGAACGAGCCGGGCTCCGGCGCGTCATCAGGCAATGCCGGAACGATCGCCGAATATGCCTGCATGCCGGTCGGCACTCCTGCGGTGCTGCGGGCGTTGCCAAAGCTGCTGCTTGATCCCGACAGCCCGTTTTCGCTGCGCTGGCCAGCGCTGCTGCAGCTGGCGCCATGGCTCGTTCGGTTCATGCGGCAATCGCTGCCGGCGGCCACCCGGGCCAATGCGCTGGCGCTCGCCGGACTGCTGGCCGACGCCCTCCCGGCCTGGGAAGACATGGCCGGGGAGGCCGGGCTGGAGGACCAGCTGCGCCGCAATGGCTGTCTTTACCTCTATCGCCGCGAGAGCGATTTTGCCGCTGGCGCCGGCGGCCGGGCAATGCGCGCTGGGCTTGGCATCCACCAAGAGGTGCTGACTCCCGAAGAGGTGGCGGCGCTTGAGCCGGGCCTGCCGGCGACAGCAGCGCATGGCGTGTATTTTCCCGATTCGATCAATGTCACCGATCCGGCAATGGTGATGCGGCGGTTGCTGGGCGCGGTGAGTGCCCGTGGTGCATCGGTGAAGCAGGCTGAGATCACCGGACTGCAGGTCGAAGCTGACGGTGTCCAGCTCAGCGGACCCGGCGTTCGCATCAAGGCTGGCACGGTGGTGATCGCCGCCGGTGCACGGTCGCGCGCACTGGCCGCGCAGGCCGGCGACAGGATTCCGCTCGAGACCGAGCGCGGCTACCATCTGGAATTCCAGACCGACGCGCCGCTGCTCAACCGACCTGTCTGTCCCGTCGATCTTGGTTTCTACCTGACGCCGATGGCTGGCCGCTTGCGGGTCGCCGGCACCGTCGAACTCGGCGGCCTGGTCGCGCCGCCAAATCCGCGCCGGCTGGCGCTGCTTGACCGTGGCGCCAGGCAAATTTTTCCCAGGCTCGGCTCGCCTGCCTCGCATTGGCTCGGCTTCCGGCCATCTCTGCCGGATTCCAGGCCGGTCATCGGCGCTTCGCACGGCAGCTCCCGCGTAATTCATGCTTTCGGGCACGGCCATCTCGGCCTGACGCTGGCTCCGATCACCGCGCGGCTGGTCGCCGACTTGATCGGCGGACGCGGCGATCCGGCTCGGCTCGCACCTTTCGCGGCGGGCCGTTTCGGCCGTTGATCGACCGATGCCCTCGATCTGAGTTAGTGCGCGAAAATCTGCTCCAGCGAGCGAAAACCCTTGAATTCCAGGGCATTGCCCGAGGGGTCGCGGATGAACAGCGTTGCCTGTTCGCCGGGTTCGCCCTTGAAACGCACCATCGGCCGTTCCAGCCAGTCGATGTCGTCGCGCGCCTCCAGCCGCGTCGCCAGGCGCTGCCAGTCGTCCATCAGCAGCACCGCGCCGAAATGCGGAATCGGCACGACAATGCCGTCGACCCTGCCGTCACTGGGGGCCTGTGCGGCCTGCGGACGCAGATGCGCCGACATCAGGTGGCCGTAGAGGTCGAAATCGACCCAGGTCGCGGATGAACGGCCGATCGCACAGCCCAGCACCTCGCCATAGAAAACGCGGGTTTCATCGAGATCACGGACCGGGAAGGCGAGATGGAAAGGCGTCATCGAAATGCTCCGTGCAGGCTGCGAACCGATTTTGCGTGACAGGGTTCGCGATTTGAACCGCCCACCCTGCATTTTGATTGAAGCCTATGCCATTGCACAAGCCGGACCGGAACAATAGATGGGTGGGCAACGGCCGCACACCGGCCGCACCAGCAGGATTTCAGGCATGACCGATATATCAGACGCAGCAAAATTGACCGACCGCGTCGCGGCTCTGGTCGAGGCTGCCAAAAAGGCCGGCGCCGATGCCGCCGACGCGGTGGCCGTGCGCGGCCGCTCGACCGGCGTGTCGGTGCGTCTCGGCAAGGTCGAGGCTACGGAAGCCTCCGAGAGCGAGGATGTGGCGCTGCGTGTTTTCGTCGGCGGCCGCGTGGCGAGTGTCTCGGCGACAGCGGCGTCCGACCCGAAAACGCTGGCCGAACGCGCTGTTTCCATGGCGAGAGTGTCGCCTGAGGATCCCTATCAGGGGTTGGCCGACCCGGCATTGCTGGCCAAACAGACACGCGATCTCGATCTGTTCGACGCCACCGAGGTGTCCGCCGACCAGTTGAAGGAAGCCGCATTGGCGGCGGAGGCGGCAGCGCTTGGCGTCAAGGGCGTGACCAATTCGGCCGGCGCCAGCGCCGGTGCCGGCCTCGGCGGCCTGGTGCTGGCCACCTCGCACGGCTTCCTCGGCCACTATGTCGGCTCGCGGTTCTCGCGCTCGGCCAGCGTCATCGCCGGCGAGGGCACCGGCATGGAGCGCGACTATGAATTCTCATCGCGCCAGCACTTTGCCGATCTCGATGCGCCCGAGGACATCGGCCGCAAGGCCGGAGAACGCGCGGTGCGCCGCATCGGCGCGCGCAAGGCAGCGACCGGGCCGGTCGACGTCGTGTTGGACCCACGCGTCGCGCGCGGCATCGCCGGCCATCTGGCCGGCGCCATCAACGGCGCTTCGGTCGCGCGCAAGACCTCGTTCCTGCGCGACATGATGGGCAAGCAGGTGGCCGCCTCCGCCATCACCGTCACCGACGAGCCGCTCAGGCGGCGTGGCCAGGCCTCGCGTCCGTTCGATGGCGAAGGCGTCGAGGGCGAAAAGCTGTTGATGGTCGAGAAGGGCGTGCTCAACCACTGGTTCCTGTCGACCTCGGCTGCAAGGGAACTGGGCCTCGTCACCAACGGCCGCGGCGCGCGCGGCGGCTCCTCCGTGACGCCATCCTCCACCAATCTCGCCATCGAACCGGGCGAGCGGTCGCCGGAAGAGCTGATCAAATCGCTCAGGACCGGCTTCTACGTCACCGAAGTGTTCGGCCAAGGCGTCGACATGGTCACCGGCGAATACAGCCGTGGCGCCTCGGGTTTCTGGATCGAGAACGGTGAACTGGCCTATCCGGTCGCCGAGGTCACCATCGCGTCGAACCTGAAGACGATGTTCCTCAACATGGTGCCGGCCGATGACCTCGACCGCAATTTCGGCACCGCCGCCCCAACGCTCCTGATCGAAGGCATGACCCTTGCCGGAGCATGACCTCCCCATAGCCGGGGCCACCGAAGATTTGCCGCTGCTGCGCGATGCCGCCCGCGAGGCGGGGCTCATCGCCATGCGCTACTTCGGCAACAGCCCGCAAGTCTGGATGAAGGGCGGCACATCGCCGGTCAGCGAGGCCGACCACGCCGCCGACGCCTATCTGCGCGAAACATTGCTGGCGGCGCGGCCCGATTATGGCTGGCTGTCGGAAGAGACGGTCGACGATCCGGTCCGGCTTTCGGCACGCCGCACCTTCGTCGTCGACCCGATCGACGGCACGCGCGGTTTTCTGGAAGGCCAGCGCACCTGGTGCGTCAGCGTCGCCGTCGTCGAGCGTGGCCGTACGCTGGCCGGCGTGCTGGAATGCCCGGCGATGGAGGAAACCTATTGGGCGCTGCCCGGCCAGGGTGCCTTCCGCAACGGCAAGCGCATTGCGGTTCGCAAGCTGGCGGACACGGCCGAGATTTCCGGACTGAAGCAGTTGACCGACCTGATGCCGGCCGAATGGCAGGCGCGGCTGAAGCGGGCGCCCTACAGCCCTTCGCTCGCCTATCGGCTGGCCATGATCGCCAATGGCTCGCTGGATGCCACTTTCGTCAAGCCGAGCGCGCATGACTGGGATATCGCGGCGGCCGACCTCATCCTGCGCGAGGCCGGCGGCCAGCTGCTCGACCAGCATGGCCGTGCTCCACTTTATGCCGGCGAGGTGACCCGCCACGGCGCCCTTGCTGCCGGCAGCGGTGAATTGCTGGCCGTGCTCGCCGGCGTCATCGCCGGCCTGGACGCGTGAAGGCGTTTTCCCCGGCGAGATGAATTCATCTCGCCCTAAAGGTTCCAAAGTTGGCGGCTTTGGTCTAGACCTGTGACAAACTCACGATATGTGAAGGACCGACATGGCCGCGGAAGACGGAAAGAAACAGCTTTTGCATCTGGTGTTCGGTGGCGAACTCAAGAAGCTTGGCGGCACCGAATTCCGCGATCTCGAGGGCCTCGATATCGTCGGCATCTATCCCGACTATCAATCCGCGCACACGGCGTGGAAAGCCAAGGCGCAAGCCAGCGTGGACAACGCCCACATGCGTTACTTCGTCGTTCATCTGCACCGGCTGCTGGACCCCGACAACAAGGCTGCCGGTTGACTTCGATGGAGCATGACCTGGCGAAAGGGCCAGCAAGCGATGCCGCGCCCACGGGCAGGGGACGCAGCCGCACGACCAAGGCCTTCTGGCGCAAGATTCGCCAACCGCTGGCGCAGTCGCGATTCGTCAAGAACGCCATCGCCAGCCTGTTCGCCCAGTTCGTGCGCTTCGTGCGCCTCACCAATCGCGTCGTCGAGGGATCGGCACGGTTTTCGGGCGGTGCCTATACCGCATTCGAGCCTGGCATCATCGCCTTGTGGCATGGCCAGCATCTGCTGACGCCAGCCTATTACCCCAAGCGCAAGCCGCTGGTCGCCATGGTTTCGCGCAGCGCTGATGCCGAGCTCAACGCCTTGATGCTGGAAAAATTCGGCATCGAGGCAGTGCGCGGCTCCGGCGGGCGCGAAAATGCCAGGCATCTCGACAAGGGCGGGGCAAAAGCGCTTATCGCCCTGAAAAAGTCGCTCGCCGTCGGCAAGAACGTCGCCATGATCGCAGATATTCCGCACGGCACGCCACGAGACGCAGGGCTTGGTATCGTTCTCCTGGCTCGCCTCTCGGGCCGGCCGCTTGTGCCTGTCGCCATCACCACCAGCCGCCGCAAGGTGCTGGAGAAGAGCTGGGACAAGACCACCATCAACCTGCCGTTCGGCCGTTCGTCGATCGTCATCGGTCAGCCGATCTTCGTGGCGGCCGGCGCCGATGACGCCGAAATGGAGCGCAAGCGCCAGGAAGTGACGACCGCGCTCAATGCCGCGACCGCCGAGGCCTACCGTCTCGTGGATGCTCCGCGATGAGCGGCCGCTGGGCGCGAGCCATGCTGTCGGCATACCGTTTCGCAGGTGCGGCCGCCTATCCGCTGGTCGGGCCCTATGTGGCCTGGCGCACCTCGCGCGGCAAGGAAGACCGCTACCGCCGCCGCGAGCGCTATGGCGTCGCCGGCCGCGCGCGCCCCGACGGGCCGGTGATCTGGATCCACGCGGCGAGCGTCGGCGAGACCATCGCCGTCGTGCCGCTGGTCGAAAGCATTCTCGACTACGGCGTCAACATCGTGCTGACGACGGGCACGGTCACCTCGGCGCAGGTCGCCGATGAGCGTCTCGGTGACCGGATCATCCACCAATACGTACCGCTCGATCTCAAGCCGGCGGTCAGCCGGTTCCTCGATCACTGGCAGCCCGATCTGGCGATCATCGCCGAATCCGAGATCTGGCCGATGACCATCCTCGAGCTTGGCGCGCGCCGCGTGCCGCAGGTGCTGGTCAATGGCAGGCTGTCCGACCGCTCGTTCAAGTCGTGGAAGAAACGGGCCAACATCGCCGAGGCGTTGTTCGAGAACCTGGCTCACGTCGTGGCGCAGTCGGATGTCGATGGCGAGCGGTTTCTGGCGCTCGGCGCCCGGCCGGTCACCGTATCGGGCAATCTCAAGGTCGATACCTCGCCGCCGCCCGTCGACGAACGGGCGCTGGCGACGCTGCGGCGGCAGATAGGCACGCGCCCGACCTGGGCGGCGATCTCGACCCATGACGGCGAGGAAGTGGTCGCGGCTGAAGTCCACGCGACGCTGCACAAACGCCATCATGGTCTCCTTACGATCGTCGTTCCGCGTCATCCCGATCGCGGCGAGGCGCTTGCGGCGCAGATTTCCGGCATGGGCCTGAAGGTCGCGCGGCGCAGCAAGGGCGACAGGATCGCCGCCGACACGGATATATTGCTCGGCGACACGATCGGCGAGATGGGACTTTATCTCCGGCTGACCGAAATCGCCTTCGTCGGCCGCTCGCTGACCTCCGAGGGTGGCCAGAACCCGCTGGAACCGGCCATGCTCGACACCGCGGTTCTCGCCGGGCGCAATGTGCAGAATTTTCGCGAGGCCTACCAGCGTCTGCTCGACAGCGGCGGCGCCAAGCTGGTGCGCGATCGCGACATGCTGGCCGGCGCCGTCAATTTCCTGCTGACCAACGAAGTGGCGCGC
Organism: Mesorhizobium sp. WSM4822; assembly: GCF_055811155.1. Classification (NCBI taxonomy): domain Bacteria; kingdom Pseudomonadati; phylum Pseudomonadota; class Alphaproteobacteria; order Hyphomicrobiales; family Phyllobacteriaceae; genus Mesorhizobium; species Mesorhizobium sp. WSM4822. The sequence continues at coordinate 22,300 of NZ_JBVVQM010000018.1, read as the reverse complement.
CACGAGATGATGGCGGCGGGTGTGGCGACCGTCGACGAGATGCGTGGCGCGCTGGCGCGCACGCTGAAATCGCTTGAGCCCTACATCCAGCCGTTGGTCGTCAAGTCGCGCCTGAAGGGCGCGAACGGTCGCTAGCGTGGCCTCCGAAGCACCACCATTCTGGTGGGAAGAGCCGGACTGGCGGGTCCTGGCATTGTCGCCGCTATCGGCCATCTATGCGGTCGCCGCCGGCCGCGGCATGCGGCGGGCCAAGCGCGAGAAGATCGAGGCACCCGTTCTGTGCATCGGCAATTTCACGGTTGGCGGCACCGGCAAGACACCGGTGGCCATCGCGCTCGCCGAACAGGCCAAGCGCATGCATCTCAAACCAGGCTTCCTGTCGCGCGGCCACGGCGGCTCGTTCGCCGAGCCGCATGTCGTCGATATCGATCACGACAGCGCCCGGCATGTCGGTGACGAACCGCTGCTGCTCGCCGAACACGCGCCGGTGGCGGTGACACCGAACCGCGCCGCCGGCGCCCGGCTGCTGCTGGAACGCAATGGCTGCGATTTCCTGATCATGGATGATGGGTTTCAGAGCGCCCGCATCCACATCGATTATGCGCTGGTCGTCGTCGATGCGCGCTACGGAATTGGCAATGGCCGCGTCATTCCGGGAGGGCCGCTCAGGGCCAAAATCGTCGACCAGTTGGTCTTCACCAGCGGGCTGTTGAAAATGGGCGAGGGCACCGCCGCCGACGCAGTGGTCCGCCAGGCGGCACGCGCCGGCCGGCCGATCTTCGAGGCCCATACAGAGCCAAGCGGCAAGGCAGGGCTTGCCGGCAAGCGGTTCCTCGCCTTCGCCGGTATCGGCCATCCCGAGAAATTCTTCGACACGGTGCGCGAAGCCGGCGGCGAACTGGCGTTGACGCGGCCGTTTCCGGACCATCATTTCTATGCCGAGGACGAACTTGCCGAGTTGGTGGCGACCGCACGCGCCGAAGGGCTGGTGCTCATCACCACCGCCAAGGACGCCGCCCGGCTGCGCCACGGCGCCTCACAGGACTTTCTCGACCGGCTCGAGGTGCTGGAGATCGACACTGTCTTCGAACTCGATCACGTTCCCGAGCGCATCATCGACGAGACGCTCGATGCCTGGCGCCAGCGCAAGCTGAAGGGTTAACCGCGCTTGCGCAGCTCCGGATGCATCTCGATTTCGCGGCGCAGCGAGGCGGTGGCGCTGATGTAGGGCTCCTGCCTGGCGACGCTCCAGTATTTCAACTCGTCGAGCGGAATGGTTTCGCCTGTCACCGCGCAACGCACGAACGCGCCGGGACTGGTAACCTGGAAGTCGCCATCCAGATAGCGGATGCGGGCTTCCTTGCCGCCGGGGCCTTCGAAACGGTTCATCATGCGGGGACGCCAGGGTTCATGAGGATTTCATCGCCATAAATTCCCGGCGAGGTCAAGCATGCGACAAGCCTGAGACAATGCTGAACGCTTATTGTGAGGCGGAAAAATGGTGTTGGTGGGCCGCAATGGACATTTCCTCCACTCGTCTTCCCGCCTTGCTCAGGGAAGTGATGACGCCGCAGGCCGTGCCCTCGGGGCAGGCCGATCCAGTCATGACGGCACTGGTCAAGGCGCTGGTCCAACCGCCGGCGCCGTCTCTGCTCGCACAACAGACAGCGCCAGCGCTGTTGACTTTGCCGGCCGCGCCAATGGCCGTCAAATCGCAGCAGATCGCATCGGCTGGCATCGTCGATGCCTATCTTGCCCAACTTGAGACGGGCGAAGAGGCGGCGTTGGCAACGATCGCGGCGAGAAAGGCAAAACCCGAAGCCGAAACGCCGCGAGCCTTCTTGCCGCCTTCGACAACGGCCAATGATAATGCTCCTGCCAGGGTTGCGGGGCTGTCATTGCTGTCGCTTATCCCGCCGCAGGCTCCAGTCCCGCGCAACGCTGCCGCTTTGGGTGCATTGGCGGGCAGGCACAGGCCGGCCAATCAATCCCATGGTGCGGCGCCGAACCCTGAGCACTTGCTGGTGAAGGTCGGCTTTGTTTCGATAGTGGCCGGTTTGCTGGGAACCGTGATCCTTGGGTTCGTTCTGTTGTTGCTTCGCTGAGCTTCGAATCGGCTGGTTCTCGATATATGCCCGGCGGAAGGCCTACCGCTCGGCTTCGATGAACGCCTCGATCTTTTCCGGCGCCAGCCCGGCCTCCGCCGCGATGCGGCGGGCGAGGTCGGCGGCTGCGGCGCGCGGCCGGCCGATCGGCCGGTCGAGCCAGTAGGACACCGGATTGAGCGCGGTGCGCTCATCGACGGGGGTGATGCGGCCCGATTGCAATTGATGTCCGGTCAGGGGTGGGCGTGCCAGCGCGATGCCAAGCCCATAGGCGGCGGCGTCGAGCACCAGATTGTAGTCCTCGAAGCGACGGTCCTGCGGGCGCGGGCGATAATCCATGCCTTGCGCGGCAAACCAGGCGCGCCAGGCAGACGCGTCGGAATCGTTGATCAGCGGATATTTGAGCAGCCGGGCAGGGTCGCCGCGGCCGATCTCGCAGGCAAGCTCGGGTGACGCGACGGGGAAGACATGTTCCTCGAAAAGCTGCACCGAGACGCGGCCCGGAATGCCGCCGCGTCCACAGCGGATGGAGAGATCGATGCCCTCATCGGCAAGGTCGGCCTGGCGGATATCGACATCGAGCACGATGCGCAGCTTCGAGGGATTGTTCTCCAGAGCCGCCATGCGCGGCATCAGCCACAGCCCGCTGACCGAGGGGATCGAGGTCAGCCGCACCACCGCCGTGCCACGCGGCTCGACCCAGCGGTCGGAATGGGTCGATATCAGCGCAAAGGCTTCCGCCGTGCGCAGATGCAGCCGGTTGCCCTCGATCGTCAGCGAGACGCCGCGCGCCCCACGGTCGAAGACTTTCAATCCCAGCCAGTCCTCGAGCTTGGCGATCTGCCGGCTGACGGCGCCATGGGTGATGTTGAGCTTTTCGGCGGCCGCCGAAAAGCTGCCTGTTCGCGCCGCCGCATCGAAGGCGCGCAGTGTTTCGAGCGGTACCATTGTGTCCGAGCTGTGATCCATAGTCACAGGTGATCCTCGATTTGGTCGTTTGTCAACTGGCCTGAAATGGCGTTTTCTGCCTTTCAGGACGGAAGAATGCGAGGGCAGTGAGATGAACGCAATGACGGGCACGTTGAATTCGACACAGCGGATGGACACCACGGCAGCCATTGCTGTCGCGCTGACGGTGGTTGGTTGGGCCTCCGCCTTTCCGGCGATCCGCGCCGGTCTCGCTGCCTTCGGACCGCTGGAACTCGGCGCGTTGCGCTTTGCCATCGCCGCGGTGCCGGCGGCGATCTTCCTGGCCATCAAGCGCCCGGCGCTGCCAAGGCTCGACGAAGTGTGGCGCCTGGTCTTTGGCGGCGCCATCTTCGTCGCGCTCTACACCGTCATGCTCAATTTCGGCGAACTGACCGTCTCTGCCGGTGCCGCCGGCTTCATCATCAATGTCAGCCCGATCTTCACCGCCATCATGGCGATGGTCCTGCTGGGCGAGCGCTTTTCGGGCATGGCCTGGGCCGGCACGGTGATTTCCTTCGCCGGCATTGGCGTCATCGCCATGGCCGACGGGAATGGACTGTCTTTTAACACCGGTGCTCTTCTGGTGCTTGGTTCGGCCTTGTGCTCGGCCGTCAACACCATCGTCCAGAAGCCGCTGTTTGCCCGCCATCATCCGTTGACCATCTCCGCTTCGAACATGGTGCTCGGCGCACTATGCCTGGCGCCCTTCCTGCCGTCGGCCTTTTCGCAGGCGGCGGTTGCCGACACAGCAGGCCTCGGCGCCGTCATCTTTCTTGGCATCGTGCCCAGCCTGATCGCCTATGCCGCCTGGGCGACCGCACTGTCGCGTCTGCCCGCCGCACGTGCCTCCAACTTCCTCTATCTGGTCTCGCCGATGTCCGCGCTGATCGGCTTCTTCTGGCTGGGCGAAGTCCCCACGCTGCTCGGCATAATCGGCGGCGCGCTGGCGCTGGGCGGTGTCATCGTGGTGAATTTGAAGAGATGAATATTGCCGGCCGTCCGCTTCCCTCATTCGGGAACGATGCCTCGGTCAAACGCGTTTAGCCGGTGTTTATTCGACGGAGGTCCGAATGCCGGGTGCAACGACGCACCGACGCATGCAACTGGGTGATCTATCCATTTTCTATCGCGAGGCAGGGCCGCCAGAAGCACCTGTCTTGCTGTTGCCGCACGGCTATCCCTGCTCTTCGTTCCAATTCCGCCGACTGATGCCGGCGCTCGCCGACCGCTGGCGGACGATTGCATTCGACTGGCCGGGCTTCGGATACAGTGGCACACCCGATCCGGCCGCCTTTGGCTATGATTTCGACGCCTATTCCCACGTGCTTTCCAAGCTTGCCGATGAATTCGGTCTCGAACGCTACGCCTTGTGGCTGCATGATTATGGCTCGCAGATAGGACTCCGGCATGCGATCTCGCACCCGGAGCGGATCAGCGCCTTGATCATCCAGAACGGCGACATCTACGAGGACGTGCTTGGCCCCAAATACGCCACGATCAAGGCCTGGTGGACCGACAAGACGCCCGACAAGCACCGTCCGCTCGAGGCCGCGGTAAGTGAGGACGGGTTCCGGGCCGAGTTCATCGGGGAAGTGTCTGACGACGTCGCCGCGCGCGTGCCGCCCGATCTCTGGAGCCTCCACTGGCCATTGATGAACACGCCGGCTCGTCGGCAGATCGCCGTCGGTCTGATGGAGAAGCTGGAAGCCAATCTCACCTGGTTCCCGCGCTACCAGGCCTATTTGCGTGAACACCATCCGCCCACGCTGATCCTTTGGGGGCCAGAGGATGGCTATATGCCCGCGGCATCGGCACGGGCCTATCATCGCGATTTGCCCGATGCGGAATTGCATCTGATCGAGGGGGCGGGTCACTGGCTGCTGGAGACACATTTCGACGACGCGCTGCCGCTGGTCCGCGATTTCCTGGCTCGTGTTCACGACTGATCTCACCCGGCGTCCGCTACGCTCAGTTGCTGTCCGCCTGACTGAAGGAGAACCTCATGCCGACCAAACCGACCATCGCGCGCATCTGGCGCGGCCGCACCCGCCGCGACGTTGCCGACGCCTATGAGCCATACCTGCGTGCGGAGGGTATTCCGCCCCTCGAGAAGACAGCGCTTGGCGTCCAATTGCTGCGCGAGGACCGCGATGCCGAGACGTGGTTCACAACCATCTCGTATTGGGCCGACATGCAGGCGATGACCGCCTTTACCAAAGGCGAACCGACCAAAGTCCATCATCTGGACCGTGATGCCGAGTTCCTGATCGAACTGCCGGAACGGATCGACATCCACCGGATACTTGTCGATCGTCAGGGACTGCGCTGAACGGCGAATCTGGTGGTTCGCAATCTCGCCTTCTTCGCGGTGATGTCGCTGATCTGGGGCTGACCTGGGCGGCGATCAAGCTCGGTCTCGATGACGTGCCTCCGCTCCTGCTGGCGACGCGCTATCTGCTGACCGCCGCGCTTCTGGCAACAGCGGTGCGTGGAGCCGGCGCGGCATTCGCCCACAGGCGAACGGGGCGGACGGGTGGTCTCGGCATTGCTGGTCAACACCGGCACCTACGAGCGGCGAAGCGATAGGCCCGCAATCCGTCCGCAGCTATCGCCGCCCGAACAGCCTTTCGATATCCGCCAGCTTGAGTTCGATATAAGTGGGGCGGCCGTGGTTGCAGGTGCCCGAACCGGGCGTCGCCTCCATCTGCCGCAGCAGCGCGTTCATCTCTTCGGCCTTGAGCAGGCGGCCGGAGCGCACAGAGCCGTGGCAGGCCATGGTCGCGGCTATTCTGTCCAGCCGCTCCTTCAGCGTGTCGACCGTGTCGTTGTCGGCGATCTCGTCGGCGAGGTCGCGTATCAATTGCTGGACATTGGTCTCGCCCAGCATCGACGGCGTCTCGCGCACCGCGACGGCGCCGGGGCCGAAGCGCTCGATGCCGAGACCGAAGCGGGCCAGTGTTTCCGAATGCAGCGCAAGCCGCTCGGCATCCTCCTCCGGCAGGTCGATGATCTCGGGCAAAAGCAGCATCTGCGAGGGCACCGGGCGCGAGTGCAGCGCATTCTTCAGCGCCTCGTAGACCAGCCGTTCATGCGCCGCATGCTGGTCGACGATGATGAGCGAATCCCTGGTCTGGGCGACGATGTAGTTCTCATGCACCTGGGCGCGCGCGGCGCCCAGCACCGCACCGAGCAGGGTCTCGGCTGCTTCGCTCTGGCCGGCACGCGCATCGGCACTGGCGCCGGCATCGAAAGCCGCTTGCTCGTTTTCACGCAAGCCGCGCTGCTCGAAGTCCGCACCCTCGAAACCCATATCGAGCGGCCGCTGCGGCGATCGGGCGGCATCGAAGCCGGACGGGCCTGACGTGCGGTAGGCCGCGTCGTAGCTGCGATGGCCGTTTGCCGGTCCGCCGTGGTAGGATGCGGCCCCTGGCCGGAACGCCGCCATCATGCCGGCGGCACCCGTGGTGGCGGCGCGGACGCCGGCATCGGCCAGTGCCTGTCGAATTGCACCGACGATCAATCCGCGCACAAGGCCGGGATCGCGGAAGCGCACATCGGCCTTGGCTGGATGGACATTGACGTCGACGATGGCCGGGTCGAGCGTCAGGAACAGCACCGTCACCGCATGGCGGTCACGCGGCAGGACGTCGGCATAGGCACCGCGTATGGCGCCGGCGATCAGCTTGTCGCGCACCGGGCGGCCGTTCACATACGCATATTGCTGCAGCGCGTTGCCGCGGGTGAAGGACGGGATCGACACGTGGCCGGTCAGATGCACGCCTTCGCGCATCGCATCGATGGCAATCGAATTGTCGGGAAAGTCGGTGCCCATCACCTGGGCGACACGGCGCAGGCTGCCTTCCGCGCTGTCATCCGCCGCCGGCAATTCCAGCGTCGAGCGGTCCGAGCCGGCCAGCGTGAAGCGCACTGCGGGGAAGGCGATGGCGATGCGCTTGACCACATCGCTGGTGGCCGAGCTTTCGGCGCGTTCGCCCTTCATGAACTTTAACCGGGCCGGCGTTGCGAAGAACAGGTCGCGCACCTCGATCGTGGTGCCGCGATTGGCCGCCGCCGGCCTGACAGGCAGAACGCGGCCACCCTCGATGCCGATCTCGGCGGCGCTGTCACTTGCTGCCGTGCGCGAGCGGATCGACAGTCGCGACACCGAGCCGATCGACGGCAGCGCTTCGCCGCGGAAGCCCAGCGAGCGGATGTCGTTGATATCCTCGGTGAGCTTGGAGGTGCAATGACGTGCGATCGCCAGCGCCAGCTCCCGTTCGGGAATGCCAGAGCCGTCGTCGGTGACGCGGATCAGGTTCAGCCCGCCGCCGGCTGTGACGATCTCGACGCGCGAAGCGCCGGCATCGAGCGCATTCTCGACCAGTTCCTTGACGACGCTCGCCGGACGCTCGATGACTTCGCCGGCGGCGATCTGGTTGATCATCGTTTCGGAAAGCTGGCGGATGGGCATGGCAGCACTATAGGCGGATTCGAGACGGATGCGGAAGGATTCGGTGTTGCGGAACAGTGGATAGGCTGGCGGGACAGCAGCCTCCCTCTGGCAGGCCGCAGGGAGGTGCTGTCCCGCCGACTTCCAAGGGACTGGGAGGCGCTGCCCCTCACGCTTGCTCCGCCAGCCAGTCTCGCACCTTGCGGGCGTTGTCGCTGAGTTCCCGGTTCTTCGGCCAGACGACATAGAACGCCTTGCCGGTCTTCAGCACATGATCCGTCACCGGCACCAGCAAGCCCGACGCCAGCAGCCGCTCGGCGAGGTGCCGCCAGCCGAGCGCGATGCCTTGGCCTTCCATGACGCCCTGGATCACCAGGCCGTAGTCGTTGATGCGCAGGCCGCGCGCGGTATCGCTGAGATTGGCGCCCGCCGACTGGAACCATTCGTCCCAGCTGGCCGCCTCGCGATACGGCTCCTCCAGATGGATGAGGCGGTGCGTGGCCAGTTCGGCAGCGGATTGGGGCAGGCCGAACTTTGCCGCATAACTGGTGCCGGCGACGGGAAATATCTCCTCGTCGGCCAGCGGCAACGAGTGATAGTCCGGCCAGTCCCGCGGCGCGCCGCCGCGCACGCCGAGCGGAATGCCTTCCGCGATGATGTCGAGGTCACGGTCGGCGGTCTGGATACGCAGGTCGATGCCCGGCAGTTCGTCGCGGAACTGCTGCAGGCGAGGCATCATCCAGAACGAGCCGAACGCGGTCGAGGCAGCCAGCGTGACATGACCGCCGGTTGCCTGCAGGCGCAGATCCTCCGCCGATTTGCGAATATGCGAAAGGCCGAGCGAGACATCGGCATGGAAGCGCTCGCCGGCCTCGGTCAGGAGAACCTGGCGGTGGCGGCGCTGGAACAGCTTGGCGCCAAGCCGTTCTTCCAGCCCGCGCACGGCATAGGAGACGGCGGCCTGCGTCATGCCGAGCTCGCGCCCGGCGGCGGTGAAGCTCGACAGCCGCCCGGCCGCCTCGAAGACGATCAGGCTGCCGGCCGAGGGCAGGAGGTGGCGCAGGCTTCGCATAAGCTGAGCTTATACAAGAGATCAGGATTTTCCAGCGTCACATCACCATTTTGTCGCGTTAGGCTCCTTCATGAGTGGAATGGAGTTGCCATGAACGCACCGGCCCCTGAAGTGACCGAACATGCCAACCGCCGCAGTGGCGGCCGCCTGGGACGCAAGGCCCTGCGCGGAGCTCCGGTAACGTCGTTTCCGACCCTGGTCCGCCAGATCCCCGTCTACCAGATGGTCCCCGATGAGGCGGTCGAGCTGATCCACGAGGAGTCGCTCTTGATCCTCGAAGAGGTGGGATGCGAATTCCGCGACGACGAGGCTATCGCACTGTGGAAGGCGGCGGGCGCGGATGTCTCGGAAACTCGTGTGCGGATCGACCGGGCCCTGCTGATGGAACTGGTATCGAAGGTCCCGCCGGAGTTCACGCTCAATGCGAGGAATCCGCAGCGTACGGTGCGGGTGGGCGGCAACAATACCATCTTCGTGCCGATGTATGGCGCGCCCTATGTGCGTGACCTCGACAACAACAGGCGCTACGGCACGCTCGCGGACCTCAACAATTTCCACAAGCTCGCCTACATGGCGCCGGCGCTGCATTCATCGAGTTCGGTCATTTGCGAGCCGATGGAAATCGCGGTACCGAAGCGGCACCTCCACATCATCCATTCCGCGCTTAAGCATTCCGACAAGCCGTTCATGGGCATCGTCACGTCCAAGGAGCGGGCGGAAGACACGATGGCGATGGCAGGCATCGTGTTCGGCGAGGATTACGTCCGCGACAATCCGGTCCTGGTGTCGATCACCAACTGCAATTCGCCGCTGGTGTGGGACGCCACCATGCTGGACGCGATGAAGGTCTATGCCCGAAGCAACCAGCCGCTGATCCTCGCACCCTTCGCACTGTGCGGCGCCTCGACTTCGGCGTCGGCCGTCGGGGCAGTCGCGCAGGTCAATGCGGAAGCGCTGGCGGGCGTCGCCTTCACGCAACTGCTGCGCCCAGGGTCGCCACAGATCTACGGACAGTTCATGGTCACCGTGGACATGAAGACCGGCGCTCCGATGGGCGGCACGCCGGAGGCGGCCCAGATGATGTACCTGATGGGCGCGCTGGCGCGGAAATACAAACTGCCGTGGCGCACCTCAGGCTTCCATGTCGGATCGAAGCTCAACGACGCCCAGGCGGGCTACGAGGCCAACATGCTGATGCATGCCGCCATCCTCGCCGGCGCCAACTACATCTGGCACTCCGCCGGGTGGCTGGAGGCCGGCCTGAGCTGCGGCTATTCGAAGTTCGCTACGGACTGCGAACAGCTGGTTGGCTGGTACAAATATGCAGGCGGCCTTCCGTTCGACGATTTCAAGGAAGCGATGGCAGCGGTCCGCGAAGTCGGGCCGCAGGGCCATTTCCTCGGCACCAAACACACGCTCGAACATTTCGAGTCGGCCTTCTTCATACCCTCGATCATGGACTTCAATTCGTACGAACAGTGGAAGGCAGAAGGGGCGAAGGACCAAGACACGCGCGGCCGCGAGAAGGCGCGCAACATGCTGGCGGATTACGAGGAGCCGAAGCTCGACGAAGGCATCGCCGATGGCCTGATGGATTTCATCGCGCGGCGCGAGGAGAGGCTGCCGGACAGCGTCAGTTGACGCGAAGAACCAAGATCAAAGGGAACCAGACGGGAGGAAAAAATGGCATTCTTCAGAAGCAGTGGCGATCGCGTGCCGAGCGCTATCGAGGCAATGGCGGTCGAAGCACGCGCGGGTCGTGTCGATCGGCGCGAGTTCCTGGCGCTGGCAAGCGCCTTCGGCGCATCGACGGCGCTTGCCTACGCCATGATCGGCCTTGCCGTGCCGGATCGGGCCTTGGCCGAAGAGCCGAAGAAAGGCGGAACGCTGCGCGTCTCGATGTCGGTGAAGGGGCAGAAGGATCCGCGCACCTACGACTGGGTTGAGCTGGCGAACATTTCGCGCTGCTGGCTGGAGCCGCTTGTCCGCTATACCAGGCAGTTCACCTTCGAGCCGGTCCTGCTCGAAAGCTGGGATATCAATGACGACGCCACCGAATACGTGCTGCATGTGCGCAAGGGCATCACATGGAACAACGGCGATGCCTTCAACGCCGATGACGTCGCTCACAATCTGACGCGCTGGTGCGAGAAGAATGTCGCCGGCAATTCCATGGCCGCCCGTGTCGGCGCGCTGATCGACGCAAAGACCGGCAAGGCCAGGGATGGCGCGATCACCAAGGTCGACGACAACACGGTCAAGCTGAAGCTAAGCGAACCAGACATTTCACTGATCCCGAATTTCACCGACTATCCGGCGCTCGTCGTGCATCGCAACTTCGATGCCGACGGTGCCGATCCGATCAAGAAGCCGATCGGCACGGGACCGTTCGAACTGGTCTCCTACGATGTCGGCCAGAAGGCGGTCGTCAAGCGTCGCGAGAATGGCAAATGGTGGGGTGGTGAAGCGCCGCTCGACAGCGTCGAGTTCATCGACTACGGCACCGATTTCAACGCCACCGTGAACGCGTTCGAATCCGGTGAGATCGACCTCAATTTCGAGTCGCCCGCCGACTTCATCGACATTCTCGACAAGATGGATCTGGTGAAATCGGAGGTGGCGACGGCGACGACGCTGGTTGCCCGCACCAACATCACCCACAAGCCTTATGACGACAAGCGGGTGCGCAACGCCTTGCAAATGGCCGTCGACAACAATGCGGTCCTCCAACTTGGTTATGCCGGGCGAGGCACCCCTGGCGAAAACCACCACGTTGCCCCGATCCATCCGGAATACTATCCGCTGCCCAAGAAGACACGCGACGCCGCCGGCGCCAAGAAGCTGATGGCGGAAGCCGGACAGGCTGACTTCGAGCATGAGCTGATCACCATCGAGGACGATTGGCAGAAGAATACCGGCGACGCCATTGCCGGCCAGCTGCGCGATGCCGGGATCAAGGTGAAGCGCACGGTACTGCCAGGTTCGACCTTCTGGAACGACTGGACGAAATATCCCTATTCGATGACGATCTGGTACATGCGCCCGCTTGGCGTCCAGGTGCTGGCGCTGGGCTATCGCACCGGCGAGGCCTGGAATGAATCGGCATATTCCAACCCCGATTTCGACGCCAAGCTCAAGCAGGCGCTATCGCTCATCGACGTGGAGAAACGACGCGAGGTCATGAAGGATGTCGAGCAGATCCTGCAGGATTCGGGCGTCATTATTCAGCCGTTCTGGCAGAAGCTCTACAGCCACCAGAACAAGAAGGTGAAGAACTATGGTGTCCACCAGACATTCGAGATGGACCTTCAGAACGTCTGGCTGGACGGCTGAAACAAGGCGCGGCAGGACTTCATGAGCCGCAAAAAAGCCGATATGCAGGATGCGTGGTATTGATAGGCTCAAGCCATCAAAAGCCGGAGATTCTGCATGAGACTGACAGTGCTCGTTGCCGCCCTTTCGATAGCCCTGCCGGACGCCGCCGTCGCCGGACCGGCGTCCGACGCGGTGAAGTTCTTCTATGTCCCGGCGGTCAAGTTCGAGGCCGACGAACAATATCGGGATCGGTTCACCGAACCGGTGACGAAACTGTTCGAGCTGAACGACCAGGCAACGAAGACGAACCCGGACCAGGTCGCCTGCATCGATTTCGATCCTGGTCTCGACGCCCAGGATTTCGATCAGAAAACCGTCTCGAAAACGCTGAAACTGTCTGAGAAGCTGGATGGCGATAACGCACAGGTCACGGCATCCTTCAGCCTGTTCTCCGAGGGCGATGATTCCAAACGTGAAATGCTCTGGTCGCTCAAGAAGATCGACGGCAAGTGGAAGATATCGGACATCGCTTCCAAGACCAGCGACTGGACGCTCAGCGCGCTGGAATGCATGGCCGGCCAGACGCCGGAGTGAAGCGATGGCCCATCGCCGGTTCCTGGCGCTGTCGGGTGTGTGCCTGCTGGCGGCTCTGAGCGGGGCCGCCGCGCAAGGCTTGTTGGGTGCGCCGCCGGCAAACGCCCCGGCCGGCACCCAGCCGGGCGACAGCGGGGCACCGCCCGCAAATGCGCCGGGCGGAGCGGCGGAACCGGCCACGCCGCCGGTGGGATGGTCGCCGGCCGAAGCCGCGCCCGCCGCACCGATCCAGCCGGGCTCGCCGACCGCCGTGGTGCGGCCGTTTTACGATCAGGTCGGACTGGAGATCGATCCGGCCGAGCGAAGCCATTTCATCGACCCGGCCAAAACCGTGCTCGACAAGAGCGACGCGTTGCGCAAATCCGGGCAGGGCGAGTGCCTCGACCCCAACATGGCGCTCGACAATGCCGATTACGACAAGGCCGAGATCGACAAGAGCCTGAAGACCCTCGAGGCGATCAACGGCGACCAGGCCAAGGTCATCGTCGCCTTCGTCATATCGGGCAACCCGCACCGGCTGGAATGGAAATTCAAGAGGGTCGACGGCGACTGGAAGATCACGGACCTGTTGTCGGTAACCGGCGAATGGGCACTCAGCCAATATCAGTGCGAATGAACCGGCGATGAAGCTTTGCTTTTCGCTAGCCATCGTGCTGGTCGGACTCGGCGTTGCCGGGGGCGTGTTCGACTGGCACATCGGCACGATACTGGTCGCTCGCCAGCCGCGGCAAGCTCTGGCAGCGCCTGGCGACTTCTCCGTCGAGCGCGTCGTACTCGACCAGGCCGATGCGCCCGAGCTTGTCGGCTGGGTAGCCGATCGAAAGGGCAGTTGCCGTGCGATTGTGCTGCTACATGGGCGCGGCGCCAACAGGCCGGCCTTGGTTCAAAGGGCGAAGCTCTTGTTCGACGCTGGCTATTCCGTTGTCTTGTTCGACCTCTCCGGTCATGGAGAGAGCGGTGGCGCCGTTCAGGGCTTCGGGTATTCGGAAGGCCCAGACGCCGCCCGTATTATTACCTTTGCTCGGCAACGCTTTCCAGGCCAGAAGCTTGGCGCCATCGGCTCGTCGCTTGGCGCCGCCGCACTTGTCTTTGCCGCGCCGCAAGCGCCTGCCGATGCCTATGTGCTGGAGCAGCTCTACGCAACCTTGCGCGAAACCACAGCGTGGCGAATGCCTTTCCACTTCTGGCGCGGTTTCCAAGCCGATGTCCTTTTGGCACAGATGCCGCTTCGTCTCGGGTTGAGCGCCGATGATGTCAAGCCGGTCGACCATCTTGCTGCTATCGGCAAGCCGCTGATGCTGCTTGCAGGCAGCAACGACCCTTTCATCGATCATGGACAGGTGCTGGCGCTGCAGAATGCTGCCGTTGGTTCACAACTCGTCTGGTTTGGAGGCGCAGGCCATGTCGATCTGCTGCGCTACGACCAACTGCGCTACAGCGATGCTATCTTTTCCTTTCTTGCAACAAAGCTCTGCCGGACGGGTGCCATCCATGGTTGGCGTTCGCTCAACCCCGCCCGCGATAAGGCGCTACCCCGGTGTCGGGCAGCCAGGCGCCTTCGGGCGGAGCGCCGGTTTGCCAGAACACATCGATCGGAATGCCGCCGCGTGGATACCAATAGCCGCCTATGCGCAACCACAGCGGCTTGGTTGCCGCCACGATGCGGCGGCCGATCATGACGGTGCAGTCTTCATGGAAGGCGCCATGGTTGCGAAACGAGGTCATGAACAGCTTGAGCGACTTCGATTCCACCAGAGCCGCATCGGGTGCGTAGTCGATGACGATATGTGCGAAGTCCGGCTGGCCGGTGACTGGGCACAGCGAGGTGAATTCCGGGCAGGTGAAGCGCACGATCGCCGGCGGTCCGTCACCGCGCGAAAACGGTACGGTCTCCAGGACCGCTGCTTCGGGGCTTTGTGGCGTCTCGACGTGCGCGCCGAGTTGGGTGAGGGTTTTGGTGTCGATCATGGGCCAATCCTTGTCGCATGCGCCCGGAGTGCGTGCGGGACGACATGCTTGAAAACAGATTTTGCCGCTCATTAGCACAATTTGAAACCGCAGGAAGACGATGACCAGCAACGATCCGCTTCTCCAGCCCTACCAGCTCAAACACCTGACGCTGAAGAACCGGGTCATGTCGACCAGCCATGAGCCGGCCTATTCCGAGGACGGCATGCCGAAACAGCGATACCGGCTCTACCATGCCGAGAAGGCCAGGGGCGGCATGGCGCTGACCATGACCGCCGGCTCGGCGATCGTCTCGCGCGACAGCCCGGCCGCTTTCGGCAATCTGCATGTCTATGACGACAGGATCGTGCCGTGGCTCGCCGAACTCGCTGACGCCTGCCACGAGCACGACTGCAAGGTGATGATCCAGATCACCCATCTCGGCCGCCGTACCGGCTGGAACAAGGCCGACTGGCTGCCGGTGCTCTCGGCCTCGCCGGTGCGTGAGCCGGCGCATCGCGCATTCCCGAAGACGATCGAGGACTGGGACATCGAGCGCATCGTCGCCGACTATGCTTCAGCCGCCCAGCGCTGCGAGGCCGCCGGCCTCGACGGCATCGAGTTCGAATCCTACGGCCATCTGATGGACGGCTTCTGGTCGCCAGCCACCAATCATCGCGACGACGAATTCGGCGGCTCGCTGGACAATCGCCTGCGCTTCACCAACATGGTGCTCGATGCCGTGCGGGCAGCTGTCGGCGACAAATTCGTCGTCGGCATCCGCATGGTCGCCGACGAAGATTTCGAAAAAGGCCTGTCGAAGGCGGAGGGGATCGAAATCGCCAGGCGGCTGGCGGGCTCCGGCAAGGTCGATTTCCTCAACATCATCCGTGGCTCGATCGAGAGCGATGCGGCGCTGACCAAGGTCATCCCGGTAACCGGCATGCGTTCTTCGCCGCATCTCGATTTCGCCGGAGAGGTGAGGGCGGCGACGAAATTCCCGACCTTCCACGCGGCGCGCATATCCGACGTGGCCACCGCACGCCACGCCATCGCCACCGGCAAGCTCGACATGGTCGGCATGACCCGCGCCCATATCGCCGATCCGCACATCGTCAAAAAGGTGATGGAGGGGCGCGAGCATGAGATCCGCCCCTGTGTGGGCGCCACCTATTGTCTCGACCGCATCTATGAGGGCGGTGAAGCGCTTTGCGTCCACAATGCCGCGACCGGCCGCGAGGCCGAAATCCCGCATATCATCGTCAAGACCGAAGGACCGAAGCAGAAAATCGTGGTCGTCGGGGCCGGCGCCGGCGGGCTGGAGATTGCGCGGGTCGCGGCTGAGCGCGGCCACAAGGTGATGGTGCTTGAAGCATCGAGCCAGGCCGGCGGCCAGGTGCGATTGGCGACGCAGAACCCGCGCCGCAAGGAGCTGATCGGCATCATCGACTGGCGGCTGGCCGAACTCGACCGGCTCGGCGTCGAGATCCGCTACGACACCTGGGCGGAAAAAGACGATGTCCTGGCGCTGTCGCCCGATGTGGTGGTGGTCGCTACCGGCGGCCTGCCGCAGAACCCGCCGCTGACATCAGGCGACAACCTTGTCACCTCGAGTTGGGACATCATGGCCGGCAGCGTCAAGCCGGCCGAAAATGTGCTGCTCTATGACGACAACGGCGGCCATCAGGGCATGGGCGCCGCCGAACTGATCGCCAATGCCGGCTCGAAGCTCGAGCTTGTATCGCCGGAGCGTTTCTTTGCCCCGGAAATGGGCGGCATGAACCATGTGCCCTATATCAGGGCCTTCCAGGAGGGGGGCGTCACCATAACCATCAACACGCGGCTGCGTTCGGTGCGGCGTGAGGGCAACCAGCTGATCGCAGAGCTGGCTTCGGATTTCGCCGATGGCTGGCGCGGCGAGCGCAGGGTCGACCAGGTGGTGGTCGAGCACGGTACGCTACCGCTCGACGATCTATACCTCTTGCTGAAGCCGCTGTCGAAGAATGGCGGCGCGGTCGACTACGAGCGTCTGGTGAGCGGTGGCGACATCTTTCCCAAGCGCAATCCAGAAGGCGGCTTTGTTCTGTTCCGCATCGGCGACGCGGTCGCCTCGCGCAACATTCATGCCGCCATCTATGACGGCATCAGGTTCGGCTTGCGGATCTGAAATTAGCTATCGCCAGGATCGGTAGCGCGCGGCCGAAGCTTCCTGCAAGAGCCCCTAGACTGGACTTTCCCTGTCGTACTTGTAACGATCTAGGGTGATCCAAACGCTTGGGATCAGTTTCATTCTACTGCAAGTCTGCAGGGAAATCGCGAAGCAGTGCGTCTTCTGCCGAGAAAAGTTGACGAAAATCTAACAAAGTCCGGGGGGACAAGTTGACCAAGAAAGATCCGTTCGTTCCGCGCCAGACCAATACGGCGCTCTACATGCAGCTATACGAGGCTGGATATCCGGTTGCCGATATCGCCCGGGTGCAAAAGGCGTATCGTGTGTGTTGCGCGATGTTCAACGGCCGCTACCGCAAGACAGGACGGCCGTTCATCTGCCATGCGGTGGGAGCTGCGTCATCGGCCGCGCATTTCGATAAAAGCGTCGATCTTGTCCTGGCCGCGATGTTTCACGCTGCCTACGACAGCGGCCACTATCCGGACGGAAAGTCCAGCAGGCGCACCGATGCACACCGCAGATGGCTGGAGCAAATAATCGGTCCCCGGGTTGAAGGTCTTGTCGCCCGCCTGGTCGGACTGAAATTCGATACCGGAGACCCCGAGCGCCTTGTGGATGCCGGTGTGCCGGCCGGCGACGAGGACATCTTGTTCCTAGTGCTTGCCCATGAGGTGGATGACCTGGCGGACGGAGGATTGGCGTTTGCGCCCAAATACGGTCAGTCCATACGATCGAGGGTTGCTGCCTGTGCCACTCTGGCGAGGTATCTGGGCCGCGAAAATCTTGCCGTCACCATCGAAGGTTACGGTGCCCGCTACGAGACGATGGCGTGGGCTGCTCCCCTCCAGGAGACGAAGCTGATTGGCTTTCAGATTACGCCAAATTTACGCACATACATCAAATTGCGTCGCCACAAGTTACGCGGCGAATCAGTCGAGGTGCTTTGACACCTTGCTGATCCCGCGATGCGCAATCCGCTGAGAACTGGCCGTCCTTGCCGGCTCAGTCGTCATAGCCCTGGATTGCCCCAAAGCTGTAACGGCGCAGCTTCAGCGCGGTGATCAAATTGGTCAGCTTCGTCTTGCCGTCGAAACCGTCCTGGAACATTTCGTCATGCATCAGCAGGATCAGCTTGCCGGGCTTGACGAAGCGGCCATAGCCGAACAGGTGATCGATCTCGCTGACCAGATGATCGACGCTCTGCACCGGCTCGCCGTTGTCCTTGTGCACCCATTCATGGTCCCAGCCGTAGAGATAGAAGCCTGAGGCCGCGACAAACTCGTAGTCGGGCTCTTCACGCCCCTCCTGGGCGAGGCCAAGCGAGGTGTCGTTCTTCGACATGGAGGGCAGCCTGAACACGTCGCGCCCCGGCAGCCTTGCATGCACCACGGGCTTCAACCCGAGCACCGCGTTTGCCCTTACCATGTCGGCGACGACACCTTCGGTGTCGCCGTAAAAATGCCGGTAGTGATTGTAGGCATGGCTGTAGCTGTGGTTGCCGAGCGTCACCAGAGGAAGCTGCCTGGCGCGCTGGACGAGCGCTCTGTTGGCGGCGCTAGCCTGTGCGTGCATGCCGACCATGAATAGGGTTGCAGGAACCTGCTCGGCTTCCAACACATCGAGGATGTTGCTTGTGCCGTTCAGCGGCCCATCGTCGAAGGTAAGATATATTATGCGATCGGCCCCTTGGGCGGGAACCGCAAAAATCAAAACCGCCGCCAGCACAAACCGAAACGGTGTCATCAGCCCCGATATCCGGTTGCGATCACGACAAGGCCGCCATGTCCACAACGGCTTGTCAAGGCGAGCCGGTGCATGTCGCCCAAAAGTGCGCAGCGGTTTTGGGATAACGACATGCGCAAACAAAAAGGCAAACCTATGCCAGGCTTCCTTGCAGCACCGTCAGCTTGGCCTTCTTGGGCATGCGGGCGGTCAGCCATTCCAGCGCCTTGTCGTGCGGCATCGGGAAGGCGATGGAGTAGCCCTGCACCTGGTCGCAGCCGATCGCCATCAGCGAATTGAGCTCGGCCTCGGTTTCGGCGCCCTCTGCGACGATCGAGATGCCAAGGCCACGCGCCAGCTCGGTGATGGCGCGGACGATCTTCGAGTTGTCGCCATTCTCATGGATGTTCTGGACGAAGCGGCGATCGATCTTCAGCCGGTCGATCTCGTTCGGGTTGACATGGCTGAGCGAAGCATAGCCGGTGCCGAAATCATCGAGTTCGAGATGGACGCCGGCTGCCCGGATGTGCCGCAGCTTGGCCGCGATGCCCGTCTTTTCGTCATCGAGGATGACGGATTCGACGATTTCCAGCGACAGTTTCTGCGGCGGCAGCCCGGCCTTTTCCAGCGTCTCGAACAAGAACGCATCGAAATCGTGCTCGCGCAGCTCGGTGCCGGAAACATTGACGGCAAGCCGTCCGAAGGCAATGCCGGCGCGATTCCATTCGGCCGCCTCGTTGATCGCCTTGGTGATGACGATGCGGCCGATCTCGGGCATGAAGCCGCATTTCTCGGCGACCGGAATGAACTCGCCGGGCGGGATCATGCCGCGCTCCGCATGGTTCCAGCGCACCAGCGCCTCGATGCCGCTGATCGTGCCGTGGGTCAGTGAGACCTGCGGCTGGAAATAGACCTGGAAAGCCCGCTCTGCGATGGCGACCTTGATGTCGTGCTCGAGCTGCTTGCGATAGTCGAGTTCGCGGCGCAGCTCCTCGGAGAAGAAGGAGAAGTTGCCGCCGCCAAGCTTCTTGGCGGAGTAAAGCGCCAGATCGGCGTGGACCAGCAAATCCCCGGCATTGTCGGCGTCGATCGGATAGACCGCGATGCCGGCGCTGGCGCCTGGGAGAATGGTCGTGCCCTGGAAGACGATCGGCTCGTTGATATGTGCCAGGATGCGTCGCGCCAGCATATTGATGTCTTCGGTGCCGCCGGCGCCGCCGAGAATCATGACGAACTCGTCGCCGCCCAGGCGCACGCACAGATCCGACGCCCGGCAGGAGTCGCGCATGCGCTGTGCCGTCACGACCAGCACATAGTCGCCGGCGGCGTGGCCGAGCGTATCGTTGATCTGCTTGAACCGGTCGAGATCGAGCTGGACGACGGCAAGGCGTTCGCGACGCCGGTGCGTGCCCTTGATCAGCGTGTCGAAATGATCGGTCAGGAACGTGCGGTTGTGCAGGCCGGTAAGGCCGTCATGCACCGCGATGAAGGCCATGGAATTGCGCGCGTCGATCAATTCATGTGTCTTGCGCAGGATGGCGTTCGACATCGGCCTGAAGATGAAGAGCGCCACCAGTATGATGACGCCGATTGTGGCGTAGAACAGAGTGCGATGGAGAGCGAGCAGCTTCTCGGAGCGGTCGTCGGCGTCGGCAGTGATGCGCTGGCCAAGCGCGGCGTAGCCCGACAAGGTCGCATTGGCGACGGAGGCGTCGAGATTGACGCGTTCGTCGCCGCCTTTGTAACCGCCATTGCCGCTGAATTGCGATTCATAGGCCGAGATCAGGCGGTCGCCATTGGCGATCAGCCCGACCGAGAAATAGTCGAGGTGGAAGGGCTTGGCGAAAAGGACGCTTTCGATCGACTTCGGGTCAAGCTTGGCCGGCGATTGCGGATCGGCTCCCGTCTGATCGAGCAGCAGGTCGTAGTTCGTCTCGAACTCCGCCGTTGCCTGCTTGAGCGCGCTGACCAGCGCCGGTTGCTTGTCGCGTGAGCCGGCGCCCGTTGCACCGGCAAGGAAGACGATGCGCTGCGACAGCGTCTTTTGTGTGCTGACGATGTCGAGCAAGGTGTGATTGTGCTGTTGGGTGGCCATCATCTGCTGCAGCAGGATGAAGGAGGCGATCACCATGGCCGCAATGATCAGCAGGGCCAGCCAATAGCCGGCCTTGATCAGCAGTATGAGCTTGCCTGAAACGGTTTGCACCGGCTGCTGCGACATTTTCGGGGGCGGCCCTCTCGCCTACGGATTCTTGCCTAAAGATTTTTGTATGAGCACCATTGAACTGCAAACGTTAACAGGACCGGAAATCGACGGCTGCCCGGCGAGGGGCGGCTGTCGAAAGATCGCGAAATGGTTATCGGCTCGTTTAGCGCCGTACCGGCATTTGAGCGGTCATCGGCCAGAACCCTTGTCGCGGCGTCGTTTCCGCCGCCGCATGATGATCGACATCGGGGCGGCATCGTGCTGCTTGCCACCGATCCGGTCGTTTTTGCGATGGATTTTTCACGCGGACGAGACGACAGTCAGCCCACATCAAACGAGGCCGACCATGACCGCAGCATTCCTCTCCCACATCGACAGCGAGCTCGCGGGGCTCAAATCGGCAGGCCTCTACAAGTCGGAGCGGGTGATCACTTCGACGCAGTCGGCCGAGATCGAGGTCGGCGGCGACAAGGTGCTGAATTTCTGTGCCAACAACTATCTCGGCCTCGCCGATAGCGCCGATTTGCGCAATGCTGCCAAGCAGGCGCTCGACCGCTATGGCTACGGCATGGCATCGGTGCGCTTTATCTGCGGCACCCAGGAAGAGCACAAGCAGCTCGAATCCACGATTTCCTCTTTCCTCGGCATGGAAGACACCATCCTCTACGGCTCCTGTTTCGATGCCAATGGCGGCCTGTTCGAGACGCTGCTGGGCGAGGAAGACGCCATTATCTCGGATTCCTTGAATCATGCCTCGATCATCGATGGCGTGCGGCTGTCGAAGGCCAAACGTTTCCGCTACGCCAACAACGACATGGCCGATCTCGAGGCGCGACTGAAGGAAGCCCGGGACTGCCGCTTCCGGTTGATCGCCACCGACGGCGTGTTTTCGATGGATGGCATCATCGCCAATCTCAGGGGTGTCTGCGACCTCGCCGAGAAATACGACGCCATGGTGATGGTCGACGACAGCCATGCCGTCGGCTTCGTCGGCCGGAACGGCCGCGGCTCGGCCGAACATTGCGGCGTCGAGGGCAGGGTCGACATCATCACCGGCACGCTCGGCAAGGCGCTTGGCGGGGCCTCCGGTGGCTACACCTCAGGCAAAGGCCAGGTGGTCGACTGGCTGCGCCAGCGCTCACGGCCGTATCTCTTCTCCAACACGCTCATGCCGGCGATCGCCGGCGCTTCGATCAAGGTGTTCGAACTGATCAAGGACGGCGATGGGCTGCGCAGCAAACTCTACGACAATGCGGCGCGCTTCCGGTCGCAGATGGGCAAGCTCGGCTTCACGCTGGCCGGAGCCGATCATCCGATCATACCGGTGATGCTGGGTGATGCCAGCCTGGCGCAGGAGATGGCCGCGCGCATGCTGAAGCGCGGCATTTACGTCATCGGCTTCTCCTTCCCGGTGGTGCCGAAAGGGCAGGCCCGCATCCGCACGCAAATGTCGGCGGCGCATTCCAGTGCGGATATTGACAGGGCGGTCGAGGCGTTTGCCGCCGTCGGGCGCGAACTCGGGGTCATTTCCTGAAAGGCTGGAATCGAAAAGCGATTCCGGATCAAGAGATTCAAGGGACAAAAGCATGTCGAACATGATGAAGGCGCTGGTGAAGGCCAAGGCCGAACCAGGCATCTGGATGGAAGAGGTGCCGGTGCCGGAGATCGGCCCCAACGACGTGCTGATCAAGATCAAGAAGACGGCGATCTGCGGCACCGACGTGCACATCTACAATTGGGACCAGTGGGC
>NZ_JBVVQM010000017.1:0-110046 GCF_055811155.1 Mesorhizobium sp. WSM4822 | reverse complement strand
CACTCCCTTGGTAAGGGAGTGCTCTACGCCGAGGGCTGGAATGGCTCACGGGACAGTACCCCCCTCTGCCCTGCCGGGCATCTCCCCCTCTAGGGGGGAGATGCCCGGCAGCGTTGACGGCTTTACTCGTCTTGCAAGGTTGATAATTAGCGAAGGCGGGAAAGACAGCCAATCTCCCCCCTTGAGGGGGAGATGGCCGGCAGGCCAGAGGGGGGCGCTTCGCACCCGCCTCGCCCAGAAGTCCTCACTGCGCAGGCACCTTGTCGAGAAAGCCGGTGACGCTCTTGAGGCGGCCGTTCTCAATGATTCCGATGTCGGTACCTTCGATCACCGATGGCGTCCCCTCAGGCCCGAGATTCCACGAGAAGCGGATCTTGTCGGCAAAACCGTCCGGCGTGCCCTTCAGCGAGAACCGGAAGCCGGCAAAGCGCTGCTGCACGCCGTCGATCAGAGCCGCGACGCCTTCATGGCCGTCGCCCTGCATGAGCGGATCACGATAGCTGACGTCTTCCGTGAAGGTCACCTTGAGCAATTCGGTCCGGCGGACGGCATCGCTTTCGTTCCAGGCGGTGATGTAGTTTTCAGCGATCTTGGTGAGGTCGGTCATGGTCTGTCTCCTTCATTTGACGGTTTTGACATGACCCTTTTCAACCGGCGCTGGCCTGAAACCAATTACGCCTGAGGTAATGGCGGCAGAACTTTGTGAGAGGACAGAAATCATGAGCAGCGGATTTTTCGGCGACATCAAGAAAATCAAATATGAAGGGCCGGATTCGACCAATCCGCTGGCCTATAGGTTCTACAATCCCGACGAGCTCGTCGCCGGCAAACGGCTGGAAGACCATCTGCGCTTCGCCGTCGCCTACTGGCACTCCTTTGCCTGGCCGGGCGGCGATCCGTTCGGCGGCCAGACCTTCGACCGGCCGTGGTTCCCCAAGGCAGGTGGCACCGACACGATGGAACTGGCAAAGCTGAAAGCGGACGTCGCCTTCGAGATGTTCTCGCTGCTCGGCGCGCCCTATTTCTGCTTCCACGACGCCGATGTGCGGCCGGAAGGCAAGGATTTTTCCGAAAGTGCCGCGCGCCTCGACGAGATCGCCGATTACTTCGCGGGGAAGATGAAGCAGACCGGCGTCAAGCTGCTTTGGGGCACCGCCAATCTGTTCTCCAATCGCCGCTTCATGTCGGGGGCGGCCACCAATCCCGATCCGGATGTCTTTGCCTACGCGGCGGCGACGGTAAAAAGCTGCATCGACGTCACCAAGCGGCTGAAGGGCGAAAACTACGTGCTGTGGGGCGGGCGCGAAGGCTATGAGACGCTGCTCAACACCGACCTCGCGCGCGAGCAGGAACAGGCCGGCCGGTTCCTCAGCATGGTCGTCGACTACAAGCACAAGATCGGCTTCAAGGGCGCGATCCTGATCGAGCCGAAGCCGCAGGAGCCGACCAAGCATCAGTACGATTACGATGTCGCCACGGTCTACGGCTTCCTCAAGCGCTTCGGGCTGGAGAAGGAGGTCAAGGTCAATATCGAGCAGGGCCACGCCATCCTGGCCGGCCATTCCTTCGAGCACGAACTGGCTCTGGCCAATGCGCTCGGTATTTTCGGTTCGATCGACATGAACCGCAACGACTATCAGTCGGGATGGGACACCGACCAGTTCCCCAACAACGTGCCGGAAATGGCACTGGCCTACTACCAGGTCCTGCAGGCCGGCGGCTTCAAGACCGGCGGCACCAATTTCGACGCCAAGCTGCGCCGCCAGTCGCTCGATCCGCAGGACCTGCTGATCGGCCATATCGGCGGCATGGACTCTTGCGCACGTGGCCTGAAAGCCGCGGCCCGCATGGTTGAGGACAAGGCGCTATCGGCGCCGCTGGCCGAACGTTATGCCGGCTGGAACACGGCCGAGGGCAAGGCGATGCTCGCCGGCAAGCGCACGCTTGAGGATATCGCCGAGCGTGTCGTCAAGAAGAAGATCGAGCCGCAGCCGAGGTCCGGCCGCCAGGAACTGCTGGAAAATATCGTCAACCGCTACGTGTAAGGCGCGCGCCGCTCCATCTCTGGACCGACATCCGGCACCACTGGCTGAAAGCCGCCGCCATCGCTATCTGCTAGTCAGCCCACTTCGCGAGAGGCTGCCGAGGATCGCACAGATCTTCGGCAGCCAGCGTGAGATCAAGATGCCACGCATGTCGCCGAAAGAAGGCCCGTGCGGCAGCCTTTATTTTTATGCATGTCGTCATTCCCAAAACCGCTGTGCACTTTTGGGCGACATGCATTGGCGGGAGACGGAAATGGCAGAGGATCGAATCATCGTGCGCCCGGCGCAGGCAAGCGATATTCCGGCGTTGAAGCAGGTGCTGCAGGAAACGTTCGAAGGCACATGGCTGCCGAACATCACCGAAGCAGCGGCGCGGCGCTATGTCGAGACGGATATTGGCGGGCGCTATGTCGACCGGAGCTGGCCTGAGTTCGCCGTTGCCGAGATCGATGGCGAGGTCGCCGGCCTGATCCATTGGCGCGCCGATTTCATCGAGGCCCTGCACGTCATGGCATCCCGTCAAGGCCAAGGTGTCGGCCGCAAGCTGCTCTCCCATGCCGAACAGGCAATCGGCACCGCCGGGTTGGCGCAGGCGCGGCTGGAAACCGACACGTTCAACCTGCCGGCACAAGCCCTCTACAAGGCGGTCGGCTATGTCGAGAAAAACCGCTATCCAGACGACGAATGGGACAGTGGCTTCACCACGGTGCTGTTCGAAAAGCGGCTGTAGATCTCTCCTTGATCTGACCTGCCGGGACGCAGGAACAGCTTTGCGCATGGCCCGGTCCCGCGACACGGTTTTGCCCTTCGACGCCCTTCAATGACCTCGCTCTTGCCTTCAAACTGCCGTCACGTTTCTCGTATAAGAGTGGCTCGTGGCGGGAGAGGAAGAAGGAGGCGAACCGATATGCAGAACGAACGTGAAATCGACGCCCTGCTCTCACCTGGCGAGGCCGGATCGATCATCGACCGGCTGATGGCGATGCCGCATCCGAAGGATGGTACGCGCCGCTCCAACGAATGGGACCGCGCCGTTGCCAGCCGTTTCGAGACCCATCTTGCCAGACAGATGCGCTCGCAGATCGACGGCGGCAGTGACCGTCAGAACGCTGCCTGAGCTTTCCGACTTTGTGCATGTCGTTATCCCAAAACCGCTACACACTTTTGGGCGACATGCACATCAACCCCTCCGCAATCTGACCGGCGCTTCGCCGAAAGCCCTTGAAAATGCCCTCGAAAATGCCGCGGCGGACGAGAACCCGGTCCGCCCGGCAATATCGGCCATGGCAACCCTCGTATCGACCACCAGCCGGCGCGCGGCGCCGAGGCGCAGCCTGAGGTAATAGGCGCCCGGCGTCTCGCCGATCGATTTGCGAAAGATGCTTTCCAGCGTCCGTGCCGTCACCCCGGCGCGCTTGGCCACTGCTTCGATGGTCAGCGGCTGGTCGACATGCGATTCCATCAGCCGGATGGCTTGCGCAAGCCGCGGGTCATAGCCGTCGAGCCGGCCGAGCGAGACCAGCGGCTGTGCGTCGGTGGCGGCGCGAGCCTGGTCGTAGATGAAGACGCTGGCGACATCGAGCGCCACCGCCATACCGAGCCGCGTGCGGATGAGATGCAGCATCAGGTCGAAGGTCGGTGACGCGCCACCCGACGTGAACACCGGCCCGTCGATGACATAGCGGTCAGGGCGGACATCGACGCCGGGGAAGGACGAGGAAAAATCCTCCATGTCCTCCCAGTGGGTGGTGGCGCTGCGCCCTTCCAGCAGGCCCGCGCGTGCGACCAGCCAGGTGCCCGCCTCGACGCCGCCGCAAGCACGCGCCGTGCGTGCGGCCCGGCGCAGGCCCGACAACAGAGCCGAGGTTGCATAGTTCTGGGTGCCGAAGCCAGCGACGACGACCAGAACGTCGGACGGCTCGGCCGCGTCGAAACGGCCGCTGACCGCCACCGGCAGGCCGCATGTGGTGACCGGAGCCTCGCCGGTCACCGAGACCAGCCTGAAATCGAACAGGGTCTCGCCGGAGATACGGTTGGCGGCGCGCAGCGGATCGACGGCGGATGCGACGCACATGATGGACGAGCCGGAAAACACCAGCAGCGTCACCTTGAGCGGCAGACGCTCGGCGCGAAAGATCGTTGGTTTTTCGCTTTTCGTCATGGAAGCTTCGTAAAACGCAAAACAGTTTCCGGCAAGTCGGGCATTGTTGATAGTCTTTGTGCCTGTCGTTATCCCAAAACCGGTTCCCACTTTTGGGCGACATGCATAGTGTTTCTATCGGAGGAGAGTTCTATGCCGCTTGCGATGAACCGTGAGGTCTTCATTACCTGTGCCGTGACCGGGTCCGGCGGGTCGCAGGACCGCAGCCCTCATGTGCCGCGCTCGCCAAAGCAGATCGCCGATTCGGCCATCGACGCGGCCAAGGCTGGCGCCGCAATCGTGCATTGCCATGTGCGCGACCCTGAGACCGGCAAGCCCAGGCGCGATGTGCATCTCTACCGCGAAGTGACCGAGCGCATCCGCGCGGCAGAAGTGGATGTCATCCTGAACCTGACCGCCGGCATGGGCGGCGACATGGTGTTCGGTTCGCCGGAGGCGCCGCTGCCGCTCAACGAAAAAGGCACCGACATGGGCGGCGCCACCAACCGCATGGAACATGTGCGCCAGTGCCTGCCGGAAATCTGCACGCTCGACTGCGGCACCATGAATTTCGCCGAGGCCGACTATGTCATGACCAACACGCCAGGCATGCTGCGCGCCATGGGCGGCATGATGACGGCGCTTGGCGTCAAGCCGGAGATCGAGGCCTTCGACACTGGCCATTTGTGGTTCGCCAAGCAGCTGGTCGAGGAAAAGGTGCTCAACCCCGATGCGCTGGTGCAGCTCTGCATGGGCGTGCCGTGGGGGGCGCCGGACGACCTCAACACCTTCATGGCCATGGTCAACAATGTGCCGTCGACCTGGAACTGGTCGGCCTTTGCCATCGGCCGCAACCAGATGGCCTATGCTGCTGCGGCGGTGCTGGCCGGCGGCAATGTCCGCGTCGGTCTCGAAGACAATCTCTGGCTCGACAAGGGCGTACTGGCGACCAATGCGCAGTTGGTCGAGCGCGCCGCCAGCATCGTCACCAATCTCGGCGCCAGGATTCTTGGGCCGGAAGAGGTACGGCAGAAGCTCAACCTTACCAAGCGGGCGCCGATCGCGGCATAAATTATTCGTCGGGAGGGTCGGCATGACTACCGTAAAATTCACCGCGATGAAGGATGGCGACCGGGACGCCTACGAGTTCCTGACCGCGCATGAGATCGATTATGCCGCCAGGACCGGCGAGCGGCTGCTCGATGCGCTGGTGCAGCTCGACGCGGGCCTATCGGGCTACAAGATCACCCGGCTCGGCCATTCGCTGCAGGCGGCGACGCGTGCCTGGCGCGACGGCGCCGACACCGACTGGATCGCCTGCGCGCTACTGCACGACATCGGCGACATCTACGCGCCATACAATCACGACGAATATGCCGCTTCGATCCTGAAACCCTTCGTGCGCGAACAATGCACTTGGGTGGTGGAGAAACATGGCGACTTCCAGCGGCTCTACTATGCCCATCACCTCGGCGGTAACCGCCATGCGCGCGACCGCTTTGCCGGCCACGCCTATTTCGACGATTGCGACCAGTTTTGCGAGCGCTGGGACCAGTCGAGCTTCGACCCCGACTATGACACGCTGCCGATCGAATTCTTCCGGCCCTTCGTCCTCAAAGTCTTTGCCCGCAAGGCATACGACCCGTCCGTGATCCGCGCCGGCGAACGCGTGCCGCTCATAGATCCCACAACCGCCATGACCAGAACCGGAGCTTCCGCATGAGTATCATCAACAAGGCAGCCGCCATCGGTGGCGGCGTCATCGGCGCCGGCTGGGTGGCGCGGCTGCTGCTCAACGGCATCGACGTGTCGATCTTCGATCCCGATCCCGAGGCGTCGCGCAAGGTCGGCGAAGTGATGAAGGGCGCGCGCCGCGCCTACAAGCAGATGGTGCCCGGCGGTTTGCCGAAAGAGGGCAAGCTGACCTTTGCCAAGACCATCGCCGAGGCAGTGGCCGATGCCGATTTCATTCAGGAAAGCGTGCCGGAACGGCTCGACCTCAAGCACCGGGTGCTCGCCGAGATCGATACCCACGCGCCGGCCAATGCGATTGTCGGTTCCTCGACCTCCGGCATCAAGCCAACCGACATGCAGGTGGCGATGAAGAAGCATCCGGAGCGGCTGGTCGTCGGCCATCCTTTCAACCCGGTCTATCTCCTGCCGCTGGTCGAGATCGTGGGCGGCGAGCAGACCTTTCCCGAGGCGATCGAGGTCGCCAAGGAGATGTATGCCTCGATCGGCATGAAGCCGGTCGTCATCCGCAAGGAGATCGAGGCCTTCGTCGGCGACCGCCTGCTCGAAGCGGCATGGCGCGAGGCGCTGTGGCTGATCAAGGACGGCATCTGCACGGTCGAGGAACTCGACGACATCATGCGCTACGGCTTCGGCCTGCGCTGGGCGCAGATGGGCATGTTCCAGGTCTATCGCGTCGCCGGTGGCGAGGCCGGCATGCGCCACTTCATGGCGCAGTTCGGGCCCTGCCTGAAATGGCCATGGACCAAGCTGATGGATGTGCCGGAGTTCAACGACGAACTGGTCGACCTGATCGCCACGCAGTCGGACGACCAGGCACATGGGCTGTCGATCCGCGAACTGGAAAAAATCCGCGACGACAATCTGGTCGCCATCATGGATGCGCTGTCGAAGCAGAACAAAGGCAAGGGCTGGGGCGCCGGCGCCCTGCACAAGGACTATACCAGGCAGCTGGCCAAGCTGGCGGCGAAGAAGCCCACGGCCTCCAAGGCTGCCGAGAAGGCCAAAGCCTTGAAACCGGTCAAGAAAGCCGAAAAGCCGAAGAAAAAGCCCGGCAAGAAGAAAGGCTGAGAGCATGGATTTCGGGCTGTCGGAGGAACAGAGGCTCATCGTCGAGACGACGCGTGCGTTCGTCGAGAACGAGCTTTACCCGCATGAGCGCGAGGTCGAGCGCACCGGCGTGCTGCGCCGCGACCTGATCGAGGAGATCAAGGTCAAGGCGATCGAAGCCGGGCTCTATGCCGCCAACATGCCGGCCGATGTCGGCGGTGCTGGCCTCGATACGGTGACCTGGCTGCTCTACGAAAAGGAGCTTGGCCGCGCCAATTACGCGCTGCACTGGACCTGCGTGGCGCGGCCCTCCAACATCCTTTTGGCCGGCACGCCGGAGCAGCGCGAAAAGTACCTGTTCCCCTGCATCCGCGGCGAGAAATGGGACTGTCTGGCGATGACCGAGCCGGGCGCAGGCTCCGATTTGCGCGGCATGAAGGCGACGGCGGTACAGGACGGCGACGACTGGGTACTCAACGGCACCAAGCATTTTATCTCCCACGCCGACCTCGCCGACTTTGCCATCGTTTTCATGGCCTCAGGCGAAGAGGATTCGCCGCGCGGCAGGCGCAAGAAGATCACCGCATTCTTCGTCGACAAAGGGACGAAGGGCTTCACCGTCCGCGATGGCTACCGCAACGTCTCGCATCGCGGCTACACCAACGCCATCCTCGAATTCGACGATTGCCGGCTTCCCGCCGCCCAAGTGTTGGGCGAAGTCCACAAGGGTTTCGACGTCGCCAATTCCTGGCTCGGCGCCACCCGGTTGCAGGTCGGCGCCACCTGCCTCGGCCGCGCCGAGCGGGCGCTTGGCCATGCCATCGAGTATGCCGCGCAGCGCCAGCAGTTCGGCCAGCAGATCGGCAAGTTCCAGGGCGTGTCGTTCAAGCTTGCCGACATGGCGACCGAATTGAAGGCCGCCGACCTGATGGTGTTCGAAGCCGGCTGGAAGTACGATCAGGGCACTGTCACCGATCAGGACATGGCCATGGCCAAGCTGAAGGCCACCGAGATGCTTGCATACGTTGCCGATGAGGCGATCCAGATTCATGGCGGCATGGGACTGATGGACGATTTGCCACTGGAGCGCATCTGGCGCGACGCGCGCGTCGAGCGCATCTGGGAAGGCACGTCAGAGATCCAGCGCCACATTATTTCAAGGGCGCTGCTGCGTCCGTTCGGGGCATAACATATGCATAAACTTGAGCGTCTCCTGCGGCCGAAATCGATCGCCGTCTTCGGCGGTGCGCAGGCCGCGGCCGTCGTCGCGCAATCGATCAAGATGGGCTTTGCCGGCGAGATCTGGCCGGTGCATCCGACCAAGGACGAGGTCGCGGGCCGCAAGGCCTATCGTTCGGTCGCCGATTTGCCTGACGCGCCGGACGCCGCCTTTGTCGGCGTCAACCGGCATTTGACCATCGAGGTGATCAAGGCGCTGGCCGAGCGCGGCGCCGGCGGCGCCGTCTGCTTTGCCGCCGGCTTCCTTGAGACCGAGGCCTACGACGACGACGGCGAGCGGCTGCAGGCCGAGCTGGTTGCGGCAGCCGGCTCGATGCCGATCATCGGGCCGAATTGCTACGGCCTGATCAATTATGCCGACGGCGCGCTTCTGTGGCCCGACCAGCATGGCGGCATAAGATTGGCCGAGGGCGGCAAGGGCGTCGCCATCATCACCCAGTCCTCCAACATCGCCATCAACATGACGATGCAGAGGCGCGGCCTGCCGATCGCCTTCCTGATGACCGCCGGCAACCAAGCGCAGACCGGCCTGTCCGAAATGGCGCTCGGCCTGATCGAGGACGAGCGGGTCACGTCGCTCGGCCTGCATATCGAGGCTTTCGATTCGGTAGCCGGCTTCGAGAGGCTGGCGGCACGGGCGCGCGAGCTGAAAAAACCGATCATCGCCATGAAGGTCGGCCGTTCCGAACAGGCCAGGCAGGCGACCGTCTCGCATACCGCGTCGCTGGCCGGCTCGGACGCGGCCTCGGGTGCGTTCCTGCGGCGGCTCGGCATTGCGCGTGTCGATTCGATCCCCGCCTTTATCGAGGCGCTGAAGCTGCTGCACATCACCGGACCTTTGCCCGGCTATAGGCTGTCGTCGATGAGCTGTTCGGGCGGCGAGGCCTCTGTCATGGCCGACAGCGCCGAAGGGCGCTGGGTCAATTTCCCTGTGCTGACCGACAGCCACCGCGCCCATGTCAAATCGACGCTCGGGCCGCTGGTCGCGGTCGCCAATCCCTTGGACTATCACACCTTCATCTGGAACAACGAGCCGGCGATGACCGCCACCTTCACCGCAATGGTGTCGGGCGGCTTCGACCTCAACATGCTGGTGCTGGATTTTCCGCGACCTGATCGTTGTTCGGTCACCGATTGGTGGGCGACGCTGCGCGCCTTCGAATCGGCGCTGAAGACCAACAAGGCGCATGGCGCGATCGTCTCGTCGCTGCCGGAAAACCTGCCGGAGGAGTACACCGCCGAACTGATGGCGCGCGGCATGGTGCCGTTGTTCGGCATTTCGGAAGCCATGGATGCCGCCGGGGCGGCGGCCTTCATCGGCTGGGCTTGGGCCGAACCGCAGGCGCAGCCGATCGACACGTCGGCCTCCGGTGCCCCTGGCGGCGACCACGTCACCCCTGACGAGGCTGAAGCAAAATCGCGGCTGATCAAGGCTGGCCTGCCGGTGCCGAAGGGCGAGCGCGCCGCCAATGCCGTCGAGGCGGTGATCTCGTCGATGGCGCTCGGCTTTCCCGTCGCTCTGAAGGCGCTCGGCGTCACCCACAAATCCGAAGTTGGGGCTGTCAGGCTCAATCTCAGGGATGCCGAATCCGTCAGCACCGCAGCGCATGACCTCTTGCCACTCGGCACCGGGCTCTATGTCGAGCGCATGGTGCGCGACGGTGTTGCCGAACTCATTGTCGGCTTCACCCGCGACCCTATGTTCGGCGCGGTAATGACGCTCGGCACCGGCGGCGTGCTGGTCGAGCTGTTGCGCGACAGCGTTACGCTCATGCTGCCGGCGACCCGCGACGATATCGAGGCGGCGCTGCGCGGCCTGAAACTGTTCCCGCTGCTCGAAGGCTATCGCGGCCGGCCGAAAGCCGATGTCGCGGCTGCCATCGATGCCATTTCGGGCATTGCCGCCTTCGTGCAGACGAATGCCGGTGAGATCGAGGAACTCGACATCAACCCGCTGATCGTCTGTGCAGAGGGCAAGGGCGCCTGGATCGCCGACGCACTGCTGGTGCTGGGAGAGAACAAGAATGTCTGACGTCATTTCGACCCGCCGCGAGGGCACCATCCTCGAGGTCACCCTCGACCGGCCCAAAGCCAACGCCATCGACTTGAAGACCTCTCGGCTGATGGGCGAGACCTTCAAGGCATTCCGAGACGATCCGGAATTGCGCGTCGCCATCGTCAAGACCGCCGGCGACAAGTTCTTCTGTGCC
The DNA here is from genome assembly GCF_055811155.1 of Mesorhizobium sp. WSM4822. Lineage (NCBI taxonomy): Bacteria > Pseudomonadati > Pseudomonadota > Alphaproteobacteria > Hyphomicrobiales > Phyllobacteriaceae > Mesorhizobium > Mesorhizobium sp. WSM4822. The sequence goes on along the minus strand of NZ_JBVVQM010000017.1, from coordinate 99,610 downwards.
GGCTGGGATTTGAAGGCGGCCGCCGGCGGCGATGCGGTCGATGGCGACTATGGCGTCGGCGGCTTTGCCGGGCTGCAGGAATTGCGCGACCTCAACAAGCCGGTCATTGCTTGCGTCAACGGCATGGCGGTGGGCGGTGGCTTCGAACTGGCGCTTTCCTGCGACCTCATCTACGCCTCCGACCATTCCTCCTTCGCGCTGCCCGAGATTCGCGCCGGCACGCTGGCCGACGCGGCAACGATCAAGCTGCCGAAGCGCATCCCCTACCATGTCGCCATGGACCTGCTGCTCACTGGCCGCTGGATGGATGTCGCTGAAGCGCATCGCTGGGGCCTTGTCAACGAAGTGCTGCCCAAGGAAAGGCTGGAAGATCGCGTCTGGGAAATCGCCCGGCTGCTCGCAGGCGGCCCGCCGCTGGTCTTCGCCGCGATCAAGGAGACGGCGCGCGTGGCCGAGGCGCTGACCTTCCAGGACGCGATGAACAAGGTGACGCGGCGCCAGTTGCCAACGGTCGATGCACTCTATGGCTCCGAAGACGGCATGGAGGGTTTTCGCGCTTTTGCGGAGAAGCGTGAGCCGGTTTGGAAGGGGAAGTAGTGGATACCGCCGGAACGATGGCGCTTACCCCCCTCTGGCCTGCCGGCCATCTCCCCCTCAAGGGGGGAGATTGGCAGCTTCGATCTCTGCACTCTTCTTGCGACGCAGAAGGTTGGCGAAAGTCTTCGCAACATCCGATCTCCCCCCTTGAGGGGGAGATGTCCGGCAGGACAGAGGGGGGCGCCCTGGCTCAGCCTTGGGCGCCTTTCCAGCACCCATGACCGATTACAAAACCCTCATCGACGCCGAGACCTGGGCGTTCATAGAGCGGACCAATTCCTACTATCCGCCCGACACGATCGACTGCACGATCGCGCAGCAGCGCGGAATCTATGACCGCATGTGCCGCGAATTCTTTGCCGGCTATCCCGAAGGCGTGGCGGTCGAAACCTCCGCCATTGCGACGCCCACGCACGACATCCCGATCCGCACCTACCGAAGCACACACAAAGCTGCGGTGACGGTGCTCTATGTCCATGGCGGCGGCTTCATCCTCGGCGGGCTGGACAGCCATGACGATGTTTGTGCAGAGCTGTGCGCGCGCACAGGCTATGAGGTCGTCTCAGTCGATTATCGGCTGGCGCCGGAGCATCTGCATCCGGCGGCCTTCGACGATGCGATGAGCGCCTTCGAATGGGCCGCCGCCAATCGCGATCATCCTATCGTGCTGTGCGGCGACAGCGCCGGCGGCAATCTCTGCGCCGCCGTCAGTCACGCCACGCGTGACCGTTCGAAAAGGCCGGTTGGCCAGGTGCTGATCTATCCCGGCCTCGGCGGAGACCGCGCGAAAGGCTCCTATGTCAAGCACGCCGAAGCGCCGATGCTGACCGTGCGCGATCTCGAATTCTACAAGCACATCCGCACCGGCGGCGTGGATAGGACCGGGGACATCACGCTGGCCCCGCTCGCCGACATCGACTTCTCCAACCTGCCGCCGACAGTACTGATCACTGCCGAGTGCGACCCGCTGTCATCGGATGGTGAGAACTATCGCGACCTAGTCGTGGCGGCGAGCGGACGCGCGACCTGGTTCGAGGAAGCGGGGCTGGTGCATGGTTATCTCCGAGGCCGGCACACGGTCGGCCGCGCCCGCACCAGCTTCACCCGGATCGTCGATGCGATGACCGCGCTTGGACAGGGCGATTGGCGCTGGTGATCGCGGCTAGACTCTGAGGGCCGACCGGCGCCGGCTCACCCTACCGAAGCGGCCGCCGCCCGGCCGGCGCTGCGGCCGGAAAAGATGCAGCCGCCGAGGAAGGTGCCCTCAAGCGCCGCGTAACCATGCACGCCGCCGCCGCCGAAACCGGCGGCTTCGCCGACCGCATAAAGCCCCGCAACCGGCTGGCCATCGGCACCCAGCACGCGGCTGTCGAGATCGGTCTGCAGGCCGCCCAGCGTCTTGCGGGTCAGGATGTTGAGGCGCACCGCGATCAGCGGGCCGTTTGCCGGATCGAGCATCTTGTGCGGCTTGGCTGTGCGGATCAGGCGGTCGCCGAGATAGGCGCGCGCTCCGCGCAGGGCGGTGATCTGCATGTCCTTGGAGAACGGGTTGTCGAGCTGCCGGTCGCGGGCGCGGATCTCGCGCTCGACCTGGGCGACGTCGAGCAGCGGCTCGCCGCCGGCCAGCGCGTTCATGCGCGCGACCAGCGCCGGCAAATCGGCCTCGACGATGAAATCCTCGCCCTTCTCCATGAACGCCTTGACCGGACCCGGAATGCCAGATGTGGCGCGGCCGAGCACCTGGCGCCAGCTCTTGCCGGTCAAATCGGGGTTCTGCTCCGAGCCCGACAGCGCGAACTCCTTCTGGATGATCTTCTTGGTCAGGATGAACCAGGAGTAGTCGAAGCCGGTGCTCATGATGTGGTTGAGCGTGCCCAGCGTGTCGAAGCCGGGATAGAGCGGCACCGGCAGGCGCTTGCCGCGCGCATCGAGCCACAGCGATGACGGGCCGGGCAGGATGCGGATCGCATGATCGGTCCAGATCGGCGCCCAGTTCTTGATGCCCTCGACATAATGCCACATGCGGTCGCGGTTGATGATCGAGCCGCCAGCCTGTTCCGTGATCGCCAGCATGCGGCCGTCGACATGATCGGGCACGCCAGTGATCATGCGCTTCGGTGCGGCGCCCAGCCGTTTGGGCCAATTCTCCCGCACCAGTTGATGGTTGGCGCCGATGCCGCCGGAGGCGACGATCACCGCTTGCGCGTGAAGCTCGAAATCGCCGGCGACATCGCGCGAGCTCTTGTGGCCGCGCTCGGCGGTGCTAGACTGCAGGATGTCGCCGCGCACCCCGTCGACAGTCGCACCCGTGCGGGTCAATTCATTGACCCGGTGGCGGAATTTGAAGCTGATCAATCCGCGTTTTTGCGCCTCGCGCACGCGCTGCACGAAGGGTTCGAGAACGCCAGGGCCGGTGCCCCAGGTGATGTGGAAGCGCGGCACCGAATTGCCGTGGCCGATGGCATTGCCGCCGCCGCGCTCGGCCCAGCCGACCACCGGAAAGAATTTCAGGCCGCGCTGCATCAGCCAGGAGCGTTTTTCGCCGGCGGCAAAGCCGACATAGGCTTCCGCCCATTTGCGCGGCCAGAAATCCTCGGGCCGGTCGAAAGCCGCGGTGCCCAGCCAGTCTTCCAGCGCCAGGTCATGCGAATCGCGGATGCGCATGCGCCGTTGCTCGGGCGAATCGACGAGGAAAAGGCCGCCGAACGACCAGAACGCCTGGCCGCCGAGCGACTGCTCCGGTTCCTGGTCGACGATAATGATTTTCTTGCCGGCCTCGGCAAGCTCGGCGGCGGCAACCAGCCCTGCAAGGCCGGCGCCGACAATGATCACGTCCGCATCGTCAGCCATCTTTCCTCCCAGAATTAGCCGGCTACTTCAATGCAAGGGTCAGACCGTCTCCCAGCCTTCTTTGCCGCCGGCGCGGAAGATGGCATCGATGACTTTCTGGTTGAGCACGGATTCCTCCAGCGTGAAGACGCGCTCCTTGCCGCCCTGTGCCGCACGCGCGAAGGTCTCGACCTCCAGCCGGTATTGCTGCGTGCCGGGAAAGCGGAACACCTGCGCCTCGGTGTGGTTCTGGTTGTGCAGTTCGACGCGGTGGTGGTCGTAAAGCCCGGCATTGAAAGGCGAGAACAGCTCGATGAAACCCTTCTCGCCGTGGAACACCATCACCTGGCGCGCCGCCATCTGCGTCGACAGATAGAAGGACAGCTCGAAGTCGCCGAAATCGGCGCGGATCGAGGAGTAGATGTCGGTGCCGAATGTCTTGTCGCGCTCGATCGTCGCCTGCACGCGCAGCGGCTCCTTGCCGGTCGAAAAGCGCGTCGACACGGTCGGGTAGACGCCGATATCGGGCAGCGCGCCGCCGCCGAGGTCGAGCTGGTTGCGCATGTTGCTGGGGTCGACATTGTAGTAGGAGAAGGCACCCTGCACATGGCGCAGCCGGCCGATGGCGCCGCTGGCGATGAGGTCGCGTACCTTGATCCATTGCGGGTGGTAGATGACCATGAAGGCCTCGCAGACCAGCACCTTTTTCTGGTCGCGCAGCTTGATCAGCGGCAGGATGTCCTTGGCGTCGAGCGCCAGCGGCTTTTCGACCAGCACGTGCTTGCCGGCTTCGATGGCCTTGGCCGCCCATTCGACATGCTGCGAGGTCGGCAACGGGATGTAGACGCCATCGACCTCGTCGGAGGCAAGCAGTTCCTCATAGGAGCCGAAGGCATGGCGCGCGCCGAAGCGCTCGGCCAGCGCCTTGGCCTTCGACAGGTCACGGCTGGCGATCGCCGACAGCACGCCGTTCTCCGCCTCGACCATCGCCGGCAACAAATGCTCGCGGCCGATCTTGGCCGTCGACAACACACCCCATCGGAACATCAGGCTTCTCCATCACAATTACAGGCAACGAGGTTTGCCCGAAATCGCCGGAAAAGCCAATGACGAGGGTCAGCCCCTTTTGCCGGTCAGCGTCATGTCGAAGTCGACGATGTTGGAATAGATTGGCGTGCCGACATCCATGCCGTAGCGCGACCTCAGCACCTTGCCGGTGACATGGAATTTGATCGTCCCGGCCTTGAGACCGCCAAGCTCGGCCGTGAACTTTTCCGGAAACGTCTTGCCGCGCGCCGTCAGCCGGCCGCTGACGAGGGCCGTGGTGTCGCTGGTTCGGGTCACGCTTGTAGAGCGGAACTGGATCTCCGGGTTGTTGGCGGCATCGAACACCGCGTCGGAGCGCAGGAAGGCATCGATACGGCTCTGGCCGGTGCCAACGCTTTCGGGAAAGATGGTGAAATTGACCTGCGAGTGCCCGACATCGCTGTTGTCGATGCGGATCGAGCCCTTGAAGCGGGCGAAGGCGCCATTCAGGCCGCCGCCGCCGACCTTGCCGATGGAGAAGCGGATGCTGGAGTTGGCCGGGCTGATCGAATAGCTGCCGGCGGCGTCACCAAGCGCGACGGCCGCTGAAACAGGCATGGCGAGGCAAGCGGCGACCGCCGCAAATCCGAGGATGCGCGTGTACATGGGGATGTTCCTTTTTGGAGGCAGCGCATTCCTGCGCCCTCACTCCATGAACGAATGAACCGCTCGCTCTATTCCGGATCTGACGAAGGCGTGATCATGCGCATGAGCACGCCATCCCTGAGCTGGAAATGATGCCGCAGTGCCGCCGCAACGTGGAGAGCCACAAGCGCCATGCCGGCATAGGCAAGATACCAATGCGCCGCCGCCCAGAAGCTTTCGGCACCATCCGATTCGGCCAGCGGCAGGTTCGGCATGACGAACAGGTTGAACGGCAGGCTGGGTATCTCCAGCATCGAGACCGACACGAGCGCCCACCCGGACAAGGGCAAGGCAAGCTGGAACGCGTAGAGCGCAAAATGGGCCAACGGTGCCGCCCGACGTTCCAAAGTCCCGACCGAGCGCGGCAGCGCCGGCGTTGTATTGCCGCAGCGCCAGACGATGCGCAGGATGATCAGGCCGAGCAGCAGGAAGCCGAAGGATTTGTGCAGCTGGATCAGTTCGAAGGCGGTGCGCTGGCTGGTCACCCGCACCATGACGAAGCCGAGAGCGAACTGGCCGATGAAGATCAGCGCAATCAGCCAGTGAAGAATGATCGCGCCCCAGCCATAGCGGGTGGTGCTGTTGGTGATCCATGTTTGCATCGTTGGTGAACGACCGCGATGCCGGTTATCTTCCACCAAGGGGGGGGCGAGCCCGCTTTATCCACTCACCTTGAAGAAATCGACAAAGGCCCTGAGCGCTGGCCGCATCTGACGGCGGCTCGGATAATAGACAAAGAAGCCGTCGAAGGGCGGGCACCAGTCCTCCAGCACGCGGATCAGCCTGCCGTCGGCGAGCGGTGCGCGGACATAGTCCTCAAAGACGAAGGCGAGCCCGGCGCCGTCGACCGCCGCCTGGGCGATCAGATGGTCCTCGTCGAGGATCAGCGGTCCCTCCACCGCCATCTCGATCGTCTCGCGGCCTTTCTCGAACTCCCAGCGGTAGAGGATGCCGCTGGAGAAGCGGAAGCGGATGCAGCGGTGGCCGGCCAGGTCGCGCGGGTGGCGCGGCTTGGGGTTGACCTCGAAATAGACCGGGGCGCCGACCACCGCGCCGCGAAGGTCCGGCCCGATGCGCACCGCGATCATGTCGCGCTGCAGGCTCTCGCCAAGCCGGACGCCAGCATCGAAGCCGCCTTCCACCACGTCGGTGAAGCGGTCCTCGATGACGATCTCCAGCACGATGTCGGGATAGGCCGACGCAAAGGCGCCCAGCCGTGGCGTCAGCGCCAAATGCGCTGCCGTGCGCGGCACGGTCAGGCGCAGATTGCCGGCCGGCCGGTCGCGCGTCTCGATTGCCGTCTCCAGCGCCAGGTCGATCTCCGACAGCGCCGGCCGCAACCGCTCCAGCAACTGCGCACCTTCTTCGGTCGGCGCGACGCTGCGTGTGCTGCGCGCCAGCAGCCGAACGCCAAGCCGCGCCTCCAGGCTGGATACCGCGTGGCTGACAGCCGAAGGCGCGATGGCCAATTCCCTGGCGGCGCCCCGAAAGCTGCCGCATTGAGCGACCGTTGCCAGCACGGCCAATTGGGAAAGATGCGCGCGATTCATTGATCTATCTTTTAGTACAGCCCGTGCGGATGGAAGCCGATTATCGAACACAAGGCAAGGCGCTATTTCTCCCACATCGCAACAAGGAGACGCGTTATGCAAACCCGCAAGCTAGGAACTGAATTGAACGTCTACCCCGTCGGCCTCGGCTGCATGGGCATGAGCTTCGCCTATGGCGGCCAAGCGGAAGCCGATGCGATCGCCACGCTGCATCGCGCCGTCGATATCGGCGTCAACTTCTTCGACACGGCGGAGGTCTATGGCCCCTTCGAGAACGAGATCCTGCTCGGCAAGGCGCTGAAGCCGGTGCGCGATCATCTGACGATCGCGACAAAATTCGGCTTCCGGATTCTGGAGGAAGGTACAGGCCTCGACCGCATGGCGGGCGTCGACAGCCGCCCCGAGCACGTCAAAGCGGTCGCCGAGGCCTCGCTGAAGCGGCTGGGCACCGATGTGATCGACCTCTACTACCAGCACCGTGTCGACCCCAACGTGCCGATCGAGGATACGGTCGGCGCCATGGCCGAACTGGTGCGCGAGGGCAAGGTGCGCGCGCTTGGCCTGTCCGAGGCGAGTGCCGCGACCATTCGCCGGGCGCATGCCGTGCATCCAATTGCTGCCGTGCAGAGCGAATATTCGCTGTGGAGCCGCGACCCGGAAGACGAGGTGCTCGCCGTCTGCCGCGAGCTCGGCATCGGCTTCGTTCCCTATAGCCCGCTCGGCCGTGGGCTGCTGACCGGCACGATCGCCAAGCCCGAGGCCTTGAGCGACGACGACTGGCGCCGGACCTTGCCGCGCTTCCAGGCCGAGGCGATGGAAGCCAACGCCGCTGTCATCGCCACCTTGGAAAAGCTGGCTGCTGAAAAGGCCCTGACCTCGGCGCAGCTGGCGCTGGCCTGGGTGCTGCATCAGGGCGATTTCATCGTGCCGATCCCCGGTGCGCGGAAGATTCGCCATCTCGAGCAGAATGCGGCAGCGGCCGGGATCGCGCTGAGCGCGGCCGAGGTGCAGGCTATTGGTGACGCGCTGTCGCCCAACAAGGTTATGGGCAAGCGCTATACTGAGGAGTTGCTGGCGCTGGTGAATGGGTAAAATCTGCGAGTAAGCGAAAGGGGCGCCGGGCGCCCCTTTTTCGTACGCAGCGCGGTGCAAAAGGTGGGAGACGCTGGCGTGAAGCGCCCCCCTCTGCCCTGCCGACATTTCCTACCAAGGCACGACAGTGATCTCCGGCCAATACTCCTGGGCGCGTCTGCCCTTCGCCTCATGCGTCTTCTGGTTGTCCATCACCCGGTTCGGTGTGATGCGGAACGAAAAAACATCATCCAGCCCGAACGGCGCCACCAACACCAGCTGCCCGTCAGCATCGTATCGAACCCCGACGGCGTGCGTCTTCGAGGCAAAATGGCTGACGGATTCGCTGGCGCTCGAAAAGCGCGGGCAAGGCCGGCCGAACTTCTGCGGATACCAAAGATGCACCCGCGCCTGATTGCGCACCTCGACCGGCAGCGGCAGTCCTTCGAAATGCTTCTCCGCCCGGCGAATAACGGCGTCCTCGGCCTCGTAGGAGAGGTCGCTGTCATCGAAGTAGAACAGGTCGACATCCCTGATGCCATACCCCGAAGGCTTGCCGGTCAGATGGTTCCAAACACTGTTGTAGAGCGCGCCGGAAACCACCAGCCAGTCCGGCAGGTCGAGCGTGCGAGCCCGCGCCAGCGCGTCGCGTAACAGCGGGTCGGCAAGCACGATGGCGAGAAACGCCGCGCGCTGCTCTTCAAGAGGAAGGCCCGAATAGCAGAGAGGATCCATCGCCCTTTGGAGAGCGATTCGGCAAGTATCCGCAATGCTTCGCCCATAGCGCCACCAAAGATGTGGCCAGATTGCAACGTGACCGGACCATGATGCTCGGCCTGGCCCTAAAACAGCCCCACCCTCGTCATCTGACGACTATGCGCGTCTGCCCATCTGCCGGCATGGACGATTGCTATTGGAATTTTCCACACCGGCTGGGGTAGCCTGGGCATGCAGATATCGTCGGTTTGGCCAGCAGCATCGTCGAGAGGACCGATCGACAGGGCAAAATTGACTGCGAAGTGGTTCTGGATTGCCGCGACCTTCTGCGTTCTGATCGCAGCCTCGCTCAATGCAAGTGCTGCGGCGGAGCCGATCGTGATTTCCCCGGCCACGCTGCCGGATGGGAGAGTTGGTGAGCACTATGATCGGACGCTGATGGCTTCAGGCGGAGCTGGCGGGCCATACACGTTCGCGCTCACTTCGGGGGTCACGCCGGTCTCCTTCAGCAGCGGCGGCGTCCTCTCCGGGGCAGTGATAGCCGCCCCCGGCACCTATAATTTCAGAGTCCTGGCGACAGATCAGGTCGGCAACACCGGCACACGCGACTACACGATTGTGATCGCGGACAACCCGGTCTTGATTTCGCCTGCTGCGTTGCCCGGCGGGCAGATTGGCCAGCCGTATAACCAGGCGCTGACGGCTTCGGGTGGCGCTGGCGGTCCCTACACGTTCTCGATCGTTTCGGGCTCCATGCCCGTCGCCTTCAGCAGTGCCGGCGTCCTCTCAGGGCCAGTGATAGCTGCCCCCGGCACCTACAGTTTCAGGGTCCGGGCGACAGACCATGTCGGCAACAGCGGCGAACACGACTACACCATCGTGATCGCGGACAACCCGGTCGTCATTTCACCAGCTGCCTTGCCCGGCGCGCAGATTGGCCAGCCCTATAGCCAGGCGCTGACGGCTTCGGGTGGTGCTGGCGGCCCCTTTACGTTCTCGATCGTTTCGGGCTCCATGCCCGTCGCCTTCAGCAGTGCCGGCGTCCTCTCCGGGCCGGTCATAGCGGCCCCCGGCGTCTACAGTTTCAGGGTCCGGGCGACGGACCATGTCGGCAACAACGGCGAACGCGACTACACGCTTGCGATCACCACTGGCCCGCCCATCGTAATTTCACCGGCAGCTTTGCCCAATGGCCAGGTTGGGCAGCCCTATAGCCAGATGCTGACCGCAACCGGCGGTGTGGGCGCGCCTTACACGTTTCAGCGGATCATCGGAAATCTGCCCGAAGGCGTTTCGCTCGCAACCGATGGCACACTCGGCGGCACGCCGACCGAGAGCGGATCATTTGCCTTTGCCGTCGATGTGTTCGACACCTCCGAGAACAGGGCAAGGCGCGAGTATACGCTGGACATCGCTGCGGCGCCCCGACCGACGGCGCCGTCACTGACCATGACGATCGTTGCCGGCATGTCAGCTTCGCTGCCGTTGACGCCGGGTGCTACCGGCGAACCATTCAGCGCCGCGGCGATCATGTCCAGCGCCCCCGCCGAGGGCGGCACGGCGACGTTGTCCGGCGCGCCCAACTACCAACTGACCTTCGCGTCCTCGCCGGTGTTTTCAGGCACCGTCATCGTAACGTACACACTGACCGGCCCCGGCGGCGTTTCCGATCCGGCCACGGTGACCATCACCGTCACCACGCGGCCGGACCCCTCCGACGATCCGGAGGTCGCCGGGCTGCTCAATGCCCAGGCGCAAGCGGTGCAGCAATTCGCCGCCGGGCAGACAGACAATATCAACCATCGCATGGGCGCTTTGCGAAGCGAGGCGTGCCGCAAGGCCTTTGCGAATGGGCTCGAACTGTCTGGCCAAGGCGCCGATGGCAATGCCGCCAGCGTCGACTTTCCAGACGGATCCGATTGTGGGGGCGAAGCGGCAAAGCTGGGCTTCGGCTTGTGGGCCGGCGGCCACATCGATCTCGGCCATAGTTCGCCTGATGATAGCGCGGAGCGGGACTCCGTTTCGATCAACATGACCACCGGCATCGACTACCGTTTCAACGACCGTTTCGTCGCCGGTCTGGCCGTCGGCTACTCCAGCGACGACAGCGACATTGGCGGCAATGGCACCGAGAGTTCCGGCGAGGCCTACAGCGCGACGCTCTATGCAAGCTATCGCCCGGCCGAAAACCTGTTTCTCGATGCCCTGGCCGGCTACGGTTCGTTCAGCTTCGATTCGAAGCGCTTCGTGACAAGTGTTGGCGGCTTTGCCGACGGTCAGCGTGACGGCGACCAGATTTTCGGCTCGCTGACTGCCGGTTTCGATCATAGCGTCGGCGGGCTGCGACTCACTCCGTTCGCCAGGTTGACGGCATCCTCTTCGAGCCTCGACGCGTTTACCGAAACCGGAGCAGGCATCTATTCGCTGAGCTTCGGCAAGCAGAGCGTCGACAGCCTCGGCGGCACGCTTGGCCTTGCCGGCGGCTATGACATGCCGGTGGCCCTCGGCGTCTTCACACCACGCTTCCGGTTTGAATACACTCACGAATTCTCCGGCTCGAGCGGCGTCGATATCCGCTACGCGGATAGTCCGGATGGCCTTGTCTATGGCTTCCAGACGCAGCCTTTGGCGAGTGACCAGGTGATGATCGGCCTGGGCGCCGATCTGCTGCTGCACCAAGGGTTATCCATCGGGCTCGATTATCGCGGCACAATCGGCTTTCAGGACAGCTACAGCCATGCCTTTGGCCTGAGGGTCGGCGGCGGGTTCTGACCATTGCGGCAACGGCTGCTCATCCGTCCCGTGGACGGATGAGCAGCCCCATCGCTAACAGTTCAGTCGCCTTGGGCGCTACGTCCTCAGAACGCCACCGGCCTGCTTGCCGACATTCTCGACGATACGCTTGGCCAGTGCCTCGAAATCCTCGTCGGTCAGTGTCTTTTCAACCGGCTGGATCGACACTTCGATGGCGATCGATTTCTTGCCCTCGCCCAGCGAAGCGCCTTCGAAGATGTCGAAGACCGAGACGGCGGTGATGAGCTTCTTGTCGGCGGCGAGCGCCGCGCGCACCAGCGTGCCGGCCTCGACCGTTTTGTCGACGACGAAAGCGAAGTCGCGCTTGACCGCCTGGAAGGGGGACAGTTCCAGTTTCGGCTTGGTTTTCGTCGGCTTGGCCTTCGGCTCGGGCACGGCATCGACAAACACTTCGAAGCCGCACAGCGGGCCGGAAACATCGAGGCCTTCCAGCGTCTTCGGGTGGAATTCGCCGAAGGTGCCGAGCACGGTTTTCGGACCGAGCTTGATCGTGCCGGAACGGCCGGGATGATACCAGGACGGGCCGCCGGCCTCGATCTGCAGCCGGTCGGCAGGCGCACCGCAGGCTTCCAGTGCGGCGATCGCGTCGGCCTTGGCGTCGAACACGCCGACCGCACCCGAATTGCCGGCCCAGTTGCGGCCTGAGCCGTCGAGCTTGGCGGTGCCGCGGCGCACGCCGGCGGCCACGCGCCGCTGCTGGTCGGCGCCGTCGCCCTCATAGGTGCCCGAGACTTCGAACAGCGCCACGTCGCCGATGCCCTTGTCGGCATTGCGCTGGGCAGCAGCAATCAGGCCCGGCAGCAGCGACGGCCGCATGTCGGACATGTCGGCGGCGATCGGGTTGGCGAGCTTCAGCGCGGTCTGGCCGCCGCCGAACAGCTCGGCGTGCTTGGCCGGAATGAACGACCAGGTGACGGCTTCCATCATGCCGCGCACGGCAAGCGCGCGCTTGGCGGTGCGGGTACGGACCTGCAGCGTGGTGAGGATCCTTGCATTGACCGCGTCATGCGCACCGAGCGGCTGCGGTGCGATGTTGTCGACACCATGGATGCGCATGACTTCCTCGACCAGGTCTGCCTTGCCGTCGACGTCGGGGCGCCAGGACGGCACGGCGACATCGACCACATCGCCCGATCCCTCCGGCTTGAAGCCGAGGCGCGACAGGATGTCGAGGCTTTCCGCCTTGGGAACCTCGATGCCGGTCAGCCTCTTCACTTCCGAAAGCGGGAAGGAAACGATCTTCGACTTGTGGCCGGCATAACCGACGACTTCCATTTCGGTCGGCGTGCCGCCGCAGAAATCGAGCACCAGTTTCGTTGCCAGCTCGACGCCGGGAACCATGAATTCGGGGTCCACCCCGCGCTCGAAACGGTAACGCGCGTCGGTGATGATGCCGAGCGTGCGGCCGGTGCGCGCCGTGGTGATCGGATCCCAAAGGGCGGATTCGATCAGCACATCTGATGTGTTCTCGTCGCAGCCCGAATGCTCGCCGCCCATGATGCCGGCGATGGACTCGACGCCGTTGTCATCCGCGATGACGCACATTTCCGGCGTCAGCGTGTATTCGCGGCCATCGAGCGCCTGCACCTTTTCACCATCGCGCGCGCGGCGCACGACGAGATTGCCGGCAACCTTGCTGGCGTCGAACACATGCAGCGGGCGGCCGCGGTCGAAGGTGACGTAATTGGTGATGTCGACCAGCGCGCTGATCGGCCTCAGCCCGATGGCGATCAGCCGCTGCTGCAGCCATTTTGGCGACGGCCCATTCTTGACGCCCTTGACCAGCCTGAGCGCGAAGCCGGGACAGAGCTCCGGCGCTTCGATCGTTACCTTGACCGGACACATGCCGTTGCCGACATGCGGCATGATGGCGCCGCCGACGAGGCGGCCAAGCCCGCTCGCCGCCAGATCCCTGGCGATGCCGTAGACGCTGGTCGCATCCGGCCGGTTCGGCGTCAAATTGATCTCGATGACCGGATCGTCGATGTGCGCATAGGCAGCGAAGCTGGTGCCGACAGGCGCATCCTCAGGCAGGTCGATGATGCCGTTGTGCTCGTCGGACAGTTCCAGCTCGCGCTCGGAACACATCATGCCATGGCTTTCGACCCCCCTGATCTTGCCGACCGTCAGCGTCACGTCGATGCCGGGCACATAGGTGCCGGGCGCGGCAAAGGCGCCGATCAGGCCGGCCCGCGCATTGGGCGCGCCGCAGACGACCTGCACGGGTGGTTTGCCGTTGCCCGTATCGACAGTCAGCACGCGCAGCCGGTCGGCATCGGGGTGCTGGACCGCCGTCAGCACCTTGGCAATGACGAAGGGTTTCAGGCTCGACTTGTCGTCGACATGCTCGACTTCGAGGCCGATCGAGGTCAGCCGCTCGACGATCTCGTCAAGCGTGGCGTCGGTCTCGAGATGATCCTTGAGCCAGGAGAGGGTGAATTTCATGGGACTGTTCCGTCTGGTCTTTTGACGCTTGTTTTCAGATGTCTCGGCAGGTCGTCGGACATATGCAGGAAGGGGAGCTGCTCACTGACATAGGCATGCTGCGTTGGCTCAAAATCGGCCGGCGCATCCATGGCGCCGAGCATGAAGTAGATGTCGTCCTCCAGCCGCTCGTCGACATAGGCGATGGGTGAGCCGCAGGTGCCGCAGAAGGAGCGCGTCACCGGGCCGTTCTCATACATCTTCAGCGCCTTGCCGGTGAACGCGACCTGATCGACCAGGAAGCCGACAAAGGCCGACATCGGCGCGCCGCTGGCCCGCCGGCAATCGCCGCAATGGCAATAGCTGACGTGATGCGGTTCGACTGATGCCTCGAACCGCACGGCGCCGCAGCGGCAGCCGCCGGCATAGGGCGGTGTCATGCGCTCAGGCCTCCGAACAGCGTCGGCATGTCGAGCGGCCTGAACCCGTAATGCGACAGCCAGCGCACGTCGGCATCGAAGAAGGCGCGCAGGTCCGGCATGCCGTATTTCAGCATGGCGATACGGTCTATGCCCATCCCCCAGGCAAAGCCCTGATATTCGTCCGGATCGAGCCCGCCATGGCGCAGCACGTTGGGATGCACCATGCCGCAGCCGAGGATCTCCATCCAGTCGGAGCCTTCGCCGAAGCGCACTTCGCCGGGCCTGGAGCGGTCACACTGGATATCGACCTCGAGGCTCGGTTCGGTGAACGGGAAGAAGGACGGCCGGAAGCGCATCTTGACCTGCGGCACCTCGAAGAAGGCCTTGCAGAACTCCTCCAGCACCCACTTCATGTTGGCGACGTTGGCCGTCTTGTCGATCACCAGCCCCTCGACCTGATGGAACATCGGCGAGTGGGTGGCATCCGAATCCTGCCGGTAGGTCTTGCCCGGAATGACGATGCGGATCGGCGGCTTCTTCGTCTCCATGGTGCGGATCTGCACCGGCGAAGTGTGGGTGCGCAAAAGCTTGCGCTCGCCCTTCTCGTCCGGCTGGAAGAAGAAGGTGTCGTGCATTTCGCGCGCCGGATGGCCTTCTGGGAAATTCAGCGCGGTGAAATTGTAGTAATCGGTCTCGATATCGGGACCTTCGGCGATGGAAAATCCGAGGTCGCCGAAGATCGCCGCAATCTCGTCGATGACCTGGCTGATCGGGTGTATACGGCCGCGCTCAGCCGGCGACTGCCGCACCGGCAGCGTCACATCGACCTTTTCGGCGGCGAGGCGCACGGTGATCGCCACATCTTTGAGCTCAGCCTTGCGGGCAGTCAGCGCGTCGGTGACGCGGTTCTTGAGGCCGTTGATGGCCGGGCCTTTGACCTGACGCTCCTCGGCGGTCATCGCGCCAAGTGTCTTCAGCATCTCGGACACGGCGCCCTTCTTGCCGAAAGCAGCGATGCGCACGGCCTCGATGGCCGGCTCATCGGCGGCCGAGGCGATTTCGGCCAGAAGTGAGTTTTCAAGCGTATCCAGGCCAGTGGTTGCGTCGTTCACGGTCAAAACTCGCTACGTTGGAAATCAGCTCTAAGTGAAAGTCACTTTTAAGTTGAAGTTCAGGCAAAAGAAAAACCCGCGCCAGCCGTGCCAGCGCGGGTTCCCCAAATCAGAATTGCGAATGCTTGGGAAGCGCTGGTCTTAGGCGACAGCGCTTTCAAAAGCGTTCGGCGTGGTGTTCTTCAGATATTCGAGCGCCACCTTGGCCTTGGCGACCAGGGCTGCGAAAGCCTGCGGCTCATGGATGGCCATGTCCGACAGGATCTTGCGATCGATCTCGATGCCCGACTTGTTGAGGCCGTCGATGAAACGGCCATAGGTCAGGCCATGCTCGTGCGTCGCGGCGTTGATGCGCTGGATCCACAGCGCGCGGAACGAGCGCTTGCGGTTCTTGCGGTCGCGGTAAGCGTACTGCAGCGACTTTTCCACCGCCTGCTTGGCGATGCGGATGGTGTTCTTGCGGCGGCCGTAGAAGCCTTTCGCGGCTTTCAGGACCTTCTTGTGCTTGGCGTGCGAGGTGACGCCTCTTTTTACGCGTGCCATGTCATGATCTCCTTAAAAGCAATTCCAGGAAAAGTGCCTTGCGGTTTTCCGTTCGGAATTGCGTAAAACAAATGCGTGTCCAGACCGAATGCCTTATTTGAGCGGGATGTTATCCAAAAAGTCTGCAACTTTTTGGCATCACGCCTTAGAGGCCGTTCGGCAGAAAATTCTTGATGACCTTCTTGCCATCCGGTTCAGCCAGAACCATCGTGCCGCGGGCATTTCGAATGAACTTGTTGGAACGCTTGATCATGCCGTGACGCTTGCCGGCAGCAGCCGACAGGACTTTACCCGTACCTGTGATCTTGAACCGCTTCTTGGCGGCCGATTTGGTCTTCATCTTGGGCATTTTGCTACTCCGTATTGTTGGCGCACTATCGCGCTTCTTGTTCGCTTCGGGCCGACCAAAGCCCGAAAAGCAAATGAAACCGCCACGGCATGCCCTGCCGGGCGGTTTTCTTGAACGGCGGTCCTATACGTTAAAGACGGCCCGCGCGCAACACCTGTGGAGATGCGGCGCTGTGTCCTTGGTCAGGGCAGCGTGAACCAGACCGGCAACATGCCTGACAGCTGGGCTCCGTCTATCAATTCGAAGGCCGGCAGGGCGATGAGAAACACCAGGCCGTCGAGCAGCGTGGTCAGCAGCAGGCGGGGCTTGAAGCTGCCCGTATCGCCCTCCTGGTAGAGCGACAGCTTCGGGAAGAAGCGCGGCACCTTCTCCAGATAGGCCTGGTACGGCGCGCCGAGCGCTTCCTTGAGGAACTTCTCTTCGCGCAGGATGACGATGTGGAAGGCACCCGCGCACAGCAGCGCAAAGAGAATGATGCCGGAGAACGAGCCGATCTGCGCACCGACGCCGGCCGCGGCTACGGTCGAGAACACATAGAGCGGGTTGCGGGTTATCGAGTAGGGCCCGCCGGTCACCACCTCGGAAGATTTGCGCCCGCCTATGTAGAGCGTCGCCCAAAGGCGCCCGACGATGCCGAGGAAAATCAGCAGCACGCCGAACATTTCGATCGACTCATGCACCCAGGTTTCAGGCGGAAAACTTGATTGGCCGAACAGCAGTGCCAGAAACAGCACCACCACCAGCACCGCAAGCACCATGCGGCGCATATGCTGATAGCCGCCCAGCCCGTGTGCCTCGACGGGCGCAGACTTGATTTCATTGACCATGGCGGAATCCGATCGTCGAAAAATTTGCCGGCGATCGCAGCTTCTGGCCAAGAAAACAGGGCCCCGCCGATCGTTGGGATGACTTGCAGGATAATTCAGGCGGATTTAATGCATGTCGCCTCTTTTGACTGCCTACCGCCGCTCAATACAGCCAGAAGAGGACGGGAATTACACCGCTTTCCTGTCCGGACTCGATGAGTTCGAAAAACGGTATGGAAACCAGAAACATCAAGCTGTCGCGCAGCGTGTGATTGAAGATGCGCGGTGTGAAGGTGACCTCGGCCTGATCGCGATAAAGTCGGGGATTGGGAAAAAAGCGCGGCACCCGTGCGACGTAGTCCTTGTACGGCGCCCCGAGCACGGTCGTCAAATGCCGTTCCTCGCGCAGCGTGACGATGTGGAACGCGGCCGCGCACAAAACCGCCGACGCTACCGCGACGATCGCGCTGCCGGTCTGGGTGCCGATGCCGACGGCTGCTACGGTGGAGAAAAAATACAGCGGGTTGCGCATCACCGAATATGGGCCGGTTGCAACCACTTCGGCCGACTTGCGGCCGCCGATATAGAGGATCGACCAGAGCCGGCCGCCGATCCCGATCAGTATCAGGGCGATCCCGTGCGCCTCTATGCGTTCGTGGGTTAGTTCATCGTGCGGGGAGCCGCCGAAGATCAGCAAAGCGCAAAAAGCACCGATCAGCAGCGCCAGCAGGACGCGCCGGCGCCGCTGATAGCGGCCCATTTCACTCGTAGAACGTGCCGCAGCGGTCATGGGAGAATCCTTTCGCCGCGAGGACCGGCAACCAGAATCCTTGTCGATGCAACTTGCGGAGAAATCATGGCGAAGACAAAACAAACAAAAGGCCGCCGAAGCGGCCTTTGCTTTTGACGGGGATCGCTCTAGCGCGGCGACAGCACCATCATCATCTGGCGGCCTTCGAGCTTCGGTTCCGCCTCGACCTTGGCGATCGTCGCCACTTCCTCCCGGACCTTGTTCAGAAGTTGCATGCCGAGTTCCATATGCGCCATCTCGCGGCCACGGAAGCGCAGCGTCAGCTTGACCTTGTCGCCTTCCTCGAAGAAGCGGCGAACCGCCTTCATCTTGGTCTCGTAGTCATGGCTGTCGATGTTCGGGCGCATCTTGATCTCCTTGATCTCGATGACCTTCTGGTTCTTGCGCGCCTCGGCCGCCTTCTTCTGGTTGGCGTATTTCAGTTTGCCGAGATCGAGTATCTTGACGACGGGGGGCACCGCATTGGGCGATATCTCGACGAGATCGAGCCCAGCCTCTTCGGCGAGCAGCAATGCGTCGTTGATGGAAACATCGCCGCGGTTCTGGCCTTCGGCGTCGATAAGCTGGACCCGGGGAACCCGGATGTCACGGTTGGAGCGCGGGCCATCCTTGGTCGGCGCCGCTGCTTTGAAAGGTCTGCGAATGGTCGTGGTCTCCTTGGCCGTTTCGTTCAGGGTCTGTCAGTGTTGATGCATGGACGCGCCAATGTGGTGAGCGCGCGGGCGGAGTCAATAGCACAGCATTGACAGAAAATCACCCTGATCGCTGCTCTGCACCAAACAAACAACATCGTGAGCACTTTTCGCCACGCCACCGTCCGTGTCACAAGACCGGCGTTGAGGAAAAGCCATGACTGCCACGCCCCCAATCTTTCTGGATGTAGATGGATCGCGCATCGCGGTGCGCCATACTGCTGGCTCTGCGCCAGGCATCGTCTGGCTCGGCGGCTACAAGTCGGACATGCTGGGCACGAAAGCTCAGACGCTGTCGGACTGGGCGGCAAGCGAGGGCCGAGCCTTCCTGCGCCACGATTATTCCGGCCATGGCGAATCCGGCGGCGCCTTCGCCGACGGCACGATTTCGACATGGCTTGCACAAAGCCTTGCCGTGTTCCGGCATTTCACCCGGGGCAGCCAGATCCTGGTCGGCTCCTCGATGGGCGCCTGGATCGCGCTGCGCATGGTGCAGGAATTGCGCAAGGCAGGCGATAGCAACGTCGCCGGCATGGTGCTGCTGGCGCCGGCCCCGGATTTCACCGCCGAACTGGTCGAACCGGTGCTGACCAAGGCGCAGAAGCGCGATCTCGCCAAAAAAGGGTTCTTCGAAGAGCCGTCGGACTATTCCACGGAACCCTACATCTACACCCGCGCGCTGATCGAGGACGGGCGCGACAACCTGACAATGACAGGCCCGATCGACACCCATTGCCCGGTGCACATCCTGCAGGGCCTGGCCGATGCAGATGTGCCGGCAAGCCATGCGCTGAAGCTGGTCAGCCTGCTGCCCGCCGACGACGTGACACTGTCGCTGATCCCTGACGGCGACCATCGCCTGTCGCGCCCCCAAGATCTCGACATGCTGGTTAGGGCCGTCGATGCGATGGCGCAGAGGGGAAACTGATGCGCCCGTCCATCCCGATATCCGCCTTCGTCGCGGCGATCGTCGGCTTCGGCGGCACGCTGGCCATCGTCATCGCAGCCGCCACCGCAGTCGGTGCGACGCAGATAGAGACGGCAAGCTGGGTGACGACGATCTGCCTGGCCATGGCGATCGAGAGCCTGTGGCTGTCATGGCGCACGAAGATGCCTGTCATCACCGCATGGTCGACGCCGGGCCTGGCGCTGATCGCGGCATCGAGCGGCTTTTCGATGAGCGAGGCCGTCGCCGCCTTCATCGTCACCGGCGTCCTTCTGGTCGCCACAGGGCTGTTTCGGCCCCTGACCAAGCTGATCTCGAGGATACCGCCCTCGGTCGCCTCGGGCATGTTGGCCGGTATCGTCGTCACCTTCGCGCTCAATGCGGTGAAGACCATTCCGATCGACCCATGGCTGATCCTGCCGCTGATCGCCGCCTTCTTCGTTATCAGGCTGTTCAACCCGGCGCTGTCGGTGCTGGCGGTTCTGATCGGCGGTGGCCTCGCCGCTTTCCTCACCGGCCGCGTCGGTGGCCTGCCGACACCAGAACTGTCGACGCTGACGCTGATTGCGCCTGACTTCACCACCAAGGCGGTGATCGGCCTGGCACTGCCGCTCTACCTCGTCACCATGGCCTCGCAAAACCTGTCCGGGCTCGCCGTGCTGCGCGCCGCCGGCTATCACCCGGAGCCCGGCCCGCTGATCGGCGTCACGGGCCTGTTTTCGCTGCTGTCGGCGCCGTTCGGCGGCTCGACGACCAATCTGGCGGCGATCTCGGCGGCGATCTGCACCGGACCGGACGTCCACCCCGATCCTGCCGAGCGCTGGAAGACCGGGCCGTTCTATGCGCTCGCCTATCTTATCTTTGCGATTTTCGGCGCTTCGCTGGTGGCGATCTTCGCGGTGCTGCCGCAGAGCCTGATCGTGCTGGTGGCAGGCCTGGCGCTGATGGCGTCGCTCGCCAACGCGCTGTCTATCGCGCTGAAGGAAGAGGCGGATCGCATGGCCGCCACCGTCACCTTTGTCGTCACCGCGTCGGGTCTGACGCTGTTCGGCGTTGGCGCCGCATTCTGGGGCCTGATTGCTGGGCTGGTCGTGCTTTTCCTCGATATGATCAAAAAGCGATAATCATTTCAGATGCTTGTCCGGATTTGGCGGACATTGTCTTGAATCGCCGTTTTTCTCTTCCCATTTCGATTCCACGCAGCCCGGATTTGGCTGTCTCCAACCGAAGGAATGGGAGAAAATGAACGCATCCGCATTGATCCGTCCGGCCTGGACGCCGGCAACCATCGCGTTGATGGTTGTAGGTTTCATGGTGTTCTGGCCACTCGGCTTCGCCATGCTCGCCTACATCATCTGGGGCGACCGCCTCGATGGCTTCAAGCGTGACGTCAACCGCGCGACCGACGGCATCTTCGCCGGCTGCCGCCGCGGTTCCGACAAGGCCGCGCGCTGGGGCAATGGCTCCGCCCGCACCGGCAACGTCGCTTTCGACGACTGGCGCGAAAAGGAACTTGAGCGGCTGAACGAAGAGCGCCGCAAGCTCGACGAGATGCTGACCCAGTTCGACGAGTATGCCCGCGAATTGCGCCGCGCCAAGGACCAGGACGAGTTCGACCGGTTCATGGCCAACCGCAACAAGTCGACGGCTCCGACGAAGACCGATCCAAGCACCGGAACGACGACCACCAAGCGTGGCAAGGGCTCGAACCTGCTTGACGACTGAGGCCAAGCGACTGGCCACATCGTGAAAAACGGCGTCGCGCGAGCGGCGCCGTTTCTTTTTTGTTCTAGTCGTTTTTCTCGAATCGCGTATCGTCCCGCCATGACTCTCGGCTTCTTTCGCAATCTGACAAAGCCCAAGCCCACGCCTGTCGTGGAGCGCGAATATTGCGTCGCCGGCCGCACGCTGCCGCTCAAGATCGTCGAGAGCGCCAGGGCGCGCCGAATGACGCTGCGCATCGATTCAGGCGGCCAGGGTCTGCGCATCACCGTGCCTCCAGGCCTGCGCCGCGGCGAAGTGGACAGGTTCCTCGAGCGGCACCAGGACTGGCTGGAGCAGCGACTGGCCAAGGTGCCGACGCGGCCGCAGGTGCGGCCCGGCATCAGGATCCCGGTGCGCGGCGTGCCGCACCGCATCGTCCATGAACCATCAAAGCGCGGCACCGTCACCGTGTCGCGCGACGAACGTGGCCCGCTCTTGATCGTGCATGGCGACCGCATACATCTGCCGCGTCGCCTCGCCGATTTCCTCAAGCGCGAGGCCAAGAAGGAAATCGAGAAGCTGGTGGCCAAACACACCGAGGCGCTCGGCAAGCGCGCCAAGGCTATCCGCTTCAAGGACACATCAAGCCGCTGGGGGTCATGCACCTCCGAAGGCAATCTGTCCTTTTCCTGGCGCATCATGATGGCGCCGTCGCCGGTCATCAACTACCTCGTCGCGCATGAAGTGGCGCATCTCAAGGAGATGAACCACGGTCCGAAATTCTGGAAATTGTGCGAAAAGCTCTGCCCCGACACCGATCGCTGCAAGGACTGGCTGAAGCGCAATGGCGGTGCGCTGCAGGCGATCATGTTCGAGTAGATCGCTCAGTCGTCGTTGGCGGCGTTCAAGTCCTCAGGCCGTAGCCCCTCATCGCCATGATGCGGCCACGGCAGGAAATTGCCGTCGAATTCATCGCCGCCGAAATAGTCGAGTGCGCGGTGCGCCTCGGCGCCGTTGAAGGCGGCCTTGTCGATCAGGTGCGCGATGACCTCGCGCGCCTGCGCGATCTTCTGCCTGAGTTCGGCAATTGTCCTGTCGGTCATGATCGTGCTCCCGCCATGTGTCCTATTCATCCATAGGTAGCGCCTTTGGCCGCGCCGGCAAACGGCATGCTTTTTCTCGACTCTTATCGCTTTTCATGCCAATTCCCGCGCCATGGCACTCGACATCAAGATCTGCGGCTTGAAGACCGACGCGGCAATGGCCGCGGCGCTGGCCGGCGGCGCCAGCCATGTCGGGTTTATCTTCTTCGCCAAAAGCCCACGCTATGTCGAACCCGCCGAGGCTGGCCGTCTGCGCGAGGCGGCGCGCGGCAAAGCGACGGCGGTTGCCGTCACCGTCGATGCCAGCGACGCTTTCCTGGATGAAATCCTTGCCCAAATGCAGCCCGACATGCTGCAACTGCATGGCGCGGAAACGCCCGAGCGCGTCGCCGAGGTCAAAGCCCGTTATGGTTTGCCGGTGATGAAGGCGCTGCCGCTCAGCGAGGCTGCCGATCTCGAACGGATAAAGCCGTTCATCGGCATATCAGACCGGTTCCTGTTCGACGCCAAGCCGCCGAAAGGCTCAGAGCTGCCGGGCGGCAATGGTGTGGCCTTCGACTGGCACATCCTCGCCGGCCTTGACGGCAGCGTCGATTACATGCTTTCCGGTGGGCTCAACGCCGCCAATATCGGCGATGCCCTTCGGCTTGCCGACCCGCCCGGAATAGACATTTCCTCAGGCGTGGAAAGCGCACCGGGCGTCAAGGATCCGGCGCTGATCGAACAGTTTTTCCGGGCCGTCAGGACCGCGCGGAACACCCGCGCAGCCTAGTAGTGCCTTAAACCAGAGCATGTCCCGGAAAAGTGGGAACCGGTTTTCCGACAAGGACATGCTTCATAAGTCAAGATGCCAGGAGATCGGCGATGAACAAGCCGGCGACACCCAATTCCTTCCGCACCGGACCCGATGAACAGGGCATGTTCGGCATTTTCGGCGGTCGTTTCGTTGCCGAAACGCTGATGCCGCTGATCCTCGATCTGGAGCGGCACTGGAACGAGGTCAAGAACGATGCGGATTTCAGGGCCGAGCTGACTGACCTGTCGACCCATTATGCCGGGCGACCCTCGAAGCTCTATTTCGCCGAAGGCCTCACGAAGCATCTCGGCGGCGCAAAGGTCTATTTCAAGCGCGAGGATTTGAACCACACCGGTTCGCACAAGATCAACAACTGCCTCGGCCAGATCCTGCTGGCCAAGCGCATGGGCAAGAAGCGCATCATCGCCGAGACCGGCGCCGGCCAGCATGGCGTGGCATCGGCCACGGTCGCGGCCCGCTTCGGCTTTCCCTGCGTCGTCTATATGGGCGCCACCGACGTCGCCAGGCAAAGCCCCAATGTCTTCCGCATGAAGCTGCTGGGCGCCGAAGTGCGGCCGGTGACCGCTGGCCACGGCACGCTGAAGGACGCCATGAACGAGGCGTTGCGCGACTGGGTGACCAATGTCGAGGACACCTATTACCTGATCGGCACCGCCGCCGGCCCGCATCCCTATCCGGAGCTGGTGCGCGACTTCCAGTCGGTAATCGGCACCGAAGCGCGGGCGCAGATCCTAGAGCAGGAAGGCCGACTGCCGGACACCATCATCGCCGCTGTCGGCGGTGGTTCGAACGCCATCGGCCTGTTCCATCCCTTCCTCGACGACAAAGAGGTCCGCATCATCGGCATCGAGGCCGGCGGACGCGGCCTTGACGGCATCGAGCATTGCGCCTCGATGAATGCCGGCGCGCCCGGCGTGCTGCACGGCAACCGCACCTATCTCCTGCAGAACGCCGACGGCCAGATCATGGACGGCCATTCGATCTCGGCCGGCCTCGATTATCCCGGCGTCGGGCCGGAGCACTCGTGGCTGCGCGATTCAGGCCGCGTCGAATATGTGCCGATCCTCGACGACGAGGCGTTGGAGGCCTTCAAGCTGACGACGCGCGTCGAAGGCATTATCCCCGCGCTGGAATCGGCGCATGCCATCGCGCATGCGGTGAAGATCGTGCCCGCCATGGACAAGGACCAGATCGTCATCGTCAACCTGTCCGGCCGTGGCGACAAGGACGTGCATACGGTGGCCTCGATGCTGGGTATGGAGATCTAGGCCCCTTTGGACAGTTTCGATTTGGGAGTTGATTATGAGCAAAATTCGTCCAAAGGGCCAGACATGGTGACCCGCATCGACCGCCGCATGGCAAAACTGAAAGCCGAAGGCCGCCCGGCGCTCGTCACCTATTTCATGGGCGGCGACCCTGACTACGACACCTCCTTGTCGATCATGAAGGCACTGCCCGGCGCAGGCTCCGACATCATCGAGCTCGGCATGCCGTTCTCCGATCCGATGGCCGACGGCCCGGCGATCCAGGCAGCGGGCCTGCGCGCGCTGAAGGGCGGCCAGACGCTGGTCAAGACGCTGAAGATGGCGTCCGACTTCCGCGCCGGCGACAATGAAACGCCGATCGTGCTGATGGGCTACTACAATCCGATCTACATCTATGGCGTCGACCGCTTCCTCAAGGACGCGATCGCCAGCGGCATTGACGGGCTGATCGTCGTCGACCTGCCGCCGGAGATGGACGAGGAACTGTGCATTCCGGCGCTGAAAGCCGGCATCAACTTCATCCGGCTGGCGACGCCGACCACCGACGACAAGCGCCTGCCCAAGGTGCTGCAGAACACGTCGGGCTTCGTCTACTACGTGTCGATGACCGGCATCACCGGCTCGGCGCTGGCCGACACCGGCAAGGTGGCGGCGGCGGTCAAGCGCATCAAGGGCCACACCGACCTGCCGGTCTGCGTCGGCTTCGGCGTCAAGACCGCCGAGCAGGCCCGGGTGATCGGCGCCAATGCCGACGGCGTCGTCGTCGGCACCGCGATCGTCAATGCGGTGGCCAATGTGCTGGGACCGAAGGGCGAGAAGACCGCCGACCCGGCCGAAGCCGTCGCCACGCTGGTCAGCGGCCTTGCGCAAGGCGTGCGCTCGGCCCGCCTTGCTGCTGCCGAATAGTTCTCCTACCTCTTCCCAATCCTCGTCAGGACAGGAGCCGAAGCGATGAACTGGATCACCAATTACGTTCGCCCGAAGATCAATTCGATGCTCGGCCGGCGCACCGACATGCCCGAGAACCTCTGGATCAAGGATCCGGAGACCGGCGAGATGGTGTTCCACAAGGACCTGGAATCCAACCAGTTCGTCATTCCCTCGTCCGGCCATCATATGAAGATTTCGGCCAAGGAGCGGCTGAAATTCTTCTTCGATGGCGGCAAATACGAGACCCTGGACAACCCCAAGGTGATGCAGGATCCGCTGAAATTCCGCGACGAGAAGCGCTATGTCGACCGGTTGAAGGACGCCAAGGCCAAGACCGGCCTTGAGGACGCGATCATCAATGCGCTGGGCACCGTCGAGGGTCTGCCGGTGGTGGTCACGGTGCAGGACTTCGCCTTCATGGGCGGCTCGCTCGGAATGGCCGCCGGCGACGCCATCGTGCATGGCTTCGAAGTGGCCCTGCAGCGCAAGCGGCCGCTGATCCTGTTCGCCGCTTCCGGCGGCGCGCGCATGCAGGAAGGTATTTTGTCCCTGATGCAATTGCCGCGGACAACGGTTGGTGTCGACCGGCTGAAGGAAGCCGGCCTGCCCTACATCGTCGTTTTGACCAACCCGACCACGGGCGGCGTGACCGCCTCCTATGCCATGCTGGGCGACGTGCACATCGCCGAGCCCGGCGCGCTGATCGGCTTTGCCGGACCGCGCGTCATCGAACAGACGATCCGCGAGAAACTGCCCGACGGCTTCCAGCGCTCCGAATATCTGATGGAGCACGGCATGGTCGACATGGTGGTGTCGCGGCTGGAGCTGCGCGAAACCATATCGCGGCTGCTCAAGATGCTGCTCAAGCTGCCGGAAGAGGAAAAGCCGCTGGAGCCGGAAATCCTGCCGCCGGCGGTGGTCGCCACGGAAGCTCGGCCGCAAGCCTGAAGCGACACGAAGCGCCGCGACCGCGATTGCACCAGGGCTTCGGCGCGCTGTAGCTTTTGATTGCCATGGCCATCCGAAACCGATTCTGGTTTTCACGGCTCATGCGCTAGGATTCTGCCATGACGACGCTTGCCGCCGACCGCGAAATCGAAGCCCTGATGGCGCTTCATCCGAAAGGCTTCGACCTTTCGCTCGACCGCATTTCGCGGCTGCTGGAGCGGCTTGACAATCCGCAGGATCGGCTGCCACCGGTCATCCACATCGCCGGCACCAACGGCAAAGGCTCGTGCGCGGCCTTTTCGCGCGCCCTGCTCGAGGCCGCGGACTACCGCGTCCATGTTCACACCTCGCCGCATCTGGTCAACTGGTATGAGCGTTACCGGCTGGCCGCCGATGGCGGCGGCAGGCTGGTCGAAGACAGGGTTTTCGCCGACGCTATTGCCCGTGCCGCCAGGGCCAATGAGGGCGAGAAGATCACCGTCTTCGAGATTCTCACCGCAGTCACCTTCCTCTTGTTTTCCGAACACCAGGCCGACGCCGCCATCATCGAGGTCGGGCTCGGCGGCCGCTTCGACGCGACCAATGTCGTCAAGGAGCCGGCCGTGTCGGTGATCATGCCGGTGTCGCTCGACCACGAGGCCTATCTCGGGGACCGAGTCGAACTGATCGCGGCCGAAAAGGCCGGTATTATAAAGCCCGGCTGTCCGGTGGTCATCGGCGCGCAGGAGAGCGAAACGGCGCTGCAGGTGCTGATCGAAACCGCCGAGCGGCTTGAATGCCCCACCTTCGTCTACGGCCAGGATTTCCTTGCCTTCGAGGAAAACGGCCGCATGGTCTACCAGGACGAAGACGGCTTGATGGATCTGCCGCCGCCCAAGCTGCCCGGCCGCCACCAGTTCGCCAATGCGGCGGCGGCGATTGCCGCGGTCAAGGCGGCCGGTTTCGAGATCAGCCATCGCGCCGCCGAAAAGGCGATGATCAATGTCGCCTGGCCCGGGCGTATGCAGAAGCTGATGCAAGGCCGGCTGGCCGAACTGGCACCCAAGGGCGCCGATATCTGGCTCGACGGTGGCCACAATCCGGGGGCCGGCGTGGTGGTTGCCGAAGCGTTGGCCGAGCAGGAAGAGAAGAACCCGCGTCCGCTGTTCCTCATCTCGGGCATGATCAACACCAAGGACCAGAGCGGCTATTTCCGTGCCTTCAAGGGCCTCGCCCGGCATGTCTACACGGTGCCGGTGAGCCTTAGCGAGGCCGGCGTGCCAAACGACGAACTGGCGGTCCGCGCGACGGAAGCCGGGCTGACCGCCGAGCCGGTGAGTTCCGTCGCCAGCGCGCTGATGCTGTTGCGCGACACCTGGGACGGCCCGGCGCCACGCATCCTGATCAGCGGTTCGTTGTATCTGACCGGCGCGGTGCTGGCCGAGAACGGCACCCCGCCGACCTGAAGGCGGATTTTTCTGCGAGGAACCTGTCATGATCAAGGTCAAGCAGCTCGCTCACGTCTGCATCTTCGCCAACGACCTTGAAGCGACACGAAGCTTCTATCGCGACGTGCTGGGCATGGACACCCGCTTCAATTTCCTGCGTGACGGCAAGATTTTCGGGTTCTACCTCGATTGCGGCGGCGGCAGCCATGTCGAGGTGTTCGGGAAAAACGAGGCCCGCTATGGCGACCTGAACCAGATCAACCACTTCTGCCTAGAAGTGGAGAACATTGATGCCGCGACCGCCCACATCAGGTCGAAAGGTGTCGACGTCACCTCAAAGAAACTGGCCTGCGATGACACATTTCAGGCCTGGATCCGCGATCCAAACGACGTGAAGATCGAACTGTTCGAGTATACCGAAAAAAGTGCACAATTCGCCGGCGGCGACCGCATAGCCGACTGGTGAAAAGCGCCTGCCGGCCCTGACGGCTTACTTCAGCTCGATCTCGATAAAGGCGTATTCGCCTTCATTGGCGTTGATGACGTCGTGCTCGACGCCCTCCTTGCGGAAATAGGGCGCGCCCTTCTTCATTTCGGCGAAGGTCTCGCCGTCCTTGGTCAACAGCTTCACCTTGCCGTCCATCAACGGCACCACGACATAGTCGTGGCCATGGCGATGCCAGCCGGTGTTTTCGCCCGGCGCGAAGCGGTATTCGGTGACGATGACGCGCTCATTGTCGATGAAGACGGTGGCCTTGGCGGATCCGGTCATGGGGTTCTCCTGTCTGGCTCAAGCAGATGACATGGAGTGGCCGGATGCGAGAGCCAGAGCCACGCACCGATGACGCCAACAAAAAGCCCGGCGCGAGGCCGGGCTTGATGGTCATATGAATTTCAGATGGATCAGGCGAGATTGCCGTTGATCCAGTGCGACAGCGCCGTCTTGGGCGCCGCACCGACCTTCTTGTCGGCCATTTCGCCGCCCTTGAAGATCATCAGCGTCGGGATCGAGCGCACGCCGAACTGGGCGGCAAGCTCCGGATTCTCGTCGATGTTGAGCTTGGCGATCTTCACCTTGGCGCCGAGTTCGGTGGCAATGTCTTCGAGCGCCGGCGCGATCATCTTGCAGGGACCGCACCATTCCGCCCAGAAATCGACGACGACCGGTACGTTGGCGTCAAGCACGTCGGCCTGGAAGTTGCTCTTGTCGACCTTCACGGTTGCCATATGGAAAATCCTTTTGAAAGTTTTTATCCCACCAAATGTGGTGGTGATCGCGCCCTTCTTCAAGCAGGTGTTGTGTCACGCTCCCGTGAGTCGGGCAAGGGCGTGGTCCATGGCACCGGCCGGCAGCTCGATCAGCCGCGGCGCCTCGGTGAACAGCAGGGCCGCCTTGACCGTGCGGCCGGGATAGAGCGGCTGCAACAGGGCGCGATAGAGCGCGAGCTGGAGCAGGTAGGCCGGCGGCACCTCGGCCAGAGTGGAGGGCGCCGGCCGGTTGGTCTTGTAGTCGAAGATCGAGACCGTGTCCGACGTCACCGCCAACCGGTCGATCTTGCCGGAAATCGAGCGCTTTTTGCCCTTTACTTCCAGGCTGCCCATGATCGCGACCTCGGCACGCGACGACGGCGCAAACAGCTGACCGAGGCCGGGATCCGCAAGGATTGATGTGACCGACGCCAGGGCCTTCTCACGCTCTGACGGAGGCCAGTCCGCACCCGTTCGCAAGAGATAGCGCTCCGCCGCGCGCTGGCGTTCGGGCTCGGCAATGCCCGGCAGCATCTGCAGCAGTTTGTGAAGGGCAAGCCCGCGCAGCACCGCAAAGCCCGGCTCGGCATCGGCGTCGAGCACCGGCGACGCCTTGTCGACCACAGCTTCCTTGCCTTCGTCTATCAGCGCCGCAGCACCGGATGGCGACAGCGGACGCGGCAGATCCTCGAAGGGGGGCAAGGGCCGGAACAAGGTCGCCGGCAGAGGTCCGAAAGCATCCGTCGGCCGCGCCTGCTCGCCGGAAGCCAGTGCGACCGGCGGCAGCTTGGTGACATGGAAACGATGCACCGGCTCGCCGCCGGCGGGATGCGCACGCTGCTCGCTTTCCGGCGCACCGATCAACGCGCGGCTGACGATCGAATGCCAGGTGCCGGCGTTCGGCGCCCGCTTGCCGTGATAGCCGCAGACGATCAGCCGGTCCTCGGCACGGGTCATGCCGACATAGAGCAGCCGGCGGTATTCGTCGTCGGCGAGTTCCCGTGCCCGCGCCGCCGCTGCTTTGGAAAAGCCGTTGGCGACGTCGCTGGCAGAGCGCCAGAGATAGCCCTTACCGTCCCAATTCGCGCCGGAGCCATCGAAGGGCATCAGGCGCGGCAGATGCTGGTCACTGAACGGGGCGGAACCGCCATCGATCAGGAACACGACCGGCGCTTCCAGCCCCTTGGCGGCATGCACGGTCATGACCCGGACCTCGTCGCGGGTCTGGTCCATCTCGCGCTTGATCTCGGGACCGGCGTTTTCCAGCGTCGACAGGAAGGCTTCAAGCCCCGGCAGACCGGTCCGTTCCTCGGCCAGGCAGAAGCTGAGGAACTCGTCGAGGATGTCGCCGGCTTCGGGCCCGAGCCGCGCGATCATCTTGCGGCGCACGCCATCACGCGCCAGCAGCCCGGCGTAGAACTCGAACACCGGTTTGAAGGCGGCCTCGTTCGTCCAGATGTCGACCTGGGCGACGATCTTCGCCAGTCTCTCGCTGTCGCCGGCGTGCTGTCGCAGCGACGCGATCAGAGACAAGCCGGACGGCCTCTGCGCGGCGAGCGTGAAAAGCGTCTCTTCCGACAGATCGAAGATCGGGCTGCGCAGCACGGCGGCGAGCGACAGATCGTCCTGCGGCTGGATGAGGAGGTGACCGAGCGCAATCAGGTCCTTGACCGCGATGTGCCCGGGCAGGCTCAGCCGGTCGGCGCCGGCAACCGGAATGTCGCGCCGTTTCAAGGCACGGGTCAGCGCGTGGACGAAGCGATCGCGCTTGCGCACCAGCACCAGCACGTCGCCCGGCCGCAGCCGCTTGCCGCGGCCTTCGACGATTTCGCCACTGCCGATCCAGCCGGCGATGGTGGCGGCGACGTTCTCGGCCACGCGCACCGCCGGCGCATGCGCATGATCGATGGCTTGCGTCCAGTCGTCGGGCTCGTCGACCACATCGGCGCCTACTGACGGCCACACCTCGACATAGCCCGGTGCGTCGGTGCGGATCGCCTGATGGCGCAGCGGATCGGGATCATGGCTGATGCCGCGCCGCACGCTCGCGTCGGCAAAGACGCGGTCGACTGCGGTCAGAACATCGTCGGTCGAGCGGAACGACCAGGTCAGCTTGAGGTCGGCAAAGGACGCCTCGGCGTCGCGCACCCGTCCGGCGAACAACAGCCGGCTGTCGGCGAAGGAGTCCGGGGCGGCACCCTGGAACGAATAGATCGACTGCTTCTCGTCGCCGACGGCGAAGACCGTGCGATGGACCCTGTCGCGCGCGCCAAAGCCGGCAAAGAATTCTTCCGCCAGCCGTTTCACCACTTCCCATTGGTCCGGACTGGTGTCCTGCGCCTCGTCGAGCAGGATATGGTCGATGCCCTGATCAAGCTTGTATTGCACCCATGGGCCGGCGTCTGGCCGCGCCAGCAGGTTGACGGTGCGGGTGATCAGGTCGTTGAAATCGAGAAAGCCGCGGCTGCGCTTCAGCATTTCGTAGCGGGCGATCAGCCAGTCGGCGATGGTCAGCGCCGCTCTTGTACCCTCCAGCATCCGGAACAGGGCCAGCCGGTCGGTGGTTTCGACGATGGCATTGGCGGCCGAGAGATAGCGCTCCGCCAGATCCGGCAGCCGGTCGACCAGGGCCTTCTTGAAGGCCTTTGCCGGGTCGTAGGTGTCGCCATCGGTCTTGAGGAAGGCGCGCGCGAGCAGTTGCAGGCGCCGAATGGGATCGCCCTCGGCGAAAGCCTGCCGCGCATAGGGCAGGATGTTGTTCAGCACCGATCTGGCATCGGTGGCCTCGGCTGCGTGGGCGAAGCCGGCAAAATAGTCGGGCAGGAAACCCGGCAACGGCCATACCGAAGCGGCTATGCCCTCGGCCGTCTGGCCTGGATGGAAATGGAATTCGTCGAACAGGACCTGGAAGCGCGTGCCGTCACGCCCGACGGCGTCGATGAAATTGCGCAGGCCGTCACGCTTGCGCACGATCTCACCCAGCAAGGCGTCGAGCCCGGCTTCGCCGCCCCGATCGAGAATGGCGGCAAAAGCCTCGGCCAGATCCCTGTCGCCGGCGGATGTGCCGGAGATCATGTCGCGGCGCGCCGCGACAAACAGCGAGGCTTCCATCTGGCCGTCGAGCATCTCGAAATGGGCCGGGATGTTGGCCTCCAGCGGAAACTGGTGCAGCACCGATTCGCAGAAGGCATGAATGGTCTGGATCTTCAGCCCGCCGGGCGTTTCCAGCGCCTCGGCGAACAGGCGCCGCGCCCGGCGCATGGTCTCGAGATCCGGCCGGCGGCCTTCCAGAGCCTCGACCTTTGCCGCAAGGTCGGCGTCACCGAGCGTGGTCCATTCCGACAGTGTCGAGAAGACCCGGTTGGACATGTTAGCGGCGGCGGCGCGCGTATAGGTCAGGCACAGTATCTTCGACGGATCGGTGCCGCGCAGCAGCAGCCGGATAACGCGCTGGGCCAGCACATGGGTCTTGCCGGATCCGGCATTCGCCGACACCCAGGCGGAATTGCCGGGATCGGCGGCGCGGGCCTGGCTGGTCGCGGTGTCGCTGGGGATCGGATAGGCCTTTTTCATGCCTCCCCTCCCTCGTCACCGGCATCGCCGCCTGCCGACCATTCGAGCACGCGGGCAAGATGGTCGTAGTCGCCATCAGTCTCGCCTTCGCGGAACGGCAGCGCGCGCGACAGATAACCCGTCGCAGGATCGGCATAGTGGATCAACAGCTTTTCCAGCCGCGCCCAGGCCTCTTCGGCAAGATCGGTCGCGGTCCGCGGCTGGCGATTGTGTTCGAGGATGGATTCCTCGAACACCTCGCCATTCGGCTTCAGCCTGATGAAGGCCAGTTGAGAGGGCTCGCGCGCGCCCAGATCCTTGAAGGCGCCGCGCCTGAGCAGCGCGCCCTCCAACGCCAGTTGCGGCGCAAGCAGTGTGTGCGCCTGCGCCTTGGACGGCGAGGAACCGGTCTTGTAATCCAGTATGTCGGCCATGCCGCCGGCCAGCAGATCGACCCGGTCGGCGTAGCCGGACAGAGTCACGCCGGATTGGCCGACGACAGTCTTGCCGGCGCGCTCCTCGGCATGACGCCTTGTCACCGCATCGGCGCGCGTGCGCTCCCATTCGATGATGTTGGCGGCGAGTTTCTCGAAGCGTGGCCACCACACCGCCTCGACATCGGCCGGAAGGGCCGCTTCGGCGAAACAGGCGCGGCCGGCGGCGATAAGGCCGGCAAGCGCATCGGGGGTGCGCGGATCGGCGACGCTGCCTGAGAACAGGTGCAGGATGGCGTGAAACAGCGTGCCGCGCTCGGCCGCACCGGGGTCGCGGATGACCTGATCGAGCGGCATCAGTCCAAGGATGCGTCTGGCATAGACAGCGTAGGGATCCCGGCGCAGGGTCTCGATCTCGGTGACCGAGAAATGCGTCGGGCGCACCGACAGCGGCGGCTTCGGCTGGGGGCGTGGCGCGAAATCCTGCCTTGGGCCTGTATCCAGCGCGCGCGCCCAGGCGAGCAGTTCGTCGCCACGCCGGCGCAGCTCCGCTGCCTGATTGTTGCCGATAAAGGTCAGCAGCCGCTGCAGCCAGCGCGACGGCACGGCGGGTGCGTCGCCGGCACGCGCCGAGCGGGACAGCACCACCTTCCCAGCCCCCATGGCCATCTGGAAGTCATGCGCGGCAAGGCCGATGCGCCGCTCGGGCGGTTCGAGGTCGATACCGGTCTTCATCAGCCGCGACATGAAGCGGTCGCTCTCGGGCTTGCGCGGCCATACGCCCTCGTTGAGCCCGCCGATGACCAGCGTGTCGACGGTCTGCAATCGGGCTTCCAGCGCACCCCAGATGGCGATGTTCCGGTCGGTGCCTTGTGCCGGCTTGACCGTTTCAGGCGCGATCAGCGCCGCCATGATATCGGGCCACTCGGTCGCCGCGAAGGACAGTGAAGCCGAAGCCGAGACCAGCCCGCGCAGCAGTTCGGCAAGCTTTTCACCGGCGTCACCGGCATAGAGCTCGCCAAGACCACCGTCGGCGGTGCGGCCGAGATTTTCGAGTGAGACGACACTGGCCCTGACAAGCGCGGCAAGGTTGGCGTCATCCCGGCCGCGGAAGGCTGCGAGCGGCGCCAGCACTTGCTTGAGACGTTCAAGCAAATTCCGGGCAGTTTCGATGGAGCGCACGGTCAGCCGGGAAAACCAGAAGGGCGGCCGGCTGCCGCCGCCCAGACCGGTGAGGCGGGCCTCGAACAGTTCCGGCAGCGAAACGATGTCTGGGCGGCCGGTGCCGCCGCGCAGCGCCACCAGCTCGACCAGTTCCGCCGCGTGGCGCACATCGGCCCGTTCGAGGCCGAGGCCAAGCAGCGGATGCTTGAGCAGCGACAACAGGCCGACCGGATCGCCTGGCCTGAACAATGCCTCGAGCGCCAGCCTGAGCAGGCTGGCCGCCGGGGTGTTGGCGAGCGGCGTGCCACCGGAATCGTCGGCGACGACGCCGAAGCGCTGGAGCTCGATCGAGACGCGCCGTGCCAATGCGCGATCGCCGGTGACGAGAGCCGCCCTTTGGCCGGGCTGTTCGACCGCGCGCTTGAGCGCGACGGCGATGGCGACAGCTTCATCACGTTCGCTGGCAGCTTCGAGCAAGGTCACCTCGGCGAAGGCGCCGGCAATGTGGGACGCCGGGAAGCCCGCACGTGTCTCGGCCCAGAGTTCGGTGGTTTCGGCCGGCCGCAGCGCTTCGCCGACAAGAGCGGCGCGAAGCGCAAGTCGCGGTTCGGCCACGCCAATCTCCTCGACGTCGCCGCGCAATACGCCGATCTTGCCTATCAGCCTGGCCAGGCCATGTTGCGGGTGGCCGAGCACAGCTGGACGCGCGCCGGGCGCGGCAATCGCCTGGAATGACGCTTCGTCCAGCGTTCGGTCGAGACCCGGCAGCACAATGGCGCCGCCGGGCAGGCGCGCGATGGCGGCAAGCAGTTCAGCCGTGGCGGGGATCGAGCCGGTCGACCCGGCGGCGATGACCGGGCCAGCGGGCGGATTGCGCTGCAGCCGCGCCGCCTCGGCGCGGATCAGCGCGCTGCGATGCGCGGCCGGATTGGAACGGTCGCTTTCCGCGAGGAATTTCGGCCAGGCTTCGGTGACGATGCCGAGGAATTCGAGGGTCACCTGCCACCAGCCGGCAAGGTTGCCGGTCACCAGATCGGTGAGCTTGGCCCAGTCCGTTCCTTCCGTCTCGATCTCGTCCATCAGCCGGGCGAGATCGCGCGCCAGCCAGATCGCGTCGGCGGTGGAAGCCGGGATGACGATCTCCTCGGCAAAGAGGGCGGCGACATGTGCCGGCAGCCGGCGTTTCCAGGCGCGCACCAGCGGCGTCAGCAGCAACAGGCGTTCGATCGCAGCGATCGGCGGCGCGAGATCGATGGCCGCCGATGCCTCGGTCTCGAACGCGGCCTCGTCCTCGTCGAACTCGCCGAGCGGCCGGATGACCGGCAGGATCGCCGAGCCGCCGCCGCCGCGCGCCGCCAGGCTGTCGACGAAGACACCCCGCAGAGCGCGCGCGGCACGGCGTGTCGGCACATAGATGGTGACATCGGCCAAGGCGAGCGGGTCGCCGTCAAATCGGAACCCCGGCACGAGGCGACCGGCAAGCAGCGCCTCGGCAAGCGTCGGCAGAAACGGCGCTCCGGGCGGGATCGAGAAAACGCGGCTGGAGCCGCTCATTGCGACTCGATGAGCGCACCGGCGACCGCCGCTTCCGCGAGCGGTACGGCATCGGGCGTGCCGACAGTGATCCAGTGGCCATGCATGGGCATGCCGAACAGGCGCCCTGCGGCGATGGCGGAATCGAAATAGGCGTTGAGCGAATGCGGCCCGGCCGGTGCGCCCTTGAACAGACGTCGGTGGACGATCGCGGCACCGGCATAGATCAGCCCCGCCGGATCGCCTTTCGAACGCCGCAAGCCGCCACCCGGCGCCATCAGGAAATCGGTGCTGCCGCAGTGTCCGGTTGCTTGATGGAGGTTGGCCAGCATCAGTAAGATATCCATCTTTGCGCCATTCCATGCATGGGCAAGACGGAGAAGGTTAGATACGCCGCTCTCTATCCAGAATGTATCGGCGTTGAGTACGTAGAAACGTACCCCTAGGTTTGGTAGCGCCTTGACGATGCCACCGGCGGAATCAAGTAAGCCACTGCCTTCATCGGAAATGACAATTCTTGGGGTGTTGCGTTCGGCGACGTGAGCTACAATCTGTTGCGACAGATGATGGACGTTGACGACGGCTTTCTTGACGCCGGCCTCGGCCAGGCTGTCCAGGCCTCGGTCGAGCAAGGTTTTGCCGGCGATTTTGACCAAAGGCTTGGGGATCGTGTCGGTGATTGGCCGCATGCGCTTGCCAAGGCCGGCCGCGAGCACCATGGCCGTCGTTGGCACCAGCCGCCCATCCAGTTTCTTCAGACCCAGATCGATTACTTCCAAGTCACCGTTCCTCCAGCAGTCCATTTGCGTCATAGAACTCGCGCAGGCTTGCCAGCGCCGGATGAGACAATGCCCGGCGCAGATAGTCGCGAATGCGCGGCAGGTGCTTCAGATAATAGGGCTTGCCGTCGCGTTTTTCGAGGCGGACGAAGATGCCGAGGATCTTGGAATTTCGCTGCGCCGCCATGATGGCGTAGGATTCCAGGAAGCTTGCCTCGTCGAAAGCCCCGGCTGTGTGGCGCGCCGCGACATAGGCATCCAGCGTCTGTTTCTCGATCTCGGGCGACATCGTAACACGCGCGTCCATGGCGAGCGAGGCGACGTCATAGGCGCAAGGGCCGATCAGCGCATCCTGGAAATCGACGATGCCCAGCCGATCATGCCCTGAACGGTCGCCGCGCCAGATGATGTTGGGCGAATGGAAGTCGCGCAGCATCAGCGTGACCTCGCGGCCTTGCAGCCGGTCGAGCAGCGCATTCCATTGCTTGTGGTAACCGGCGCGCAAGCTCTCGCTTGCCGGAGCGCCAGTGATTGCCGGCACGTACCAGTCGACCAGCAGATCGGCTTCGATCATCATGGCGTCGCGGTCGAAAGGCGGCACCTCGTGGAAGCCGCCGTGCCCTGTTTCCAGGCGCTGCGGCCAGGCCCTGCCGTGCATCATGGCCAGCAGCTCGGCCGCCACCGCACAGCGCTCGGGCAGCGGCTGGCCATCAATGTCGAGAAACCCTTCCGAACCAAGATGTTCGAGCAAAAGGAAGCCTTGCTCCTGATCCTCGGCATGGATCTCCGGAACGCTGACGCCGCCTGCCTTCAAGGCGCGGTCGATGGCGACGAAAGCGGAGACCGACTGGGCGGTGTGCGCGATCTCGGCATAGGGCTTGCCGTCGCGAACCGGCGGACCGAGCACCAGCCGTGGCGAGTTCATCAGCACTTGCGGCTTCTGGTCCGGCAGCGAAACGATCTCATAGGAGCGGGCTGAAGCATCGCCGATGAAATGGCGGCGCTGCGCTTCCCCCCAGCCTGCGTTCACGAGAAAGTCGCGCATGGCCAGTGACCGTGCCGCCCGATCGAAGGCAGCGCCCTGCCCCGACAATCTCGCCAACCGGCCATCGCCATGCTGGACGAGTTCGATCAGGATCGTGGTTTTCGGCAGATGGGCTTCCGCCCGCTCCGGCCATTCGACCAAAGCAGCACCCTGCGCCAGGGCTTCGTCGAACCCCAACTCATCGATCTCGTCCGCCGAGGACAGGCGGTAGAGATCGAAATGATGGACCGGAATGCGGGTGTCGTAGCTCTGCACCAATGTGAAGGTCGGACTCGGAACATCGAGACCGGCATCGTCGGCCAGGGTCCTGATCAAGGCCCGCGCCAGCGTCGACTTGCCGGCGCCGAGATCGCCCTTGAGGGCAAGCACGTCACCCGGGCGCAGCGACAGCGCCAGATCTTCGCCCAGCCGCGCTGTCTGGGTCTCGTCGGCGAGTAATCGCTCCAGCACCAGTCCGGTCATCGAACGCGCTACTCGGCCGCGGCGCGGATGCCCGGCATGTCTGGAAAGGTGCAGATGACGGTCGTGCCCTTGTCCTTGCCGGTTTCGATGCGAACGCTGCCGCCATGCAGCTCGACGAAGCTCTTGACGATCGACAGGCCGAGGCCGGCGCCGCGCCGGCGGCCGCCATTGGCGCGCGGCTCGAAACGGCGGAACACCGAATCGAGCACATCCGGCGGCATGCCGGGACCATCGTCATGAACCGAGAATTCCACCCCATCCGCCAGATGGCGGCAAGTGAGCCGGATGATGCTGGCTTCCGGGGCGTAGTTGGCGGCGTTGCTGAGCAGATTGTAGAGGATCTGGCGGACGCGGACCTCATCGCCGTGAAACGTCTTCGGCGCCGCGATGGCGTCCACCTGGAGACTGATCGAATGCTCTTCCAGCCGGTCGGCCACCAGTTCGGCCGCAGCGGCGATAGTGCGATCGACCTGCACTTCGGAGATGTCGAGCTGCATGATGCCGGCGTCCACCGTCGCCAGGTCGAGGATATCGTTGACGATGGTGAGCAGGACCGCGGAGGACGAGCTGACATGCTCGACATATTCGCGCTGCTTCTGCGTCAGCGGACCGGTCGTGGGCTGCGACAGGAGTTCGGTGAAGCCGATAATGTTGGTCAGCGGCGAGCGCAGTTCATAGGAGACGTGCTGGACGAATTCGTTCTTGAGCTGGTCGGATTTTTGCAGCGCCTCGTTCTTGTCCTTCAGCGCCCGCTCGACATGGACGCTGTCGGTGACGTCGACGAAGGTCATCATCACCTGCCCGTTGGGCAGCGGGATCATGGCGTAACTCAGCACATTGCCGTTGTTGAGCTCGGTCTGTCCGTGGCGGTCGCGGCGCTCGTCGTCAAAGCCGGTGATGGCGGCAACGAAGCTGGGCCAGGGGCTGTCCGCGGCCTGCCGGTCACAAAGGTCACGTATCGTCGACACGTGGACACTGGGCTTGGCCGCTTCACCGCTCAATCCCCAGAGAGTGGCAAAGGCAGGATTCGACAGCCGGAGCCTGCCGTCGGGTCCGAACACCGCCACGCCTTCGGCAAGATTGTCGAGCGTCTCGCCCTGGACCCGCACGGCTGTCTGGTAGCGGCTTTCGAGGTCCATCTTCTCGGTCAGGTTCTCGAACACCCAGGTCACGCCGCCCTTGGGCTGCGGATTGGCGACGACGCGAATGGTCTTGCCGTCCGGCAGATGCCACCAATGTTCCTGGGATTCGACGGCGCGATAGGCGCCGAGCAGGCCTTCCTTCCAGCGGCGCCATTCAGGCTGTTCGGCGATCTTGCCCCCGCTGCGCAGCCGGTCGAGCAGCAAGGCATTGTCGGGTGCGCTGTGCAGGAAGCCGGCGTCCAGCCCCCAAAGCTTCTGGAAGGCCTGGTTGAAGAACCGCAGCTTCTCGTCGGTATCGAAAATGGCGACTGCCGTGTTGAGCTGGTCGAGCGTGTCGGCGTGACTTCGCACCGTGCGCTCATATTCGCCGCGAACGGCCTCAATGGCACTGGTGTCACAGGCAAGGCCGGCCGAGCCATCGCTGCCGGCGAAATCGGTGACCGCGAACACACGGCGGTCACCTTCGATCACGGTGGACAGCGACTGCTCGAAAACCGGATGCGTCTTGTGCTGGGCGGCAATCGCATCGCGCGCCTGGCCGCCGAGGAACTCTTTTTTCTCCCGGACCGCGGCTTCGGCATTTTCGGCTTCGACGGCATCGGCATAGGCGCGGTTGACCCACTTCAGCCCGCCATCCTCGCCGCGGAGCCATGCCGGCATGTTCAGCGCGTCGAGCAGGCCGATCATCGTGTCGTGGTCGGCGGCCAGCCGCTGGTTCTCGATCTTCAGCCTGGCCTGGCTGCGCTGCGTCTCCGAGAGCGAGACGAAACGCACGAGCACATGCGCGGCACTCTTGCGGCCATGCACTTCGAGCGGCGCGCCGGCCTGCGATTCGATGACGAGGTCGAAGGGTTTGGCCTTCTCGCGCAATCCCGCGACGGCATGTTCGAGTGCCGCCGCCGAACGCGGCATCAGCCAGCGGCCGAAAGCGAGAAAAGCGGCCCTATCCTCGGGAGCGCCGCTTTCGACGGGCAATGTGCCGATAAGCTCGGGCTTCTTGTTTTCCGCGGCCCAGACGACCACGCGCTGGTCGCGCAGATTGAGCAGCGCCTCGGAGCGGCGGAGCGCCGCGTTGATGTCGGCGAGGCGGCTCCTGAGTTCGACATTCTCCGCCGAGGTGCGGGCCCTTTCGCGGATGAGAACGATGGCCGATATCAGTGCGGCACCCGTCACGCCGACGAACACGGCAAGCTGCATGACCTCGATGG
The DNA here is from genome assembly GCF_055811155.1 of Mesorhizobium sp. WSM4822. Taxonomy (NCBI): domain Bacteria; kingdom Pseudomonadati; phylum Pseudomonadota; class Alphaproteobacteria; order Hyphomicrobiales; family Phyllobacteriaceae; genus Mesorhizobium; species Mesorhizobium sp. WSM4822. The sequence continues at coordinate 59,435 of NZ_JBVVQM010000017.1, read as the reverse complement.
CGCTCACCGACAGTCCCGCGACGCTGGCAGCAGCGGTTTCGGCATGCGCGACGGCGCCAGCCAAGGGGCCCGCGAGCGCGGAGGTGGCAAGGAATGTCGCCGCACGGGCGCGCCAGGACAGGCTCCCGCCTTCCAGGGCGGAGCCAGCAATCCCCGAATCGTCATGGCCGCCGGAAACGGCCCGTCCCGCTCTGTGCGGGTGTTGCCCCGGCATGTCTTGGTCCTCTCCGCCGCCTGAATGCAAGACCGCCCTGATGCGTGCCTCTCTTGACCCTCTCGGGCTGGAAGCATCGCCGAATCACCTGACAATAACCCCTCGCCGAATCGCCGTGAAGGCTGATGGCGCGCAAAAATAAGGCCGGGCGAAAAGTCAATCGCCCGGCCTCAATATCTGGTAGCAATTTTAGCTTTGGTTAATAGCGGTAGTGTTCCGGCTTGAACGGACCCTGCGGCGTGACGCCGATATAGGCGGCTTGTTCACCGGACAGTTCGGTCAGACGGGCGCCGAGCTTGTCGAGATGCAGGCGCGCGACCTTTTCGTCGAGATGCTTGGGCAGGACATAGACCTGGTTCTCGTACTGGCCGGGCTTGGTGTAGAGCTCGATCTGCGCCAGCACCTGGTTGGTGAAGGATGCCGACATGACGAAGCTCGGGTGGCCTGTGGCGTTGCCGAGATTGAGCAGCCGCCCTTCCGACAAAAGGATCATCCGCTTGCCGTCCGCGAAGGTGATCATGTCGACCTGCGGCTTGACGTTGGTCCATTTCAAATTGCGCAGCGCGGCGACCTGGATCTCATTGTCGAAATGGCCGATGTTGCCGACGATGACCATGTCCTTCATCGAGCGCATATGGTCGAGGGTGACGACATCCTTGTTGCCGGTGGTGGTGATGACGATGTCGGCGGTGGGGGCCGCATCTTCCAGCGTGACGACTTCAAATCCGTCCATCGCCGCCTGCAGCGCGCAAATCGGATCGACCTCGGTGACCTTGACGCGGGCGCCGGCGCCCTTGAGCGAGGCCGACGAGCCCTTGCCGACGTCGCCATAACCGCACACGACAGCGACCTTGCCGGCCATCATCGTGTCGGTGCCGCGGCGGATGCCGTCGACCAGCGATTCCTTGCAGCCATATTTGTTGTCGAACTTCGACTTGGTAACCGAGTCGTTGACGTTGATGGCGGGGAAAGGCAGCAGGCCCTTCTTCTGCAGCTGATAGAGCCGGTTGACGCCGGTGGTCGTCTCTTCGGTGACGCCGCGGATCGCCGCCTTCTGCTTGGTGAAGAAGCCGGGCGAAGCCTTCAGGCGCTTCTTGACCTGGGCATAGAAGTATTCCTCTTCCTCGCTCTGCGGGTTGGACAGCACGTCCTCGCCGGCCTCGGCGCGGGCGCCGATCAGGATGTACATGGTGGCATCGCCGCCATCATCGAGGATCATGTTGGAGAGGCCGCCGTCGGCCCACTGGAAGATCTTGTCGGTGTAGTCCCAATACTCCTCGAGCGACTCGCCCTTGACGGCGAACACCGGGATGCCGGCTTCGGCGATGGCCGCGGCCGCATGGTCCTGGGTCGAGAAGATGTTGCAGGAGGCCCAGCGGATATCGGCGCCCAGCTCCTTCAGCGTCTCGATCAGCACCGCCGTCTGGATCGTCATGTGCAGCGAGCCGGTGATGCGCGCGCCCTTGAGCGGCTGCTTGGGACCGAATTCCTCACGGCAGGCCATCAGGCCCGGCATTTCGGTTTCGGCGATCTCGAGTTCCTTGCGGCCCCAGCCGGCAAGCGAGATGTCGGCGACCACATAGTCCTTGCTACCCGTCATGGCAGTACTCCGATGCGAATGTTGTGCTTGCGAATTTGTTGCGGACACGCCCGCGCCGGTCGGCGCGTCGAAGGGCGCGAATTGCCGGCCTGACTAGCAGATCGGAGCAAGGACGACAATGGGATATAAAGAAATCTTTATCCCTGCATGTCTCTCAGACACGCATCGGCGCTCTACCTGATCAGCATTCCTCGCCAAAGCGGGACGCCACCAGCTGCTCCAGGGCGTCGATGACCTGCCGGGCTTCCGGTCCGCTGGCGGTGACGCGGATCGAATAGCCGGGGCTTGCCGCCAGCATCATCAGGCCCATGATCGAGGTGCCGCCGACCTTGACGCCATCCTTCTCGACATGCACCGAGGCATCGAAGCCGCTGGCCAGCTGGACGAACTTCGCCGAAGCGCGCGCATGAAGGCCACGTTGGTTGATGATGGGAAAATCCCGGACAATTTGGTCTTTTTCCGGGGACAGCGCGGTCATTTGCTGCTCAGGAGCTGGCTGGCGACATTGATGTATTTGCGGCCGGCGGCCTGAGCCTCATCGAGCGCGGCGGCCATATTGTCGCCCTTGCGTATCGAGGAGAGCTTGATCAGCATCGGCAGGTTCATGCCGGCGATCACCTCGGTGCGGCCGGATTCCATCACCGAGATGGCAAGATTGGAGGGCGTGCCGCCGAACATGTCGGTCAGCACGATGACGCCCGCTCCGGTGTCGACACGGGCAACAGCGTCGACGATGTCGCGGCGACGCTGTTCCATATCGTCGTCGGCACCGATCGCCACGGTTTCGAAATTGTCTTGTGGCCCGACGACATGTTCGACGGCATGTCGGAACTCGGTGGCCAGTTGACCGTGCGTTACAAGCACGAGTCCGATCATTCTTTGGTGGCTCCCGTCATCGCCGCTTCACAGGCGCATTTTATGCTCGCCAGCCAATCCAGGCGGCGGGAGCGCTATCTTGTCGACGCACGGCCCGTTGACAAGCCCAAAATTGCGCAGGCACATGCCATTTTGACGCATTGCAGCAAAAAACCCGGAACGGATCATAGAAAAGGCGCGATCGACAGCCGCGCCATCACGACCGGCAAGGCGGCAGCGACGTTGCGTTCGACCGCATCGATACGCGGCACCCGACAGCCGGCGATGCTGGTGTCGGCATCCTCCTGAAAGCGTGCCGTTTCACCGGCCGGCGTCAGGCGGACATGCAAATCGACGATGGCGGCGGGCTCGAACGGCACCGCTCGCGGCCCGAGCCCCGGCACCTCGGCGAGGCCTTCTATGGCGGCGGGAGCGCGGCACAGCAGCCGCCCGGCATGCGCCTCGACGAAGAGCTGATCGTCGCCGACGAGCCGCGAGAACAGGCCGCGATGGCGACAATGGTCGATGAGCGCCAGCGCCAGCGTCGTCTTGCCCGAACCGGAGGCTCCGGTGACGAGAATGCCGCGCTCGCCGATCAAAACCATTGTCGCGTGAATGTTTTCAGGCTGCACGGCTGGACCAGGCGTGGTTGGGATTCATGCTCTCAGCCTTCGGCCGGCAATGTCACCACAAAGCGTGCGCCCTTGATCTCGCCGGGTTTGGTGCCGGGGATGTTCTCGGCGGTGAGCGTGCCGCCATGGGCCTCGACGATTTGCCTGGATATCGACAGGCCAAGCCCCGAATTCTGGCCGAATGCCTCGCCGGCCGGCCGGTCGGTGTAGAACCGTTCGAAGATGCGGTCGATGTTGTCGGCCCGGATGCCGGGGCCATTGTCGTCGACGGTGACGATGTTGAACTTGCCGGCACGCGCCAGCGACAGGCTGATGTGGCCATGATCCTCGGGAACGAAGGAACGGGCGTTCTCGATCAAATTGGTGATGACCTGGCCGATGCGAAGATCATGCCCGACGACGACGTAGCCTTTGACGCCTTGCGGCAGTTTGGCCGCCTTGAACTCGATCTCGACCGCCTTCTTGTTGCGCGTCGCTTCGCGCGAAACGGCGACCAGATCGGTGATGAATTTCTTCAGGTCGACCGTCCCGGCATCTTCACGCGCGAGCTCCGCGTCCAGGCGCGATGCGTCGGAAATATCGGTGATGAGCCGGTCCAGCCGCCTGACATCGTGCTGGATGATATCCATCAGCCGGCCGCGCGAATCGTCGTTCTTGGCCAGCGGCAAGGTTTCCACCGCGCTGCGCAGCGACGTCAGCGGGTTCTTCAGCTCGTGCGAGACATCGGCCGCGAAGCTTTCGATCGCCTCGATGCGGGCGTAGAGCGCGTTGGTCATGTCGCGTATGGCGATCGACAGATTGCCGATCTCGTCCTGGCGGTCGGAAAAATCGGGGATCTCTTCACGGCTCTTGACGCCGCGCCGCACCCGCACCGCCGCCGCCGACAGCCGGCGCAGCGGATTGGCGATGGTGGAGGCAAGCAGCATCGACAGGATGGCGGTGACAAGGGCCGCGATACCGAAGACGCGCAGGATCGCCTTGCGCTCGGCGGCTACGATCTTGTCGATGTCGCCGCCTTCGGTCGACAGCATCAGCACGCCCAGGACGGCACGAAAGCGCTGGATCGGCACCGCCACCGAAACGATCTGCTCCCCCTGCTCGCTGACGCGCACGATGGTCGACGGGCTGCCGGTGAGCGCCTTGACCACTTCCGGGAAAGCGGCCCCATTGCCGCCCGGCTGCTCGTGATAGACCGGCAGTTCGGTGTTGCGGAAGAAGTCGAAGACGAATTTCTGGATGCGCTCGACCAGATCGGGCTCTTCCTCCTCGACCGGCGGCAGGTCGTAGCGCAGGATCTGGCCACGCGAATAGAGGTGGCGCGAATCGAGCAGCAGATTGGCATCGCGGTCATAGATCCGGGCGCGGGTCCTGGTCGGCGAGATCAGCCTTCGCAGCACCGGGGCGACCCGCTCCGGGTTGATCGGGAAATCGAGATTGTCGAGCTGGTCGGAGCCCGGTCCCAGGCTTTCGCCGGCCTGCAGTTCAAGCAGCTTTTCCGGGTCGATGCTGATCGAATCCGTCTCGACCGTCGCCGACGCGGCGATCGCGCCGGCGATGATCTCGCCCTGGGTCATCAGGCTTTCGACGCGGGCATCGATCAGCCCGTCGCGGAAGGTGTTGAGATAGAGGATGCCGGTCACCAGGACGGCGAGGCCGGCAAGGTTGAGGAACAGGATACGCCGCGTCAGGCTGGAAAAGATATGATGGCCAAGGAAGCGGCGCATCGGCACCGTGATCTTCGAGACGAAGGACGGCATGATCCGCGACGGCCGCCTGGAGGCGCCCGCCGGTCTTGTTCGCTGTGCTTCCACTGCCATCGAATAGCAGCTCCCGCCTAGTCCTTGGCCTGATGCATGTCGTTGTCCCAAAACCGGGACCACTTTTGGGCGACATGGATTACCTTGCTTTGATGCATGTCGTCATCCCAAAACCGGGACCACTTTTGAGCGACATGCATCATTATGCTTCGCGGAACCGGTATCCGACTCCGTAAAGGGTTTCGATCATCTCGAAGTCGTCGTCGACGGCCTTGAACTTCTTGCGCAGCCGCTTGATGTGGCTGTCGATGGTGCGATCGTCGACATAGACCTGTTCATCATAGGCCGAATCCATCAGCGCATCACGGCTTTTTACGACACCGGGACGCTGCGCCAGCGAATGCAGGATCAGGAACTCGGTGACGGTGAGCGTCACCGGCTCGCCTTTCCAGGTGCAGGTGTGGCGCTCCTGGTCCATGACGAGCTGGCCGCGCTCGAGCGAGCGGGCCTGCTGGCTTGGCGTCTTGGCGGCAGCCTCGCGGGCACTGGCGCGGCGCAGCACGGCGCGCACCCGCTCGACCAGCAGGCGCTGCGAGAAGGGTTTGCGGATGAAGTCGTCGGCGCCCATCTTGAGGCCGAACAATTCGTCGATCTCGTCGTCCTTGGATGTCAGGAAGATCACCGGCAGGTCTGACTTCTGGCGCATCCGGCGCAGCAGTTCCATGCCGTCCATGCGCGGCATCTTGATGTCGAGGATGGCAAGGTTCGGCGGGCGTGCCGCCAGGCCTTCCAGCGCTGACGCACCATCCGTGTAGGTCTCGACGCGATACCCCTCGGATTCCAGGGCGATCGACACCGATGTCAGAATGTTGCGGTCGTCATCGACAAGCGCGATTGTTGCCATTTCAAGCGGCTCCCTCATGAGCTGTCCCTTCTGTCGTAGAGAAGGGGCTTTTGCAGGACAAATTAGGTACAAAATGTGGCATAGGCCTTGTCCGCTGTCACGCGCGGCATGCCGGCGGCCACAATCCTACCTCGACATGGATTGGACGAACGGACATCGCCAATCCTTTGGGCAACCGCGAAACTTTTTACACATATAAACGATTTAAACAACTTTCAAAATATTTAAATCGATTAATGATTTGATATCATTTGGCTTTTCTGGTTCTGACCATCTCAGCCCGCGTAGTGGGCGTGCTGGAAACGTGCCGGCAAAGATGCGGCAAATCCAAGAGGGACACTCGATGTCGGAAGTCGGCAAACGCAATTCCGCCTGCGCGATCGATCATATCGGCCTGAAAACCACCGGCGTGGTGCGCTATAATTTCGGTGCGGCTGCCCTTTATGAGGAATCGATCCGGCGCGGCGAGGCCCGCTTGACCGCCCATGGCGCGCTGGTCGCCGAGACCGGACAGCACACCGGCCGCTCGCCCAAGGACAAGTTCGTCGTCCGCGATGGCGCCACCGAACCACATGTCTGGTGGGACAACAACAAGGCGATCTCGCCGGCCCAGTTCGACACGCTGCTCGCCGATTTCCAGGCGCATGCCGCGGACAAGGATCTATACGTCCAGGATCTGGTCGGCGGCGCCGATGCGGAGTCGAGGCTGCCGACCAGGGTGATCACCGAATTTGCCTGGCACTCGCTGTTCATCCGCAATCTGCTGATCCGTCCGGATGCCGCCGAACTCGAACAGTTCGTGCCTGAGATGACGATCATCGACCTGCCGTCCTTCCGCGCCGATCCCCTTCGTCACGGCAGCCGCACCGAAACGGTGATCGCCGTCGATCTTTCGCGCAAGATCGTGCTGATCGGCGGCACCTCCTATGCCGGCGAGATGAAGAAGTCGGTGTTCACCATGCTCAACTATCTGCTGCCGGCGAAAGGCGTGATGCCGATGCATTGCTCGGCCAATGAGGGTGCGGCCGGCGACGCCGCCATCTTCTTCGGCCTGTCGGGCACCGGCAAGACGACGCTCTCGGCCGATCCCTCGCGCACGCTGATCGGCGACGACGAGCATGGCTGGGGGCCGCACGGCATCTTCAATTTCGAAGGCGGCTGCTACGCCAAGACGATCAAGCTGTCGGCGGAAGCCGAGCCGGAAATCTTCGCCACCACGCAACGCTTCGGCACGGTGCTGGAAAATGTCGTGCTCGACGCTGATGGCGTGCCGGATTTCAACGACGGAAGACTGACCGAGAACACACGCTGCGCCTACCCGCTGGACTTCATCCCCAATGCCAGCAAGACCGGCCGCGCCAACCATCCCAACAACATCATCATGCTGACCGCCGATGCGTTCGGCGTGATGCCGCCGATCGCGCGGCTGACCCCGGCGCAGGCGATGTATCATTTCCTGTCCGGTTACACCGCCAAGGTGGCCGGAACCGAAAAGGGCGTGACCGAGCCCGAAGCGACGTTTTCGACCTGTTTCGGTGCGCCGTTCATGCCGCGCCACCCTTCCGAATACGGCAATCTGCTGCGCGAGCTGATTGCACGCCACGGCGCCGATTGCTGGCTGGTCAATACCGGCTGGACCGGCGGCGCCTACGGCACCGGCAAGCGCATGCCGATCAAGGCGACGCGCGCCTTGCTTGCAGCCGCACTTGACGGCTCGCTGAAGACGGCCGAGTTCCGCACCGACCCTCATTTCGGTTTCGAGGTGCCGGTGGCTGTGCCGGGCATCGATAGCGCCATTCTCGACCCGATGATTCTGGACCCCCGGGCGACCTGGGCCGACAAGGCCGGCTATGACCGGCAGGCGGCACGGCTGGTCGGCATGTTCGCCGTCAATTTCGAGAAATTCGAAAGCCATGTCGACGCCGTGGTGCTGGGCGCGGCGCCGCGCATGCAGGAAGCGGCGGAGTAATCGCGCCACAGGGGTCAGCTTTCGTTGAAAGGCCCGGTTCGATCGGGCCTTTTCTTTTTCGATCCGCCGCGCCATGACTGCGGCATGGCGAGCGACGACAACATCATCATATCAGGCGATGCGGTGATCCATCCGGGCGACCTGCACGAGGATTTCATCCGCTCGTCCGGTCCCGGCGGCCAGAACGTCAACAAGGTGGCGACGGCGGTGCAACTGCGCTTCGACGCGGCCAACGCAACGGGTCTGTCGGAGCGCGTGCGCGAGCGGACGATCAAGCTTGCCGGCCAGCGTGCCACCAAGGACGGTGTCATCGTCATCGAGGCAGGCCGCTTCCGCACCCAGGAACAGAACCGGGCGGATGCGCGGGCACGGCTGACGGCATTGGTCGCCAAGGCCGCCGAACCGCCACCGCCGCCGCGCAAGAAGACACGGCCGTCGAAGGGTGCCGTGGAACGGCGGCTGAAGAGCAAGGCCGGGCGCGGCACGATCAAGAAGCTGCGCGGCCGGGTGGAGAACGATTAAGCACCACACCAATCACGCGCAAAACGACTTCCCATTTTGGACCGCAGATGCAAAGTTCAACCATTGCCATTAGCAAGGGAGACCAAGGATGGGCATGTTCGATTTCGTCAAGAGCGTCGGCAAGAAACTGGGCATCGGCGGTGACGACGAAGCCGCACCCACGGCCGACACACTCAAGAAGGAGCTCGATTCGCACAAGCTCGGCACCGATGGCGTCGAGGTCGTCGTCACGGGCGATACGGCGGTGCTGAAGGGCGTAGTCAAGGACCAGTCGATCTTCGAGAAGGCGGTCATCGCCGTCGGCAACACGCTCGGCGTCTCCAAAGTGCAGGCCGACGAATTGCAGGTCGCGCCAGCACCTGGCACGGCCGCCGCCCCCGCCAAGGAGCCCACCTTCTACACCGTGAAGAAGGGCGACAATCTCTGGAAGATCGCCGAGAAAAGCTACGGCAAGGGCCAAGGCGTCAAGAACACGGTCATATTCGAGGCCAACAAGCCGATGCTGACCCATCCCGACAAGATCTATCCGGGCCAGGTGCTGCGCATTCCCGACCTCGCCTGATCGGCGGCTGCCAATTCGACAAGAGCGGCGGCTTTCGGGTCGCCGTTTTCATTGATCGTGACATTTTACGGTTCCGAACCATCCAAGAGGTAATCGAATCCGTGCTCGTCCTGCCCAAAGGCGTCCGCCACATGCCGGCCTACCTGTCGCGCAGCGCGCAGGAAGAGTTGGTCGACGAGGTGAGACGGATCGTGCAGCAGGCGCCGCTGTTCGTGCCGGCCATGCCGCGCACCGGCAAGGAGATGAGCGTGCGTATGACCAATTGCGGGCCGCTGGGCTGGGTCACCGACAAAGAGCACGGCTATCGTTACCAGCCGGCGCATCCGGTAACCGGGGCGCCTTGGCCGCCGATCCCGGATGCGCTGCTCGACCTGTGGCGCGAGGTCTCGGGCTATTCGCACCCGCCGGAAGCATGCCTCATCAATTTCTACACGCCGGACGCAAAAATGGGCCTGCATCAGGACCGCGACGAGACCGATCTTTCGGCGCCGGTCGTCTCCGTCTCGCTCGGCGACGACTGCCTGTTCCGAGTCGGCCAGACTACGCGTGATGGCGCCACCAAGTCGTTCAGGCTGCAAAGCGGTGACGTCGTGGTGCTCGGCGGCGAGGGGCGGCTGTGCTTTCACGGCGTCGATCGGATCTATCCCTCGACCTCGGCGCTGCTGAAAAACGGCGGGCGGATCAATCTGACGCTGCGGCGGGTGACGGAGCCGGCCGTCACAGCTTCCTGAGCGCCACTTCCTCGATCAGGTGGTCGGCGCCTTTGCGCAGGATCAAGTCGGCGCGGGCCCGCGTCGGCAGGATGTTCTCGCGCAGATTCTTCAAATTGATGTTGGTCCACAGGCCTTCGGCGATGGCGCGCGCCGAACTCTCCGACAGCTGCGAATAGCGGTGAAAGAAGGAGTCCGGGTTTCGGAAGGCGGTCTCACGCAGCCGCATGAAGCGGGAAATGTACCAGTTGTGGATCAGCTTCTCGTCGGCATCGATGTAGATGGCGAAATCGAAGAAGTCCGACAGGAAAGGGACGATCTTGCCGTCCTGCGGCAGCTTGCCGGGCTGCAGGACATTGATGCCTTCGAAGATCAATATGTCGGGCCGGTCGATGGTGACGAACTCGCCGGGAATGACGTCATAGGTCAGGTGCGAATAGACCGGCGCGCGGACATCGGGCAGCGCCGACTTGATGCCCGACAGGAAGCGCAGCAGCGCGCCCACATCGTAGCTGTCGGGGAAACCCTTGCGCTCCATCAGGTTCTCGCGGCGCAGGACCTCGTTGGGCAGCAGGAAGCCGTCGGTGGTGATGAGATCGACCTTGGGGCTCGACGGCCAGCGCGCCAAAAGTTCCTTCAGCACGCGTGCGGTGGTCGATTTGCCGACGGCGACCGAACCGGCGATGCCAATGATGAACGGTGTCTTGACCACGTCGACCGCGTTGAAAAAGGCCTGGCGTTGCCGAAACAGCAGCTGGCTTGCTTCGACATGCGCCGACAACAGCCGCGACAGCGACAGATAGATGCGCGTGACCTCTTCGAGATCGACCGGATCGTTGAGCGACCGCAGGCGGCGGAATTCGTCCGCGCTCAGCGTCAGCGGCGTGTCGGCGCGGAATTGCGACCATTGATCGGCGGAGAAGAAACGAAAGGGAGAATATTTCTCGGTTGGCGCGAGCTGATCCATCGAGATACCTGCCCTTCCTCGCGGTCAGCCCTTGGGCCGTGACGCCTTCTCGGCGATGCCCGAACGCCGGGTGCGGCCTTCGAGTTCCCTAAGCACGTCGCTCAGCGGTACCCCGGAGAGGCCGAGAACGACGAGCCAATGATATATAAGATCGGCGCTTTCTGAAACGATGGCCGGTTTGTCGCCCCTGACGGCGGCAATCACCGTCTCGACGGCCTCCTCGCCGAGCTTCTGCGCCGCCTTGTCGATGCCGCGCGCGAACAATTTTGCCGTCCACGAATCCGGATCTCCGGAATGGGCGCGTTCCCTGATGGTTTCTTCAAGATCTAACAGCGAAAACTCAGCCATGGCGTCATCTATCTGCTTGTTTAGGCATGATCTTTTCCGAAAACCGGCTCCCACTTTTCGGGATCATGCTTTAGGGCCGATTATTCACAGAGTCCAGCCGCATCGGCAGGCCGGCGGCGGCCATATGCGCCTTGGCCTGCGCTATCGTGTAGGTGCCGAAATGGAAAATGGACGCGGCCAGCACCGCGCCGGCATGGCCGTCGCGAATGCCTTCGACCATGTGGTCGAGCGTGCCGACGCCGCCGGAGGCGATCACCGGCGCACGCACGGCGTCTGATATCGCGCGGGTCAGCGCGATGTCGTAGCCGGCCTTGGTGCCGTCCCGATCCATCGAGGTCAGCAGAATCTCGCCGGCGCCGCGATCGACCATTTTCCGGGCGAACTCGACCGCATCGATGCCGGTCTTTTCGCGGCCGCCATGAGTGAAGATCTCCCAGCGGTCGGTCTCACTGGTGCCCGACACCTTCTTGGCGTCGATGGCGACGACGATGCACTGGTTGCCGAACTTGTCGGCGGCCTCGGCGACGAAATCCGGGTTCTTCACCGCGGCCGTGTTGATCGACACCTTGTCGGCGCCGGCCAAGAGCAGCTTCCTGATATCGGCGACCTGGCGCACGCCGCCGCCAACGGTCAGCGGCATGAAACATTGTTCGGCGGTGCGTGCGATGACGTCGAAGATGGTCTCGCGATTGTCCGACGAAGCGGTGATGTCGAGGAAGCAGAGTTCGTCGGCGCCGGCCGCGTCATAGGCCTTGGCCGCCTCGACCGGATCGCCGGCGTCGACGAGATCGACGAAGTTGACGCCCTTGACGACACGGCCGTTCTTGACGTCGAGACAGGGGATGACACGGGCTTTCAGCATCAGCGGCCCTCTATCGTGGCGATGAGATCGTTCAGCAACTGGCCGACCAGCGGCGGAACATCGGCCTGGGCGTCGAAGGCCGGGTCGTAGGCGGAAACGGTGATGCCGACGATCGGCACCGCCAGCGCCATGGCGCACGTGGCATCGCGCAACTGTTCCGGGCTCGGCCCGCCCGAAGTGATATAGCGGTTGGCCTGCAGCTCCCGGGGATCGTGCACGTCCATATCGAGATGCATGTGCACGCGTCTGGCGCCGGCGACCATCAGTCTTTCGGCCGCCTGGGCCACCCCGGAGCATTCCGTCCGCACGATCGGCAATGTCTCGAGAAGCTGTTTTTCCGCCGGATCGAGATCGCGCGCGCTGACGAGCACGCAACGCGACGGATCGATCGGCTTGAAGCCCGGAATGGCCGACGCCATCGGCCGCCAGCACAGGCCGAGCACGGTCGCCAGCGCCATGCCGTCGAGAAAGCCGTATGTGGATGTCTCGGGCGTGTTGAGATCGCCATGCTGGTCGGCCCAGATGATCGCATCGGCGTCTTCGCCGGCGACCGCGCCGGCGCTGGTCAGGCAGTTTCCGGCAAGGACGATGGGAAACCGACCGGCGTCACGGGCAAGGCGAACCTCGCTCGCAACCGCGTTGCAGACGGCAAAGCCGGTGGCGATTTCACGCTCCTGGGCATCTCCAACCTTGCCGATATCCTCGACCATCACATCGTGGCCAGCCATCGTCAGGGCGTCGACGAGCCCGCCCGAGACCAACGCGTCCGGCCCCTGGCCCATGCCGCCATGGTAGTGGCCGCTGTCATAGGAGGCCAGGATAATGGAGATTTTCACGTCCGCGTCTCCGCCCTGCCCTGCAGGATCGCCAGGGCCTCGGCCGGATCGATGCGGCCGTCATAGAGCGCGCGGCCGGAGATCGCGCCTTCGAGCTTTTGCGCATCGGGCATGGTCATGCGCACGATGTCGGCGATCGAGGCGAGGCCGCCCGACGCGATGACCGGGATCGACACGGCATCGGCGAGGTCGATGGTGGCGTCCCAGTTGATGCCGGTCAAAACGCCGTCGCGGTCGATGTCGGTGTAGATGATGGCAGCGACGCCGGCGCCCTCGAACTTCCTCGCCAGTTCGATGACGCCGAGGCTCGACGCCTCGGCCCAGCCCTCGACGGCGACCTTGCCGCCCTTGGCGTCGATGCCGACGGCGACCTTGCCCGGAAACGCCTTGCAGGCCTGTTTGACAAGGTCCGGGTCACGCACCGCCACCGTGCCGAGGATGACGCGGGCCAGCCCGCGATCGAGCCAATCCTCGATCTGCGCCAGCGTGCGGATGCCGCCGCCGAGCTGCACCGGGTTCTTCGTTGCCTTGAGGATGGCACCGACCGCCGCACTGTTGACGCTCTGGCCCTGGAAGGCGCCGTTGAGGTCGACGACATGCAGCCATTCGAAGCCCTGTTGCTCGAAGGCCCGCGCCTGCGCGGCAGGATCATCATTGTAGATGGTCGCGGTCGCCATGTCGCCATGCCTGAGGCGCACGCACTGGCCGTCCTTGAGATCTATCGCCGGGAAAAGGATCATCCGTTCAGGCGCCTTCCACAATGGCGAAATGGGACGTCGAATAGAGGCGTCTGAATTTCAGCGCCGCCTGGTATTCGGGCGAATGGAAGCAGGCGAGTGCGACCGCATAGCTCTCGAACTCGATGATGACATGGCGATTGCCCGATGGCCCTTCCGGGCTCGACGACTGACCGCCGCGGGTCAGGAACTTTGCGCCATATTTGTCGAAAGCCGCTTTGTTGGCGGCAATGTATAGCGGATAGTTTTCCGGATCGGTCACCTCGACCATCGCCATCCAGTAGCCCTTCTTGCTCATCGGTTTTCAGGGCCTCCAACGCAGGAAATTGGTGATCAGCGCCAGGCCGAGCGCCTGGCTCTTTTCCGGGTGGAACTGCGTGCCGACGAGATTGTCGCGGGCGACAGCCGCCGTCACCGGGCCGCCATAGTCGGCAACCGCCAGAACCTCGTCCGCCTTGCGCGCATCGAGATGATAGGAATGCACGAAATAGGCATGCAGCCCGCTTGCGCCAGTCGGTATGCCGGCAAACAGCGGATGCTGGCGCTTGAGCTCGATCGTGTTCCAGCCGATCTGCGGGATCTTCAGCGCCGGATCGGAAGGCATGATCTCCTTCACGTCGCCCGATATCCAGCCGAAGCCCTTGGTAATCGTCTTTTCGAGGCCGCGCTGCGACATCAGCTGCATGCCGACGCAGATGCCGAGGAACGGCCGGCCCTTGACGATCGCAACCTCGTCGACGGCTTCCCACATGCCTTCGACGGCCTGCAGGCCGGAGGCGCAGTCGGCATAGGCGCCGACGCCGGGCAGGACGATGCGATCGGCCGTGCGCACCCGCTCGGCATCTGCGGTCAGGTCGATATCGGCCGATATGCCGGCTTCGCGCGCGGCGCGCTCGAAAGCCTTGGTGGCCGAGCGCAAATTGCCCGAGCCGTAGTCGATGATCGCAACCCGCATGTCAGCTTCTTCCCGGAATGTGGGTCAGCCCCAGCGCCATGCCCGGCTGCGCTGGCCGCGCGAGGGCAGCATCGGGGACCATGCGCGGCGCCGGCACAACCTCATCGGCAAGCGCTTCCGCTTCCAGCGCATAGCGTGTGTCGGCGTCGTCGAGCCAACCGGCTTCGACCGCGCCCCATTCGTGCCAACCGCGCCGGCGAAGTGCCGCGATGCGCAGGCCTTGCCCTTCCAGTCCGACATAGAGCGAAACCAACAGTGACAGCAGCGAGCCGGCCAGACCAAGGCCGAGATTCTGGCCCAGCATCGAAAGCAGGCCCATGACGACGAAGGCAAGCGCTGCCTCGATCCACAGCCGATGCCAGGCGAACCATAGCGGCGGCACCAGGAGGCCCAGCCAGGTGAAGCCATCGCGGACAAAGGCCGTGGCATCGGCCTTCTCGCTGCGGCCTGGCGGTTCCATCACGACATAGGTGGCCATTGCCTTATCCCTTCAACGATCCCTTGGTGGAGGGAACCGCATCCGGCTGGCGCGGATCGCGCTCGAGAGCCGCGCGCAGCGCGCGCGCCACCGCCTTGAAGCAGGTCTCGGCGATGTGATGGTTGTTGGCGCCATAGTGATTGGTGACATGCAGCGTGATGCCGGCATTCTGCGCCAAAGCCTGGAAGAATTCGCGCACCAGCTCGGTGTCGAAGGTGCCGATCTTCGGCGACGAGAAGGAAACGTTCCAGACCAGGAACGGACGGCCGGACACGTCGATCGCAGCGCGCGTCAGCGTCTCGTCCATGGCAAGGTCGATCGAGGCATAGCGCATGATGCCGCGCCGCTCGCCCAGTGCCTTGGCCAGCGCCTGGCCGAGCGCGATGCCGGTGTCCTCGACCGTGTGATGATCGTCGATATGCAGGTCGCCCTTGGCCCTGACCGTCATGTCGATCAGGGAATGGCGCGCCAGCTGGTCCAGCATATGGTCGAAGAAGCCGACGCCCGTCGAAATGTCCGATTTTCCGGTGCCGTCGACATGGACCGAGACGGCAATCTCGGTTTCCTTGGTCTTGCGGCTGACTTCGGCGGCGCGGGGCGGCATCACTCTATCCTTGTCCAGAGGTTCACATCGTGACCAGCTCAGAGGTTCAAGCGCTCGCAGGCTTGAAAACGAAAGCCTTCTAGCAGCATGATCCGGCGATTGCCAGTTGCGAACCCGGCCGCTATCCAGCGGTTTGCAATCATCGGTCCCATGCATACATATGGCCGATCAAGTCACTCGTACCGCGCCGATCGCCTTATCGGGATGGCGCTGCTCGGAGCCAGGAAATGTCCGATAATCTGACCATGCACGCCACGACCATCGTGACGGTGCGCAAGGGCAACAAGGTGGTGATCGCCGGCGACGGCCAGGTCAGCCTTGGCCAGACCATCATGAAGGGCAACGCCAAGAAGGTGCGCCGCATCGGCAAGGGCGGCAATGTGATCGCCGGGTTCGCCGGCGCCACCGCCGACGCCTTCACGCTGCTGGAGCGACTCGAAGCCAAGCTCGAACAATATCCCGACCAGCTGACGCGCGCCTGCGTCGAGCTCGCCAAGGACTGGCGCACCGACCGCTATCTGCGCCGGCTGGAAGCGATGATGCTGGTTGCCGACAAGTCGGTTTCGCTGGCGCTGACCGGCAACGGCGACGTGCTCGAGCCCGAATTCGGCGTCATGGCCATCGGTTCGGGCGGCAATTACGCGCTGGCGGCGGCGCGCGCGCTGATGGACAGCGACAAGGATGCCGAGGAGATCGCCCGCAAGGCGATGCAGATCGCATCCGATATCTGCGTCTACACCAACAATAATTTCGTCATCGAAACGCTCGATGCCGCCTGAAGAGGTGGTGACCTATGATTTTCGGCCGGTGACGGAAAAAGACCTGCCGATGATCGCCGGCTGGCTCGCCGAGCCGCATGTTGCAGAGTGGTGGGACCATCCGGAGACGGAAATCGCCGGGATCCGCGAGCATATTGACTCTATTTCCGTCGAGCCGCTGATCGTCGAGCTCAACGGCAAGCCGATCGCCTATCTGCAGAGCTACGACCCGCATCTGGAAGACGACCATCCCTATGCCGACCAACCATTCGGCACGCTCGGCATCGACGTGTCGATCGGCGTGCCGGAGTTGGTCGGGCGTGGCCACGGCTCGGCGATCGTGCGCCAGTTCGTCGAACAGCTTTTCGAGGAAGGTGTTCCGCGCGTAATCATCGACCCGGATCCCGCCAATGTCAGGGCCATCCGCGCCTACGAAAAGGCCGGCTTTGTTGCTTTTGACACAAGAACATCGGAGTACGGGCCGGCCTTGATGATGGCGCGCGACGCGACGCAGGAGCCCAATTGATCAGCGCCGAAACCCTCGACAAGGCAATCGCGAAAGGTTTGATCTCGCAGACCCTGCGCGATCAGTTGGAGGCCATGGAACGCGCGGTCGCTCTCGCCCCCGAGGCGAGGCGTGCCGATGACGAGGGTGACGAGGGTGACGAGGGTGACGAGGAAAACCTGCGGCTGGTGGGCGGCGGCAACGACCTGTTCGTCACCGTGGGAACCGTTCTGCTCAGCGCCGGCTTCTTCTTTGTCCTCACCACCTTGCTTCCAGGCCAGACATTCTGGATCGCCGGCATCCTGGCGGTTTTCGCCTGGGGGCTCGCCGAAATCGTCACGCGCCAGCACCGGATGAAATTATCGTCGTCCGTGCTTGCCCTGATTTTCATGGCCGCCATTCTGGCCGCTCTGGCGCTACAAGTGGAGGCCAGCTTCGGCATACGCAAGCCGGAGACTATCTGGCAGCTGTTGGCGTTGCGCCAGACGGCGTCCCGGGCCGGATATCTGTTCCTGGGCGGAGGAATAATCGCGGCGGCGATCTATTTCTGGCGCTTTCGCGTCCCCATTATTGCCGGGGTTATCGCCATCGCCTTCACATTGCTTGCCTTCCTGCAAACGGCGATAATCCTGTATGACAGTGTGACAACGGGCGCGATTGCGCCGCCGCGCCTCGAGGATGTTCCAGAATTGCTGCGCGCGGCACTTTACATGCCGCTGATCTGCGGCCTGATCGTGTTCGCAACGGGTGTAGCTTTTGACATTTACGACAGGGATCGGCGCAAGATCTGGTCCGATTGCGCTTTCTGGCTGCATGTCGTCTCGGCGCCCATGCTGGTGCATCCGCTGTTTATCATGGCAACCGGCCAGAACGTCGTATTCGGACATATCGCGCCGGATGCCAATGCAACCATCATGCTGACGATACTGATCCTTGGCTTCCTCTATGTCGCGCTTGCCATAGACCGCCGTTCGCTTCTGGTTCCGACATTGGCTTACTTCGGCTCGCTGGGCATCTATTATCTGGTGAATTCCGCCTCCGATTCGACGGGTATCCCGCCTTTTGCCTTGATCCTGGTCGTTGTTGGCGCGCTGATTATTCTGTTCGGGGCTGGCTGGCAGCGTATCCGGCGGATTGTCGTCAAACCCACCTTGCCGGCGGCCGTGATCCGCCGGCTACCGCCGCTGAAGGCGTGACAAGGCTTTGTGATGGTCGAGACGGCGACGCGAAACGAGGGGGAATGAACCGATGACGACACCGGCCACGGAGAACAGTTATTCGGCCTATGAAGACAGCTGGCGGATGGGGCTTCTGCTCGTCCTCGCCCTGATCATCTTCCAGGCCGGGGCGCTCTACGGCATGGGGCGAGCGCCGATCTGCACCTGCGGCTACGTCAAGCTCTGGCATGGCGTGGTGAACAGTTCGGAGAATTCCCAGCACATTTCGGACTGGTACACGTTCTCGCACATCATCCACGGCTTCCTGTTCTATGCGCTGGCCAGGTTCCTATTCCCGCGTTCGCCGATCGGCCTGAGGCTGGCGTTCGCCGTCTTCATCGAGGGCGGCTGGGAGCTGCTCGAAAACAGCCCATTCATCATCGAGCGCTACCGCGCCGGCACCATCTCGCTCGACTATTACGGCGACAGCATCATCAATTCGGTGTCCGACACACTGGCCATGGTGCTGGGATTTGTGATGGCGCGAAGGCTACCTATATGGGTGATCGTCAGCCTCGCCATCATCTTCGAACTCGGTACCGGCTATCTTATCCGGGACAATCTGACACTCAACGTGATCATGCTGCTGCATCCGTTCGAGGCCATCAAGCAGTGGCAAAGTGGAATTTAGTGATATGAGCACATTTTCTCCCCGCGAAATCGTTTCCGAACTCGACCGCTTCATCATCGGCCAGAAGGACGCCAAGCGCGCCGTGGCCATCGCCTTGCGCAACCGCTGGCGCCGCCAGCAGCTGGAAGGCCAGATGCGCGACGAGGTGATGCCGAAGAACATCCTGATGATCGGGCCGACCGGCGTCGGCAAGACCGAGATTTCGCGCCGCTTGGCGCGGCTCGCCGGTGCGCCTTTCGTCAAGGTCGAGGCGACCAAGTTCACCGAGGTCGGCTATGTCGGCCGTGACGTCGAGCAGATCATCCGCGATCTGGTCGAGATCGCCATCGGGCTGGTGCGCGAGAAGATGCGCGAGGACGTCAAGGCGCGCGCCCACGTCAACGCCGAGGAACGCGTGCTGGAAGCGTTGGTCGGCAAGACGGCGAGCCCGGCCACCCGCGATAGTTTCCGCAAGAAGCTGCGCGACGGCGAGCTCGACGACAAGGAGATCGAGGTCGAGGTCGCCGATACCGGCGCTGGCGGCATGCCCGGTTTCGAGATCCCCGGCATGCCGGGCGCCAATATCGGCGTGCTGAACATCAACGACATGCTGTCGAAGGCGATGGGCGGCAAGAAGACCAAGATGCGCAAGACGACGGTGAAGGAGTCCTACGACCTGCTGGTCAATGACGAGTCCGACAAGCTGCTCGACCAGGACGAAGTGGTGCGCCGGGCGCTCGATGCGACGGAAAATGACGGCATCGTCTTCCTCGACGAGATCGACAAGATCGCGTCGCGCGAAGGCGGCATGGGCGCCGGCGTTTCCCGCGAAGGCGTGCAGCGCGACCTGCTGCCGCTGATCGAAGGCACCACGGTGGCGACCAAATACGGACCGCTGAAGACCGACCACATCCTGTTCATCGCCTCCGGCGCCTTCCACGTCTCGAAGCCGTCAGACCTGTTGCCGGAATTGCAGGGCCGCCTGCCGATCCGCGTCGAGCTGCGGGCGCTGGAGAAGGACGATTTCGTCCGCATCCTGACCGAGACCGAGGCGAGCCTGATCAAGCAGTATATCGCGCTGATGAAGACCGAGGGCGTCGACCTGACCTTCACCGACGACGCCATCGATTCGCTGGCCGGCATTGCCGTCGACCTCAACGCCAGCGTCGAGAATATCGGCGCAAGGCGGCTGCAGACGGTGATGGAACGGGTGCTGGACGAAATCTCCTACGACGCGCCGGACCGCAACGGCACATCAGTCACCATCGACGCCGCCTATGTGGAAAAGCATGTCGGCGACCTGTCCAGGAATACCGACCTGTCGCGGTTCATCCTTTAAACGACGGCGCCGGAACGTTCCGGCGCCGGTCCAGGCAACATTTTCCGGCAAGCAAAATCATGTGTGGCCAGATGGTACCATCCGGCCACCTTTCGTAGTGCCGGGTGAAGGGGCGCTCTCGACTCGACCAAGAGCTTTACCTAGTTTGCGCGGCAATTCTCGATCTCTTGGTTGACGCAATTCCGGAAAACCGTTTCACACTTTTCCTGGAATTGCTTGGGCGGCGGGTGCATGAAAAAACTGATCCTGGTCATTCTCGGCTTGACGCTGGCGGCGACGCTGTTCGTCGCCGAGGCAGCGACATTGGTGCCGCCGGGAAATCGCAATGCCGTGCAGCCCGACATTCCCGGCGCATCCAGCCGGCGCACGCAGGCGACCAACACCAGTTTCCAGGCGAAGTATCGCAAGGTCTACGCCCTGTTGCAGAACGACGCCGAATTGCGCGGCAAGATCAAGAAGGCAGCAGCCACCTACGGCATCGATCCCTTGCACATCGTCGGCGCCATCGTCGGCGAGCACACCTACAATGTCGACGCCTATGACCGGCTGCAGACCTACTATGTCAAGGCGATCTCCTATCTCTCCAGCAAGCTGTCCTTCGCCTATGACGGCGAGGACATCACCGATTTCGTGCAGCGGCCGGAATTCAAGAAATGCGCGGGGATGTCCGACAGCTATGATCTGTGGGAATGCCGCGAGCAGGTGTGGAACCGTTCGTTTCGCGGCAAGAGCGTCGGCGGGACGAGCTTTCCCGACGATCGTTTCGGCGCCACCTTCTTCCAGCCCTATTATGCCGGCCAGACCTTCGGCCTTGGCCAGCTCAATCCGCTGACCGCCTTGCAGATGAGCGATCTCGTGCACAAGGTCTCCGGCCTGCCGAAGCTCGACGTCGGCGACCCAAACTCTGTCTACAAGACCATCATGGATCCCGACCTGACGCTGCCATACGTCGCCGCGACGATCCGGAAATCGATCGATGCCTACAAGAGCATTGCCGGCTTCGACATTTCGGGCAATCCGGGTGTCACCGCCACGCTCTACAATGTCGGCAATCCGGAGCAGCGGGCCGACGCGCTGAAGGCGGAGAACGACAGGCGCCGCGCCGCCGGCGAACCGGAAAAGCTGCCGGAAGAGAATTACTATGGCTGGCTGGTGAATGATAAGCTGCCGGAGCTGAAGGCGCTGTTTTAGGGCGGCTCTCTGGCGTTAATTTGCCGACGCCTGCGCCGCCCCTCATTGTCCTGCCGGACATTTCTCCCCGTATAGTGACGGGGAGAAAGGGGCTGGCCGCAACCTCGGCGCCCTTCTTGCGATGCTGGTGATTGGCGAAACCGGCGATGATAGCGCCCTTCTCCCCGTCACTATACGGGGAGAAGATGCCGGCAGGCAGATGAGGGGCAGCGCAGACGTCGGCAATTGGCGTGACGGCTCACGCCGCCAGCAGCGACTTCAGCTTGACCGCCTGTGATCCCAGCGCTTCCGGCGCCGGTTTCGCGTGCTTGCCGATCAGCATGTCGGCCAGCCTGATATCGCGGGCGACCGCGTTGCCGGGGCCGATGCCGCTGGCCGCCACCAGCCTGCCGTCTTGCGCCAAATGGAAGAGAATGAAGGCGCCATCGCCGAGGTCGCGGCGCACGGTGCTGCTGCCTTCGTCGGACAGCCCGGCGATCTGCAGGGACAGACCATATTGATCCGACCAGAACCACGGCACCGCCGCATGCGCCTCGCCGGCACCGAGCATGTTCCTGGCCGCCAGCGCGCCCTGTTCCTGGGCGTTGCGCCAAGCTTCCAGCCGCACCCGACGGCCGCCATAGACGGCGAGCGGAAACGAGCAGCAATCGCCGGCGGCAAAGATGTCGGGATCGCTGCTGCGCAGCTCGGCATCGACTGCAATGCCGTTGTCGATCGCCAGGCCGGCTTCGGCCGCAAGCCCGGTCACCGGCACGGCGCCGATGCCGATGATCGCGAGGTCGGCGACGATTTCCCGGCCGCCGGCAAGCGCTATGCGCACCTTGTTGCCGTCGTCGGCGATGGACGCGATGCCATCCCCGCACAGGATATCAACGCCCTCGGCGACATGCGCGTCATGGATGATTTCGGCAATCTCCGCCGGCACGCCGCGCATCAGGATGCGCGGCTGCGCCTCGATAACGGTGACCGCAGCGCCTAGCTTGCGTGCCGCGGCGGCGAGTTCGAGGCCGATGAAACCGCCGCCGATGATGGCGATACGGTTGCCGGGGGTAAGATGCGCGCGAATGGCGAGCGCGTCGGCGAAGGTCCTGAGATAGACGCAGTGCGCGCCAAGGCCGGGCATCGGCAGCTTGCGCGGGATCGAGCCGGTTGCCAGCAGGAGCTTGTCGTAAGGCAGGACCGATCCGTCCGAAAGGCGCACCGCATGCGCCGCGCGATCGATCGCCACGGCCTGGACGGAATGGATATGCCGGATCGATTTCTCGGCCAGAATTGCGTCGCTGGCGATCGCCTTGATCTCGGGCGCATCGCTGGCCATCGCCTCCTTGGACAGAGGCGGGCGCTCGTAGGGCAGATGCGGCTCGTCGCCGACCAGCGTCACCGGCCCCTGATAATCGAGATCGCGCAGCGCAAGTGCCGCGCGCCCGCCGCATTCGCCGGCGCCGATGATGACCATTCCCCGCGCCATGTCAGTCATCCGATCTGGATCAGGACTTTGCCAGCGTCGACCTTGACCGGATAGGTCTTCAGATTGACGCAGACCGGCGCGCCGCGGGCGTCCCCCGTCTTGTAGTTGAAGCGGCCATTGTGCTTGGGGCATTCGATGATGTCGTCCATCACCAGCCCGTCGGCCAGGTGCACCTTTTCATGCGTGCACAGGCCATCGGTGGCGAAGAACTCGTCGTCGGGGCTGCGATAGATGGCGAAGGTGCGGCCGCCATGGTCGAAGCGCATCACATCCTCCTCGTCTATGTCGCCGGTGGCGCAGGCCTCGACCCAGTCGCTCATTCAAGTCCTCCCCAAAAGCAAATCCAGGAAAAGTGCGCAGCGGTTTTCCGCCCGGAATTGCGTTAAAATAACAGCCTAGATCGGATAGAAGCACGATCATTCCGCCGCGGCGGCGATGGTGTCGTTGTGGAATTCTTCGCGATATGGCCGTGCGGTCGGCGGCAGCTCGCGCTTGAGGAAATAGTCCTCGTTGCGCAGCTGGCGCAGGAAGACAGGGATCATCTCGCGATAGCCGGCCAGGATCGACGGTGTCGGTTCCGGCAGATCGTACTTGATCAGTTCGTGCAGCCTCGGCAGCGCATGATAGGGCACCATCGGGAACATGTGATGCTCGACATGGTAGTTCATGTTCCAGTAGATGAAGCGGCTGATCGGGTTCATGTAGACGGTGCGGCTGTTCAGCCTGTGGTCGGTGACATTGTCGGCCAGGCCGCCATGCTGCAGCAGCCCCACCATGACATGGTGCCAGGCGCCGTAGAGCCTGGGCAGGCCGACCAGCATCAGCGGCAGGAACGAACCGGTGTAGAGCGCCAGCCCGATGGTGGCGGCATAGATCGCCGTCCAAATGCGGGCGACGCGGATCGCCTTGGGCTGTTCCTGTTCGGGAATGAAGGTCTTTTCGGCGGCGCTGACGGTGCCGGCGGCGTTGCGCAGCATGTCTGACATCGCATGCCAGGCATCGAGCACACCGACGAAGCCCAGCATGGCGCGAACCAGATCGGGCGGCCGCATGACCGAGATTTCCGGGTCGCGGCCGACGATGACGGTGTCGGTGTGGTGGCGCGTGTGGCTCCAGCGCCAGGTCACCGGATTGCGCATGATCATGAAGCAGGCGATCTGATAGACCGCATCGTTCATCCATTGCGTCCGGAAAGCGGTGCCGTGGCCGCATTCGTGCCAACGCGAATCCGTCGAGGAGCCGTAGAGGACGCCATAGACGAAGAAGAACGGCACGCACCACCATGTGCCCCAGAACCAGGCGCCGCCGGCCCCGCTGACGATCAGCGCGGCGAACCAGATTGCCGTATCGCGGATCGCCGGCCCGTCGGAGCGCTGCATCAGCTCCTTCATCTGCTTGCGCGGTATGTCGGTGTGATACCACTCGGCCGCCGACAGGCCGGTCTCGACCGCGAGCTTGGCATCGCGGCCGATCAGGCTGTAGTCACGCCGGGACGGCGCAGTGGACATGATTGCCTCCCTCGGCAAAGGCATCCGCCAAGGCGAATGCCATGAATTCCTTTGGCTTCTAGCGTCAAAGTAACGCCGACCGATGATGGACTCAACATCATAAAGATAGTTTCTATCATTTCCCATCAGGATGCTGTACGAAGGCTCAAGCAAATCCGACGGGGCAAGCATGGCGAAGCGGCCGACCATATCTGATCTGGCGCGCATCTCGGGCGTCAGTGTCGCCACCGTCGACCGCGTGCTGAACAACCGGCTGCCGGTGCGCGAGGAGACAGCGCGCCGCGTCTACGAGACCGCTACCGATATCGGCTATCACGCCGCCGGCCTTATCAGGCAGCGCATGCGCCAGGAATTGCCGGAGTACCGGCTGGGCTTCCTGCTGCTGCGGGGCAATGATGCCTTTTACGGCGACTTCGCGCGGGAACTCGAACTGGCCATCTCGCAATCGCAACGCTTCCGTGGCGTTGCGACCATCGATTTCGCCAGTTCCCTGGCTCCCGACGAGATCGCCTCCCAGATGCGCAGGCTGGCGGCGAAATCGAGGGCCATCGCCGTTGTCGGTCCGGACCATCCGACCCTGACAGCGGTTGTGGAAACCTTGAAGGCGAGAGGGCAGCCGGTCTTTTCCGTGCTGTCCGACTTTGCCGCCGGCATCCGGGAAGGCTATATCGGCCTCGACAACCGCAAGGTCGGGCGCACCGCCGCATGGATGATCTCCAAGGCAGCCAAGCGGCCCGGCAAGGTCGCCCTCTTCGTCGGCAGCCACCGCTTCCACGGCCATGAGCTGCGCGAGATCGGCTTTCGCTCCTTCTTCCGCGAGCATGCGCCGGAGTTCAGCGTGCTTGAAACGCTGGTCAATCTGGAAGCCAACCAGGTGACCCATGACGCGATGATCGATCTTCTGGCGCGTTATCCGGATCTTGCCGGCTGCTACGTCGCGGGCGGCGGCATGGAAGGCGCGGTCTCGGCGCTGCGGGCAGCGAAGCCCGCGACCATGCCGGTGGTCGTCTGCAACGAGATCAACGCCGAATCGCGCGCGGCACTCGCCGACAACATCCTCACCATGGTGATCTCGACCCCGCTCGCCGCTTTGTGCCGTGAGCTTGTCGACCTGATGGCGCATGCCATCGAGACCGGCGCCGCCAACGCTCCGGGCCAGACCTTCCTGCCCTTCGACATCTATCTGCCGGAAAACATCTAGCCCGCCGCCGCGCAAGCCCGCCGAGGCAAATGATAGAATCCATCAGAGCGATGCGTAAATCGGCCCGCAGGCCGCGGAATCGCCCTTGACGCCCCGATGTGAAATGGAATAAATATTTCATCATCTGTGTATTTTGGTTCTTTCGTTCCGGAATATCTGTTTCAAACAGAGGGCTTGACGTTCCAGCCAGGAGGCAGGCGTCACCCGGAACAGAAAAGACATCAGGGAGAGATTCCCCGGGGAGATCGGGGATTCCGGATAAATCGGTGAAACCGGACACCAATATGTGGAGGAGAAACACAATGAAGAAATTGATTTTGGGCGTCGCCTTCGCGGCGCTGATGAGCTCATCCGCCATGGCCGCCAAGGTTGGCGTGTCGATGGCCAAGTTCGACGACAACTTCCTGACCGTGCTGCGCAACGGCATGATCGAGCAGGCCAAGGGCATGAGCGGCGTCGAGCTGCAGGTCGAGGACGCGCAGAACGACGTTGCCAAGCAGCTCGACCAGATCAAGAACTTCGCCGCCTCGGGCGTCGATGCCATCATCGTCAACCCGGTCGACACTTCGGCCACGCAGGCGATGTCGGACGCAGCCGCCGCAGCCAAGATCCCGCTGGTCTATGTCAACCGCGAGCCGGTCAATGTCGACACGCTGCCCGACAACCAGGCCTTCGTCGCCTCGAACGAAGCCGATTCCGGCACGCTCGAGACCAAGGAAGTCTGCCGCCTGTTCAAGGAAGCCGGCAAGAAGGAAGCCAATGTCTATGTGATCATGGGCGAGCTTTCCAACCAGGCCGCCGTGCAGCGCACCAAGGACATCGACGACGTGATCGCGACGCCGGAGTGCAGCTTCATCAAGATCATCGACAAGCAGACGTCGAACTGGAACCGCGACGAGGCGCAGAACCTGATGACCAACTGGCTGTCGACCGGCAAGCCGTTCGACGGCGTCATCGCCAACAATGACGAAAGCGCCATCGGCGCCATCCAGGCGATGAAGGCCGGCAACATCGACATGAAGGCGGTTGTCGTCGGCGGCGTCGATGCCACCCAGGACGCGCTGGCGGCCATGCAGGCGGGCGACCTCGACGTGACCGTGTTCCAGGACGCCGCCGGCCAGGGCGCCGGCGCTCTCGATGCGGCACTCAAGCTCTCCAAGGGCGAGAAGGTCGAGCACAAGGTCTACGTGCCCTTCCAGCTGGTGACGCCCGCCAACATCGACAAGTTCCTGAAGAAGAACTGAGCCGCCAACGGTTCGATACGGAGCGGCGCTCTCGATCAAGACAGCGCCGCTCCCCTCTCTCCCTCAGCGCCGCAGGCGCGAGGGCGACCGCGGCTGATGGAGGACAGAATACGTGGCACAGACATCTCATGGCGTCGGCGGCGTCGGTTATGATGCGAGGAAGCGCACATGGCCGGCCGAGTTCAATGTTTTCCTGGCACTGGTCATTCTCGTCGTCATCTTCGAACTGATCGGCCGCATCTTTCTGGGCGACAGCTTTCTGTTCAACACACGCAGCGACGTCGGCGGCATCTTCAACGAAGCGCGCCTGCAGATCATCATCCTGCAGGTGTCGATCGTCGGCATCATCGCCATCGGCGTGACGCAAGTGATCATCACCGGCGGCATCGACCTGTCCTCGGGCTCGATCGTCGGCGCGACCGCCATGATCGCCATGAGCTTCGCCCAGGTGGCCACGGTCAACGGCAACCCCAATCCCAAGGCGATGTTCCTGGCGCAAGGCTGGACCGACCTGCCTGTCATCGTGCCGCTGCTGGTGGCGATCGCCTGCGGCCTGTTCGCCGGCCTGGTCAATGGCGCGCTGATCGCCTACACGCGCATTCCGCCGTTCATCGCCACGCTCGGCATGATGGTGACCGCGCGCGGCATCGCCAAATGGTGGTCCAAGGGCCAGCCGATCTCGTTTCCCACCGAGAGTTTCGCCGGCATCGGCAAAGGCCTGATGCCCGTCGTCATCTTCCTGTCGCTGGCCATCCTGTTCCAGCTGATCATGACCTACACCAGGTACGGCAAGCATTGTTACGCGATCGGCTCCAACGAGGATGCCGCGCGCATGTCCGGCATCAAGATCGCCAACCACAAGATCCTGGTCTACGTCATCGCCGGCATTCTCGCCGCGCTCGCCGCCGTGGTGCTGAGCTCCAAGAACCTGACCGCGCAGTCCGGCATGGGCGTGATGTACGAACTCGACGCCATCGCCATGGCGGTCATCGGCGGCGTCTCCCTGTCGGGCGGCCGCGGCTCGATCATCGGCACGGTGATCGGCTCGCTGATCTTCGGCGTCATCATCTCCGGCTTCACCTTCCTGCGCCTCGACGCCTACTACCAGGAGATGGTCAAGGGTGTGATCATCGTCGGTGCGGTGGTTCTCGACCAGTGGCGCCAACGCCTGCGGGCAATGAGGGCATGACCATGTCAGACATCGTCCTGAAGACTGAAAACCTGACCAAGCGCTATGGCGGCGTGCACGCGCTGGAAGGGGCGAATTTCGAACTGCGCAAGGGCGAGCATGTCGCCATCATGGGCGACAACGGCGCCGGCAAGTCGACCTTCGTGCGCCAGATCACCGGTGTCGAGCAGCGCACCAGCGGCCAGATCTGGTTCGACGGCAAGGAAGTGAATTTTGCCGGGCCGATCGAGGCTCGCACGGCGGGCATCGAGACCGTGTTCCAGAACCTGGCGCTGGCCGACGATCTCGACGTGCCGTCGAACCTGTTCCTCGGCCGCGAGAAGGTTTTGTTCAATCTCGGCCCGTTCTCGATCCTCGACCGCAAATACATGCGCAAGGCGACCGAGGCGGCGCTCGTCCGCACGGCGGTGAAGATCCCCAATCTGTCCAACACCATCCGCCACATGTCGGGCGGCCAGCGCCAGTGCGTGGCGATCGCCCGCACCGCGACCTTCGCCTCCAAGCTGATCATCATGGACGAGCCAACGGCTGCCCTTGGCGTGCAGGAGACCGCGCAGGTCGAAAACATCGTCCGTACGCTCAAGGACAATGGCGAGCCGCTGATCCTGATCAGCCACAATATGCGCCAGGTGTTCGATCTCTGCGACCGTATCGTCGTGTTCCGGCGCGGCCGCATCGTCGCCAATCTACGCAAGGAGAACACCGACGGAAACGACATCGTCTCCTACATCACCGGCGCCAAGACCGGGGAGGCGGAACTCGCGGCCTAAACAGGATGGTCATCCTGTTTTCTGGCGCGCTCGAAAAATAGACTTGCCACCTTCCCCAAAAGGAAGGTGCGGACACAACTCTCTCTAACCCATCCCCCAGAGGAAATACCCATGACCGTTCGCTTCGCTCTCCTCGGTGCCGGCCGCATCGGCAAGGTCCATGCCCGCGCCGTCGGCTCCAATCCGCAGGCCAAACTGGTTGCCGTCGCCGATGCGTTCGAGAAGGCCGCCAAAGAGCTGGCGAGCGCCTATGGCGCCGAGGTGCGCAGCATCGAGGATATCGAGAAAGCCGGTGATATCGACGCCGTCGTCATCTGCACGCCGACCGACACCCATGCCGATCTGATCGAGCGCTTCGCCAAGGCCGGCAAGGCGATCTTCTGCGAGAAGCCGATCGACCTCAACGTCAAGCGCGTCGAGAAGTGCCTGGCCGTGGTCGAGAAGACCAAGGCGACGCTGATGGTCGGCTTCAACCGCCGCTTCGATCCGCACTTCGCCGCCGTGCGCAAGGCAATTGACGACGGCGCCATCGGCACCGTCGAGATGGTCACCATCACCTCGCGCGATCCCGGCGCGCCGCCGATCGACTACATCAAGCGCTCGGGCGGCATTTTTCGCGACATGACCATCCATGATTTCGACATGGCGCGCTTCCTGCTCGGCGAAGAGGTCGTGGCGGTCAGCGCCCATGCCTCGGTGCTGGTCGACAAGAAGATCGGTGCTGCCGGCGATTTCGATAGCGTCAGCGTCATCCTCGAAACCGCTTCCGGCAAGCAGGCCGTCATCTCCAACTCGCGCCGCGCCACCTATGGCTACGACCAGCGCATCGAGGTGCATGGCTCGAAAGGCATGGTTGCCGCCGAGAACCAGCGCCCGGTGTCGATCGAACTGGCCAACGAGAAGGGCTACACCCGCCCTCCGCTGCACGACTTCTTCATGACCCGCTACCTCGACGCCTATGCCATTGAGATCGCCGCGTTCATCACGGCCGCGACCTCGGGCAAGAAAGCGTCGCCGAGCGGTGCGGATGGGCTGGTGGCGCTGAAGCTGGCCGACGCGGCGCTGAAATCAGCAACGACCGGCAAGACTGTCCGTCTCGACAAGTAAGAAACCCTAGGAAGAACCACAGGAGCAGAGCGATGAGCGCATCCGCCGATCGCAATTCACAGACACGCGCCATCGTCACCGGCGGCGCCCAGGGGATCGGCTTTGCCGTCGCCGAAGCTCTGGCCAAGGAAGGTTGCCGGGCACTGGCGCTCATCGGCCGTTCGCAGGAGAAGGGCGACAAGGCCGTCGCCCATTTCAGGAGAGCCGGCGTCGACGCGATCTTCATCAGCGCCGACGTCTCTAAAGTGGCCGACTGCAAGCGGGCGGTCGCCACCGCGATCTCGCATTTCGGCACCATCAACGCCCTGGTCAACGCCGCCGCGACATCGGCGCGCGGTTCGCTGGTCGAAACCTCCGAGGAGCTTTTCGACACCATCTTCGACACCAATGTGCGCGGCCCGTTTTTCCTGATGCAAGGCGTGGTGGCGCATCTCCTGGAAAAGAAGGCACCCGGCTCGATCGTCAACGTGCTGTCGATGTCGGCGCATACCGGCCAGTCGTTCCTGACGCCCTATTCGACCAGCAAGGGCGCGCTGATGACGCTGACCAAGAACGTCGCCAACGCCTATCGTCACAACCGCATCCGCTGCAATGCGGTGCTGCCAGGCTGGATGGACACGGAGGGCGAGGACATCGTGCAGAAGAAGTGGCACGATGCGCCGGACGACTGGCTGGCAAAGGCCGAAGCCGCGCAGCCGATGGGGCAATTGGTGAAGCCGGACCAGTTGGCGCGGCTGATCAGCTACATGGTCAGCCCGCAGTCCGGCGTCATGACCGGATCGCTGGTAGACTATGACCAGAGCATTGCGGGGTCGTCTCCGGAATAGGGTCGGCGTCGCGGCCGGCCCCTTTCTCCCCGTCACTATACGGGGAGAAATGCCCGGCAGGGCAATGAGAGGCAGCGCCGACTTTGATAGTTAGAGGGTCGATTGAAGTCGGGGCTTTTTGGCCCTGTCCTTATCCTTCCGACGCAAGCGCCGCCCCTCACCTGCCTGCCGGCATCCTCTCCCCGTATAGTGACGGGGAGAGGGGCGCTCTCGCCAGCGATTTCGCCAACTCATCTACGGCACGTGACAAGCGCCTCCGCATCGACTATATGAACCTCATGATCAACCTGACCGCCACATATTGGTACTTTAGGAGCTCGCTGGCGGCGGGAGGATTGCGCTCGATCTGAAGATTGCAGCAACAATATCCGAACAGCCGCCATACCTGGCGGCTTTTTTGTTTCAGCCGGCAGGTTCCCTCTAAATCAAAGAGGAGCATGATGTCGTCCGAAACCGCTTCACACTTTTCGGCATCATGCTCTCGACAGGAGCAGAAAGCCGTGTTGACCACCACAGACGACCTCCGGGTCAAGGAAATCCGAGAACTGAGTACGCCGGACGAGGTGATGCGGGAGATCCCGCGCACTTTGACGGCGACGCGCACCGTCAGCGCATCGCGCAACGCAACCCATGCCATCCTGAACGGCACCGACGACCGGCTGCTCGTCATTGTCGGCCCGTGTTCGATCCACGATCCAGTCGCGGCCGTCGACTATGCCAGCCGTCTGGCGGCGCTGCGCGAGAGCCTGTCGGACCGGCTGGAGATCGTGATGCGGGTCTATTTCGAGAAACCGCGCACGACGGTCGGCTGGAAAGGCTTGATCAACGATCCCGACCTCGACGGCAGCTTCAACATCGATAAGGGGCTGCGGATGGCACGCAATGTGCTGTCGGCCGTCAACAATCTCGGCCTGCCGGCTGCGACCGAGTTCCTCGACATGACCACCCCGCAATACATTGCCGACCTGGTCGCCTGGGGCGCGATCGGCGCGCGCACGACCGAGAGCCAGATCCACCGCGAACTCGCCTCGGGCCTCTCCTGCCCGGTCGGCTTCAAGAACGGCACCGACGGCAATCTCAGGATTGCTGCCGAAGCTGTGAAATCGGCCGCCCAGCCGCATCATTTCATGGCGGTGACCAAGGGCGGACGCAGCGGCATCGCCACGACCACGGGCAATGAGGACTGCCACGTCATCCTGCGCGGCGGCGTTCAGCCCAACTATGACGCGGCGAGCGTCGAAGCCGCCGCTGTGGAACTCGCCCGCATCGGCGTTGCACCTCGTCTGATGATCGATGTCAGCCACGCCAACTCGGCCAAGAAGCCCGAGAACCAGCCCAAGGTCGCGGCCGATGTCGCCGGCCAGGTCGCGGCAGGCGACGAGCGCATCATCGGCCTGATGATCGAGAGCAACCTCGTCGCCGGCCGGCAGGACGTGGTGCCGGGCAAGCCGTTGGTCTACGGGCAGAGCATCACCGATGGCTGCATCGACTGGGCGACCACCGAGACGGTGCTGTACGGCCTTGCCGGCGCCGTCGAGTGGCGCCGCTCGGCACGCCGCGCCATGATCGACAACCGACAGGGAGCTGCTTGAGCCACTATTGCCGGCCTTTGCCCGGCACGGACCCCCACCCTAACCCTCCCCACAAGGGGGAGGGAACGCTGCCGCGCACTCCTACTCGAACCTTGACGCCTGAAAGCCTCGACAGTTGCCATTGTCAGCGCCGGCGGGAGTCTCCCTCCCCTTGTGGGGAGGGGTTAGGGGTGGGGGTCTTCTTCGCAAGAAATCCCTACGCCGCTCTCAGTCCCTCCCATGCCGTGAACACCGACACGGCAAAGAGCAGCAGTCCGGCCGCCCGGCCGGCAAAAATGGTCGCCCGCGGATTGGCGATCAGAAGGTTGCGGCTGCGGCCAGCCGTGATCGCCAGTCCGCCATAGATCGCAGCCTGGGTGGCCACGGTCAGCAACCCCATGACCGTCGCCTGCATCCAGATCGGACCGTACTCCGGTTTCAGGAACTGCGGGTAGACGGCAAGCACGAACAGGTATGCCTTCGGGTTGATCAGGCAGGTCACAAAACCCTGGCGAAAGGCCTTCCATGCGGAACGGCTGCCGGCAGGCCCCTCCTGACCGACAGTGATGGAACTGCGCATCAGCGTGATACCGATAAAGGCCATGTAGGCGGCGCCGGCAAGCAGAAGCGGCTTGAACAGGATCGGCACGAAATGCATCAGCAGGCCGACGCCGATGGCGCCGTTCAGCGTGTGCACCATGCCGCCGACGATGATGCCGCCGGTCGCGGCGAGAGCCCTGTCGCGCCCGCCGGTCAGTGCATTGGCAAGCACGAAGAGCATGTCCATGCCCGGTACGGCGATGATGCCGAACAGCAGGATAAAGAAAAGCCAGAGATTTTCCGCATAGCCCATGTCAGTTGCCTGCCGCCTCGCTCCGCCAAACCGCAGCGGAACCTGTTGATTTTCAATTCGATAGGCGCTCCTATAGGTCAGCCCAACTGACAATGCTGTGTCAGTTGGGCGCGCAAGCTGGGGTAAAAAATGCGCAAGGCGTCACGCCTGTTCGAGATCATCCAGATCGTGCGGCTGGCGCGGCAGCCGGTGACGGCGGCAACGATTGCCGAGCGGCTGGAAGTGACGGTGCGCTCGATCTATCGCGACATCGCAGCGCTGCAGGCGATGCGCGTTCCGATCGAAGGGGGCCGCGGCATCGGCTATATCCTGCGCCCCGGCTTCGACCTGCCGCCGCTGATGTTCTCGATCGAGGAGATGGAGGCGATCGTCCTGTCGCTGGCGCTGCTGGAGCGCACCGGAGACAGCGAGCTCAAGCAAGCGGCCAAGCGCGTCAGCGCTAAGATCGCCGGCGCGGTGCCGCCACCCTTGCGGCAGGCATTCGACGCCAATGCGCTGCATGCATGGGGGTTCGCCGCGCCTTCGACCGGCGCGATCGATCTGGCGCTGGTGCGCCGCGCCATCCGCGACGAGGAGAAGCTCGATCTCTCTTATCGCGACGAGATGGGCCGCGCCTCCGAGCGTCTCATCCGCCCGATCGCGCTCATCTACTACGCCGAAACCGCCAACATCGTCGCCTGGTGCGAGCTGCGCCAGGCGATCCGCAATTTCCGCAGCGACCGGATCGAGGATTGCCAGGCGACGGGGTTGCGGTTCAAGGGCGAAGGCGACCGCTTGCGGCAGGTCTGGGTGAGCGGGTGGGAGATCAATGCGGCGGTTGGCGGCTGACGCGATTTCCCCTTCTCCCCTTGTGGGAGAAGGTGGATCGGCGCGCAGCGCCGAGACGGATGAGGGGTGTTCCAGCGGAGTGAGACGTTGGTGTTCCCTGGAGCACCCCTCATCCGACCTCGCTTCGCGAGGCCACCTTCTCCCGCAAGGGGAGAAGGTGTGCCGCCGCCTTACCGCACATCGACCCAGCGCTTCTCCTCGAACGAGCGCGCCATCGCGTGCACCGTGCGCTCGATCTCCAGCCCTTCGGCAAACTCGATGAGCCGCGCCGGCCTGCCTTCAAGCCGCGTCAGCAATTCGCGGCACTCGATGATCTTGAGATCGTTGAAGCCGAGGCCATGGCCTGGCGCCGGCACGAAGAGGTCATAAGGCTTGTGGTGCGGCGCCACCAGGATGGTGCGGTAGCCCTGCTCGGTCGGCCGGTCTGATGTGAGGTAGAGCTGGAATTCGTTCGATCGTTCCTGGTCGAACAGGATCGACCCTTTCGAGCCGAAGATCTGGACGGCGATGCGGCCCTTGCGGCCCCAGGCCGAGCGGTTGACCAGCAGCGTGCCGGCAATGCCATTTTCCAGATGCATCAGCACGCTGGCTATATCGTAGGTTTCGACCGCGCGGCGGCCGCCGCTGGCCAGCTTGCGATCGGCATAGGGTTTGGCCATGTCGCAGATGACACTGGCGACGCGGCCGAACAAGGCTGAGACCAGCGACAGCGGATGCACGGCGAAATCGTCGAGCGCGCCATAGCCTGACGCGGCTTCGTGCTTCCAGAAGAACAACGCCTCTGGGTCGGCCATAAAGTCCTCGTCCATCTCGATGCGCAGATGGTTGACCTCGCCGATGATCTTCTCGTCCAGCAAAGCGCCGATGTGGCGGATGGCCGGGCTCTGGATGTAGTTGTAGCCGAGCGCCGCGACCTTACCGGACTTTCTCGCCGCCGCTGCCATCGCCTCGGCCTCGGCAAAGCTCGGCGCCATCGGCTTTTCGCACCACAGATGCTTGCCTGCCTCGAGGATGGCGATGGCCATTTCCGGATGGAACTGGTTGGGCGTGGTCAGCGAGACGATATCCACGTCAGGATCGTTGACGATGGCGCGCCAGTCGCCCGACGCCTTGGCGAAACCGAACTCGCCCGCCTTGCGCCGGGCAAGCTCTTCATTGACCTCGCCGAGATGGACCAGCCGTGGCTTGGCAACGTCCGGAAAGACGGCGCCGACGGCACTCCATGCGATGGCGTGACACTTGCCCATGAAACCCGTACCGATGAGACCGACGCCGACCATTTTCCGTTTCTCCACTGCTTGAAGCGCTGCGTGGATGAATTAGTCCATTTTTCCCTGGAATGGAATGTCTGCCTCATTTTTTATGGTGTTCTTGCGCAGGCTCGCTATGATGAGGCACAGAGGGACGCTTCACGCATGAGCCTGGACAGAGCGACGATGGACGAACGGGTACCTCGCGATTTCGAGACGCTGCGCACCACCATCCTGGAGCGGCGCGAAAGCCTGCCGAAGCGCATCGCCCAGATCGCTGCCCATGCGCTCGACAATCCCGACGATATCGCTTTCGGCACCGCCGCCAGCATCGCCGCTTCGGCCGGCGTGCAGCCTTCGACCCTGATCCGATTTGCCCAGCAGCTTGGCTTCGATGGTTTCACCAGCCTGCAGCAGGTGTTTCGCGAACGGCTGCGCGAGCGCAACTCATCCTATGACGAAAGGCTGCAGGCGTTGCGCGCCAAGGCAGAGGGCGGTGCCGGCCACCGGGCGATCTTCGACGGCTTCGTCGCCGCCGCCTCGACCTCGCTCAACGACATTTCGCGCACGCTGGACGACGCGCATCTGGAAGAGGCCATTTCCCTGCTGGCCAAGGCGGAGACCATCTATGTGCTGGCCAAGCGCCGCTCCTATCCGGTGGCGTCCTACATCGCCTATGCGCTGGGCAAGCTGAAGATCCGCAACCAGCTGATCGAATCGGCGGCCGGGCTGAATGCCGAGATGATCGGCTTCGCGACGCCGGCGGATGCCGTCATCGCCATTTCTTTCTCGCCCTACGCACCGGCCACGATCGAGGAAGCGCGCAGCATTTCGGAACAGGGCGTGCCGATCGTCGCCATCACCGACAGCTCGTTTTCGCCGCTCGCCCAGTTCGCCAAGGTCTGGTTCGAGGTTGCCGAGGCCGATTTCGCCGGCTTCCGCTCGCTGTCGGCGACAATGGCGCTGGCCATGGCGCTGACCGTCGGCGTCGGCGAGAAGCGACGCGACACGGGCCGCAAGCGCAAGGCCTGATCCATCGCCGAAAAGGCACTTTTCACGGAAGGAACGCTCATTCCATATTGACTATGGATTGGAATTATTATTTCATATTCCCGGCGCCACGCTGCCGCTCGCGCGTGTACCCCAACACAACAAGGCCGACGGGAGGTTCCAATGAGCGAAGCCGTGGACGCTGAATACGCGCCGCTCGACGTTATCACTATCGGTCGCGCTTCCGTGGACCTTTATGGGCAGCAGATCGGCTCGCGGCTGGAGGACATCACCTCCTTCGCCAAGTCGGTCGGCGGCTGCCCGGCCAACATCTCGGTCGGCACGGCCAGGCTCGGCCTGCGCTCGGCACTGCTCACCCGCGTCGGCGACGAGCAGATGGGCCGCTTCATCCGCGAGCAGCTGACGCGTGAAGGCGTCAATGTCGACGGCCTGAAGACCGACAAGGAACGGCTTACCGCTTTGGTGCTGCTGTCGGTCGAGGACGAAGGCGTTTCGCCGATGATCTTCTACCGCTCGGACTGCGCCGACATGGCGCTGGCGCCGGAAGACATCGATGAGGCCTTCATCGCCTCGGCGCGCTCGATCGTCGTTACCGGCACGCATTTTTCCAGGCCCAACAGCGATGCCGCGCAGCGCAAGGCGATCCGCATCATGAAGGCCAAGGGCGGCAAGGTGGTGTTCGACATCGACTACCGGCCGAACCTGTGGGGCCTTGCCGGCCATGCCGAAGGCTTCGAGCGCTATGTGAAATCGGACCGGGTCTCGGCGCAGTTGAAGACGGTGCTGCCCGATTGCGACCTCATCGTCGGCACCGAGGAAGAGATCATGATCGCGTCGGGCGCCGATGATTGCCTGAGCGCGCTGAAGACGATCCGCTCACTGTCGTCCGCGACCATTGTGCTCAAGCGCGGCGCAATGGGCTGCATCGTCTATGACGGACCGATCAGCGACGACCTCGAGGACGGTGTCGTCGGCAAGGGGTTTCCGATCGAGATCTACAATGTGCTGGGCGCCGGCGACGCCTTCATGTCCGGCTTCCTGCGCGGCTGGCTGGGTGGCGAAGATCATGCGACAGCGGCGACCTGGGCCAACGCCTGCGGCGCCTTCGCCGTGTCGCGGCTGCTCTGCGCGCCGGAATATCCGACCTTCGAAGAACTGCGGTTCTTCCTCAAACACGGCAGCAAGCATCTGGCGTTGCGCAAGGACGAGGCGATCAACCACATCCATTGGGCGACGACGCGCCGGCGCGACATCCCCTCGCTGATGGCGCTTGCCTGCGACCACCGCGTGCAGCTCGAGGATGTGGCGGCGAAGGCCGGCGCCGATCCGGCTCGGATCGAAGAATTCAAGGTGCTGGCGGTCAAGGCGGCTGCGAAGGTCGCTGCCGGCCGCGACGGCTACGGCATGCTGATCGACGAGAAACACGGCCGCAAGGCAATGTTCGAATTCGCCAGGCATTCCTTCGCCTGGCTCGGGCGGCCGGTAGAGTTGCCGGGTTCGCGGCCGCTGCGCTTCGAATTCTCGCAGGACATCGGCTCGCAGCTTGTCGAATGGCCGGTCGACCATTGCATCAAATGCCTGTGTTTCTATCACCCCGACGATCCGGCGGCGCTCAAGGAAGAACAGCAGCAGAAGTTGCGCGCCCTGTTCGAAGGCGCGCGGAAGGTCGGCAGGGAACTTCTCATCGAGATCATTGCCGGCAAACATGGCAAGCTCGACGACACGACGATCCCGCGCGCGTTGGAGGAACTCTATGCGCTCGGCATCAAGCCGGACTGGTGGAAGCTCGAGCCGCAGGCGTCGAGCGGCGCCTGGGCGAAGATCGAGGCCGTCATCCTGAAGCACGACCCCTGGTGCCGCGGCGTCGTGCTGCTGGGCCTGGAAGCGCCGCAGGGCGAGTTGGAAGCGGCGTTCGCCGCCACCGCCAAGGCGCCCATCGTCAAGGGCTTTGCCGTCGGCCGCACCATCTTCGTCCATGCGGCCGAACAATGGCTGGCCGGCAAGATGTCGGATAACGAGGCGATCGCCGACATGGCGCAGCGCTTCGAACAGTTGACGGATGCGTGGCTTGCCGCGCGCGGCCGCAAGGCGGCATAAGAAGGCGCGGAATAGGACTGCGGAGGAAAACACCATGAGCAAGACAATCCGCCTGACAATGGCGCAGGCGCTGACCCGCTTCCTGTCACGCCAGATGACCGAGATCGACGGGAGCAAAGTCCCGATCTTCGGCGGCGTCTGGGCGATCTTCGGCCACGGCAATGTCGCCGGCATCGGCGAGGCGCTTTATCAGCTGCGCGACGAGCTGCCGACCTTCCGCGCCCACAATGAACAGGCGATGGCGCATGCGGCGATCGCCTACGCCAAGGCCAATTTCCGCCGCCGCTTCATGGCCGCGACCTCTTCGATCGGCCCCGGCGCGCTCAACATGGTGACGGCGGCGGCGCTCGCCCATGTAAACAGGTTGCCCGTCCTGTTTTTGCCGGGCGACGTCTTCGCCAACCGCATCCCAGATCCGGTGCTGCAGCAGGCCGAGGATTTCTCCGACGGCACGGCTACGGTCAATGACTGCTTCCGTCCGGTTTCACGCTATTTCGACCGCATCACCCGGCCGGAGCAGATCATTCCTGCGCTCAGCCGCGCCATGGCCGTGCTGACCGATCCGGCCGAATGCGGCCCGGTGACGCTGTCTCTGTGCCAGGACGT
Organism: Mesorhizobium sp. WSM4822; assembly: GCF_055811155.1. Classification (NCBI taxonomy): domain Bacteria; kingdom Pseudomonadati; phylum Pseudomonadota; class Alphaproteobacteria; order Hyphomicrobiales; family Phyllobacteriaceae; genus Mesorhizobium; species Mesorhizobium sp. WSM4822. The sequence continues at coordinate 20,773 of NZ_JBVVQM010000017.1, read as the reverse complement.
GCAGGCCGAGGCCTACGACTACCCCGAGAGTTTCTTTGCCGAGAGGGTCTGGCACCAGCGCCGGCCGCGCCCGGATCGCCATGAGCTTGCCGCCGCAGTCGCCGTGCTCAAGGGTGCAAAAAAACCGCTGGTGATCGCCGGCGGCGGTGTCCTCTATTCGCAGGCGTCGGACGAACTGGCGAAATTCGCCGAGAGCGCCGGCATCCCGGTCTGCGAGACGCAAGGCGGCAAATCCTCGTTGCCGGACGATCATCCGCTCAACATGGCGGCGGTCGGCGTCACCGGAACTTCTGCCGCCAACCGGTTGGCTGAGGAAGCCGATGTCGTGCTGGCCATCGGCACGCGTCTGCAGGACTTCACCACCGGTTCGTGGGCGCTGTTCAAGAATTCGGGCAAGACCATCATCGGGCTCAACGTGCAGCCCTTCGACGCCGGCAAGCACCGCGCCCTGCCACTGGTCGCCGATGCGGCCGAGGGCCTGGCCGAACTCAGTGCTGCGCTGAAGGGCTGGAAGGCGCCGGCAAGCTGGACCGACAATGCGTCCTCCGGCAAGAAGGCCTGGCAGGCCGAGGCGGCCAAGGTGACGGCGTCGACCAATGCCGCCTACCCGTCCGACGCGCAGGTGATCGGCGCCGTGCAGCGCGCCATGGGCTCCGGTGTGACGCTGCTGAATGCCTCCGGCGGGTTGCCGGGCGAATTGCACAAACTTTGGCAGGCGGGCGCGCCCGGATCGTATCATGGCGAATATGGCTTCTCGACCATGGGCTACGAGATTGCCGGCGGGCTCGGAGCCAAGATGGCGAAGCCCGGCGAGGAGATCGTCGTCATGATCGGCGACGGCTCCTACCTGATGATGAACTCCGAAATCGCCACCTCGGTGATGCTCGGCCTCAAGCTCACTATCGTGCTGCTCGACAACAGAGGCTATGGCTGCATCAACCGGCTGCAGATGGCGACCGGCGGCGCCAACTTCAACAATCTCCTGAAGGACTCGCGCCACGAGGTTCTGCCCGACATCGACTTCGCCGCGCATGCGGCGAGCATGGGGGCGATTGCCGAGAAAGTGCCGTCGATCGCCGGGCTGGAAAACGCGCTGGCACAAGCCAGGAAGAATACGCGCACAACGGTGCTCGTCATCGACACCGACCCGCTGGTTTCCACGGATGCCGGCGGCCATTGGTGGGACGTGGCGGTGCCGGAAGTGTCTGTACGGCCGCAGGTCAACGCGGCGCGCAAGGCGTATGACGAAAAGCGGAAGATGCAGAGTGTGGGTGATTGAGGTCGGCGCTGCCCCTCACCTGCCTGCCGGCATCCTCTCCCCGTATAGGGACGGGGAGAGGGACGCTGTCACCACCGGTTTCGCCAATCACCGCCGTCGCAAGAAAGACGCCGAGGTCGCGGCTAGACCCCTTCTCCCCGTCACTATACGGGGAGAAGGTGCCGGCAGGCGGATGAGGGGCGGCGGCAACCAAAGGATAACTGTTCTAAACCGGAGTGACGACTTGAAAGCCAAACTGGGCATGTCCCCCATTGCGTGGTGGAACGACGATCTTGCGGAACTCAGCGATGACGTGTCGCTGGAAGAATGCCTGCGCCAGTCGCGCTCGGCCGGCTTCACCGGCATGGAGATGGGCCGGCGTTTTCCCAATGACCCCGAAATCATGCTGCCGATCCTGAAGGCCGCCGACGTCACGCTGTGCGGCGGCTGGTTCTCCGGCACGCTGGTCGATGGGGAGATGGCCGACAACAAGGATCGCATCCAGCCGATGATCGACCTGTTCAAGGCGGTGAATGCGCCTTGCATCGTCTATGGCGAGGTCGGCCGCTCGATCCAGGGCGACCGCTCGAAGCCGCTGGCGACCAAGCCGAAGCTGTCGGATGACGAGATGAAGGCTTACGCGAAACGCCTGACCGCGTTTGGCGAATGGTGCGCCGAACAGGGTATGCCGCTGTCCTACCATCACCACATGGCGGCGGTGGTCGAGACCGAGCCGGAACTCGATGCATTCATGCGCTATTCCGGAGCCGGCATTCCCCTGCTGCTCGATGCCGGACATCTGGCATTCGCCGGCGGCGACGTGCTGCGCGCCATCGACAACCATCATACCCGCATCAGCCATGTGCATGTGAAGGACGTTCGCATGGGCGTGATCGAAAAGCTCGATCGCACCAAACAATCCTTCCTCGACGCGGTGGCGCTGGGCGCCTTCACCGTGCCGGGCGATGGTTCGCTCGATTTCGGCGCCATCGTGCAGCGCTTCGCCGACCATGGCTATGAGGGCTGGTTCGTGGTCGAGGCCGAGCAGGACCCGAAGAAGAACCCGCCACTCAGGATGGCGCAGGTTGGCTACAAGGAATTGATGCGCGTCATGACCGCCGCCGGCTATACGGTCGAGACGCAAGGCTTTCCAAATGTCTAGTTTCCCAATGGCTGGTGCGACGGGTTCCCGGCGAGACCGATTGCTGTAGATTGGCCCTATGAAAGATTCCGAACACCCCTTCTTCCGGCCTTTGTGGCGGCGTGTCGCCATCGTCGCGGTCTGCGTCATCTGGTCGATCATCGAGTTCGCCACCGGTACGCCGTTCTGGGGCATGATCGCGCTCGGCTTCGCCGGCTACGCCGTCTGGCAGTTTTTTTATCTCTACAAGCCTGCTGACGAGGCGAAGTCTCCAGTCGAGCCCGAGCCGAAGGAGTAACTGATCGCATGCGTTGGCGACTAGCTTGCAGTGCTTCTCGTTTCGTCATCCTGGGGCGGAGCAAGGAGCGAAGCGACGCAGACCCTAGGATGACGAAGTTGGAAGAGCGCCGGCCGAAGATTTGCGATGGCCCTTTCAAACAGGCGGCTTGGCTTCACGGAGTCCTTCAAGCCAACGGAATAGGAGACAAAAATGTCGAAGCTGCTCGTCAAAGCCGACAAAGGCCTTGGCCGCGTCGCCCATGTGACGCCGAAAAGCGCCGGCTGGACCTATGTCGGTTTCGACCTGCATCGGCTGAAGCCCGGCGAGAGCGTCTCCGGCAAGACGGAGGATCGTGAAGTCTGCCTGGTGTTCGTCACCGGCAAGGGCAAGGCGTCAGCCGGTGGCAAGGAGCTCGGCCTGCTCGGCGAGCGCATGTCGCCCTTCGAGGGCAAGCCGTGGTCGGTGTATGTGCCTGAGGGTTCGGACTGGTCGGTGACAGCGGACACCGGACTGGAACTCGCGGTCTGCTCGGCGCCGGGCCTTGGCGGCGGTCTGCCGGTGCGGGTGATCGCGCCGGACGACCTCGGCCAGGAGGTGCGCGGCAAGGGCACCAACACCCGCTACGTCACCAACATCCTGCCGGAAGGCAAGCCGGCCGATTCGCTGCTGGTGGTCGAGGTGATCACGCCCGGCGGCCACACGTCGAGCTATCCGCCGCACAAGCACGACCAGGACAATCTACCCGCCGAATCCTACCTCGAGGAAACCTACTATCACCGCCTCAACCCGCCGCAGGGTTTTGCCTTCCAGCGCGTCTACACCGATGCCGACAAGAATGGCCACCGCGCGCTCGACGAAGCGATGGCGATCGAGGATGGCGATGTCGTGCTGGTGCCCGAGGGTTATCACCCCTGCGCCGCCTGCCACGGCTACGACCTCTATTATCTCAACGTCATGGCAGGGCCGAAGCGGACGTGGAAATTCCACAACGCGCCCGAGCACGAGTGGTTGATGAAGGCCTGATCGGTCGCTGCGTGAGCACTCGCTCCCTGGTCCAGCACGAAAAAATCGTCGGCTAATGACCCCGCCGCAGCGTTTTGTTACCTGAAAGCCAGCAAGGCTTCGTCAATTCGTCATGGAAATCACCTATGGCAGCGAAGCTGACAAGGACTTTCCATGCGCTACGCCCTCTATTTCACCCCCCGGCAGGACGAGCCTCTGGCGCGGATCGCCGCCGACTGGCTGGGCCGCGACGCGTTCGGCGCCGCGACGAGGCCGGTCGAAGCGGTGGCGGACCTGTCGGCGGCGGAAGTCGCTTTCCACACCGCTTCGGCGCGCCGCTATGGCTTTCACGCAACGCTGAAAGCCCCCTTCCGCCTGGCTGCCGACGAGACGGAAGCCTCGCTGCGCGCCGCACTCGACCAATTCGCCGAGGCGACGCCGTTGGTGACCATCCCGCGTCTCGTGGTCAGCCAGATCGACGGCTTCTTCGCATTGGTGCCGGAAGGGCCAGTGCCTGCGCTCAACCGGTTCGCCGATGACGTGGTGCGCGATTTCGACCGGTTTCGCGCACCGCTGAGCGAAGCGGAAATCGAGCGGCGCAGCCCGGATTCGCTGAAGCCGGCCGAGTTCCGCAATCTCTGCCAATGGGGTTATCCCTATGTCTTCGAAACCTTTCGCTTCCACATGACGCTCTCCGGCCGGGCGGGGTCACAGGAAAGCCCTCGTTTGCGCGCAGCGATCGACAGCCTGTTCGCGGAAGTGCTGCAACAGAAGGTGCTGGTGGATGCGCTGACCTTGTTTGTCGAAACCGAACCGGGTGCACCGTTCATGGTGCTCTCGCATCACGCGCTCGGGCGCCGCCCGGCCAGAAAAACCGCCTGAAGGACTGCCTGAAATGACCGCCGAGACTGTTCTCCACAATGCCCGCATCGTGCTTGCCGACGAGATCGTCGAAGGTTCGCTGGTGCTGCGCGACGGCTTTATCGCCGGCATCGAATCCGGCATCAGCCGCATCGGCGAGGATATGGGCGGCGACTATATCATTCCCGGGCTGGTCGAATTGCACACCGACCATCTCGAAGGCCACTACGCGCCGCGGCCCAAGGTGCGCTGGAATCCGATCGCCGCCGTGCTCGCCCATGACGCGCAGGTGGCGACCGCCGGCATCACCACCGTGCTCGACGCCTTGCGCGTCGGCATGGACGAAGACGCCGACCTGACATCGGCCGACATCCGCAAGCTGGCCGACGCTATCGAGGACAGTGTGAAGCAGGACCGTCTGCGCGCCGACCATTTCATCCACCTGCGCTGCGAGGTTTCGGCACCGGACTGCCTCAGGGCTTTCGCCAATTTCGACGACGACGAGCGGGTCAAGCTGGCGTCGCTGATGGACCATGCGCCAGGCCAGCGCCAGTTCGTCGATCTCGAGACTTATGCCTACTATTACCAGCGCAAGCTGAAGCTGACCGATCGCGACTTCAAGCTGTTCTGCGAAAAGCGGATGGCCGAATCGGCGCGCAATTCGGCGCCGAACCGGGCGGTGATATCAGCCGCCTGCCAGGAGCGCGGCATCGTGCTGGCCAGCCACGACGACGCCACATCAGGCCATGTCGACGAGGCGATCGAGCAGGGCGTGCGCGTCGCCGAATTCCCGACCACGGAAGAGGCCGCCAGGGCCTCGAAAGAGGCCGGGATGGGCGTGCTGATGGGCGCGCCCAACGTCATGCGCGGCGCCTCGCATTCGGGCAATGTCTCGGCCCGTACGCTGGCCAGCGACGGCCTGCTCGACATCTTGTCGTCCGACTACATTCCCTTCAGCCTGATCCAGTCGGCGTTCTTCCTCGGCGATGTCGTCGAAGGCATTTCCCTGCCGCAGGCCGTCGCCATGGTCTCGAAGAACCCGGCCGATGCGGTTGGCCTGACCGATCGCGGCGTCATCGAACAGGGCCGCCGCGCCGACCTGGTGCGGGTGCGCGTCGACGACCATGTCCCGGTGGTGCGTACCGTGTGGCGGCAGGGAAGCCGGGTCGCATGATGGTGTCGGCGTCGATCGAGCGGGAATTGTCGGCCGAGACGTTTCCGATCCGCGATGGCGTTTTCGTCGCCGTCGTCGGCCCAAGCGGCGCCGGCAAGGACACAGTGATCGGCTACGCCCGCGCCCGCTTTGCCGATGAGACAAGGCTGGAGTTCGTCCGCCGCGTCATCACGCGGCCGAGCGATGTCGCCAGCGAGGACCACGACACGCTGGCCGATGCCGCCTTCGTCGAGGCCGAAGCCGATGGCGCCTTCGCCATCTCCTGGGAAGCGCACGGCTTGCGCTACGGCATCCCCGCCGATGTCGACTGGTCCGTCGCCAATGGCCGTGTCGCTGTCGCCAATGTGTCGCGCGCGATCATCCCCTCCTTGCGCGAACGCTATGCCAATCTGGCCATCGTCGAGATCACCGCCTCGCCTGAAGTGCTGGCCGAGCGTCTGGCGATGCGCGGCCGCGAGTCACGCGGCGAAGTGCTGGCGCGGCTGGCACGCAGCGCCAATGTCACTCTGTCCGGGTCCGGCGTCACCTCGATCGACAACAGCGGCCCGCGCGAGGCGGCCGGCGAACGCTTCGCCGAGGTGCTGCGCAAGGCGATGGCTTTTTCCGACATGTCGGGCCTGATCTGAAATAGGCCTTCAGGCCCCAAGCGCGAAGGGCGTGAACGAGACGGTGCCGGCGATGCTTTCACCTGGGGCGAGCACGATGGCGCCCTCGTCCGGATCGCTCCATCCGCCCCGGTTGAAAGCACCGGAGGCCATGGTCTGCGGTTCGACGCAAAAGTAAGGCTTGGCCGGGTCGGCGTACAGCATCAGGTGCTTGAAGATCGGATCGGCCTTGATGCGCAAACCCGCGCCGCGCGCCGGAAAGCGAAGCGTCGCCTCACCCGTCCAGCCGCCATAATCATTGTTGCGCCAGCCGGCGGGTAAAGGCCGGCCCTCGGCGAAGTCGAGTTCGGGCGCAAGCGCTATCGGATCGCCGGCGATGCCTTGCGGTTCCTCCAGATAGAACCGCGCGGCCTTGAATTGCAGCGTGACGTCCGGGTCGCGATCGAACCAGGGATGCAGGCCGAAACCAAACGGCATGGAAACCGGCCCCGTGTTGGTCAGTGTCATGGTCACGTCGAGGCCTTCTTCGGACAGCACGAAAGCCTGCGTCGCGTGATAGGAGTAGGCTTCGAGGCCGGCTGCGATATCCAGCGACAGCGTTGCCTGGGCGTCGCCCGCCACAGTGACAGTCCAGGGGTGTTTCCAACCGCTGCCATGCACGTTGATGGCTTCGGGCGGATTGTTGGGCTGGACTCGCCAGCGCATCGCTCGAAACTCGAAGGTGTTTCCGGCGATGCGGTTGGCGTAGGGGGTCATCGGGAACATGGCGACGCCAAGCACATTGCCGGCTTCGCGATCATGGTCCGAGAGCCTGCGCATGAGATCGATGCCGCGCCAGCGCAGCGCGCCGAGGCTGCCGCCGATTTGCGGCACCAGTTCGGCTTCGAGCGCGCCGGCCCTGAGCGTCAACGGTTCAGGAATTGCAGCCATCGCCCGCCATTCGCCGCGAGGCGCTATTCCGCGGCCGCGCCGGCAGCGCTTTTGCGGGTGGCGTCGACCATCAGCCGCCGTTCCCGGAACACGCCCCATTGCTGGTCGACCAGCACGCCGATGAGGATGACGCCGCCCATCACCGCGAAATTGAGCGAGGACGGGATGCCGAGCAGGTTGACGAGGTTCTGCAGCTCCTGCAGCAGCACCGTGCCGAGGATGACGCCGATCAGCGAACCTTCGCCGCCGCGCAGCGAAAAGCCGCCGAGCACGGCTGCGGCGATGGCGTAGAGTTCGTAGAACTGGCCGTGGCTGGCCGGTGAGATCGAGCGCGTGTACATGGCGAAATAGATCGCCGACAGCGCCGTCAGAACGCCGCAGATGACATAGGCGGCGATGACGACGCGGCCGGTGCGGATGCCGGAATATTTCGCCGCCTCCTCGTTCTTGCCGATGGCGTAGAGATAGCGGCCGAACACCGAGCGGTGCAGCACCACCCACATGATGATGGAAATGACGATCAGCGCGATGAAGCTGTTGGGAACGCCATAGGAGCGCCCGGCGGTGAGGAATTCGAGGTCGGGAAAATTCTGGCCGAAGGCAAAACCCGCGGTGCCGTCGGCGGTGTAGAAGCGGGCGACGCCGCGATAGATCAGCAGGCCGCACAAGGTGACGACGAAGGGCTGCAGCTTGAGCCTTGTGATCAGCCAGCCATGCGCCAGGCCGATGATGGCGCCAAGCACCAGGATGAGCACGAAGGCCAGCGGCCATTCCATGCCACGCACGGCGATGAAGTCGATGAACAGTGTGCCGAGCAGCGCGACCACCGAGCCGACCGACAATTCGATGCCGCCGGTGATGATGACGAAGGCTTGGCCGATCGACAGGATGCCGAACAGGCCGATCAGGTTCGAGGTGTTGGCGAGGTTGATCGGCAGCAGGAAGCGCGGATTGATGATCGCCACGATCGCCCCGACCACCAGGATCAGGATCAGCAGGCCGAGATCTTTCTTGCTCATCGTCTTCTCCCCAATGCCTGAGCGGATCGCGCTTGAGCGAGACCCCGGCAAAACTACTTCGGCTGCTTGCCCACCGCCAGCAGCAGCACGTTTTCCTGGCTGAACCGATCCTTGTCGAGAATGCCGGAGATCTGGCCCTCATGCATGACGGCGATGCGGTCGGACACGCCGATCACCTCTTCCATGTCCGACGAGATCATCAGCACGGCGACGCCGGCATCGGCGAGCGCCCGCATCAGCCCGTAGATTTCCGCCTTGGCGCCGATGTCGATGCCGCGCGTCGGCTCGTCCAAAATCATCACTTTGGGGTTCATGGCCAGCCACTTGCCGAGCACGACCTTCTGCTGGTTGCCGCCCGACAGCGTGCCGGTGCGCGTCTGCACCGAAGGCGCCTTGATGCCGAGATCCTTCTTCTGCTTCTCGGCGGTGGCGGTCTCGGCGCTTGAGGACACCAGCGAGCGGCGCGCATGCGCCGGCAGATTGGGCAGGGAAATATTCTGCGCGATCGACAGGTCGAGCAGGATGCCGGTGAGCTTACGGTCTTCCGGCACCAGGAAGATGCCATGCGCGACGGCGTCGGCCGCGGACGCCAGCGCAAGCGGCTTGCCGTCGAGTTCCAGCGTGCCGCCAAGCTTCGAGTCGATGCCGAAGAACACCCGCGCCAGCTCGGTGCGGCCGGAACCGACAAGGCCGGCAAGACCGAGGATTTCGCCGCGCCTGACGTCGAGGTCGACCGGCCGGCCGGGATAGGCAGGTGTGCGGATGGCCTTGGCCGCAAGCGCTACGGCGCCGGGCGCCCGCGCCGCTTCCGAGGCTTTCTCGCGCTCCTTCAGCATGCGGCCGATCATCAGCTTGACCATCTGGTCGTGGCCGATGTCGTGCTTGCCCAGCGTACCGGCCAGCATGCCGTCGCGCAGCACGACGACGCGGTCGGCGACGCGCTCGACCTCGTGCAGGCGGTGCGAAATGAAGATGACGCTGATGCCGTCGGCCTTCAGCGCCTTGATGACGTCGAGCAATTTGTCGGTTTCGGCGAGCGGCAGGCTCGACGTCGGCTCGTCGAGGATGACCAGCCTTGCCTCGATCGACAGCGCCTTGGCGATCTCGACCATCTGCTGCTGCGCCAGCGACAGGGTCGCAACCGGCGTGTCGGCGGAAAAATTGGCGCCGACGCGCTTCAACAGCGGCGCCACCATGGTGCGCAGCTTGGCGCGGTCGACGAGTTTCAGCGGCCCGGCGCGCAACGGCTCGCGGCCGAAGAAGATGTTGGCGGCGACATCGAGATTCTCGAACAGGTTGAGTTCCTGGTGGACGAAGGCGATGCCCGAGCCCAGGCTGGCTTCGACGGAGAGCCTGTCATGCGCGGTGCCGTCGACGGTGATCGTGCCGCTGTCGGGCGTGGTGACGCCGCCGAGGATCTTCATCAAGGTCGATTTGCCGGCGCCGTTTTCACCGACGAGGCCGATGACCTCGCCCGGCCTGACCTCCATGGAGAAGCCGTCGAGCGCGACGACGCCCGGATAGGTCTTGCGCACGTTCTCGAGGCTGAGGAACGAGCTAGTCGCGACGATGGATGTATCGGAATAATTCATCATGCCTGACAGCGATTGGCGGGCCGACCTTTTGGCAGACTGACGATCCGCGTGCGGTTCGTCAATGCGAGCAGCCGGCCCAAGCGACGTTGAGCCGGCTGAACTGCTTCAAGTCTTAGTTTCCAGACATCGCCTTCAGATTGGCGGCGTAGGCGTCGACGTCATCCTTGCCGATGATCTTGGTCGGGATGATGATGAGGTTGCCTTCCGGGATGCCCGACTTGTCGCCCTTGAGATAGGCCGCCATCAGCTTCATGCCCTGATAGGCCCATTCGAAGGGCTGCTGCACGACGGTTGCGGCAACGGTGCCTTCCTTGACGCCGCCCAGCGTGATCGGATCGTCATCGAAACCGACGACGGTTATCGAGCCGAGCTTGCCGGCGTCGCGCAGCGCTTCATAGATGCGCGGCGTGTTGTAGGAGTAGAAGCCGACCATGCAGGTGACGTCGGGGCTGGCGACCAGCGCGTCCTCGACATTCTTCTTGGCGCGCGCCTGGTCGATGTCGTCGCCGCGCACGTCGATCAGCTCGATCTTGGTGCCGGCGAGGCCGTCCTTCATGCCCTGGATGCGCTCCTTGGCATTGTCGGCGCCGAGCAGGCCGACGAAGCCGAGGCATTTTCCGCCATTGGGCATCGCCTTCTTGGCGATTTCGGCCGCCTGCTTGCCGGCGTCGACATTGGACGAGCCGATATAGGCGACGCGCTTGGTCTGCGGTGCGTCAGAGTCGGTGGTGAACAGCGCCGTTTCCGAGGCGATCTTGTTCAACCCATCGGTCGAGGTCTTGGGATCGACGGCCGAGACCATGATGCCCTTGACGCCTGCGGTCACCAGATCGTCCATCAGCCGCTGCTGGATGGCGACCGAGGACTGCTCGGGATATTTGAGCTCAAGATTGTAGTCGGGCAGTTCGCCCTGCGCCTTCTTGACGCCGGCTTCGGCGGCCTTCCAGAAATCGGAAGCGCCGTTGACGACGAAGGCCAGCGTCGGCTTGTCTTGGGCGCGCGCGATGGCCGTGGCCGACAGGCCAAGCAGCAGCGCGGTCGCGGCTACGGATGCAGTTCGTATCAAGGATTTCATGTTCAACCTCCCGTTTGGCTCAGTCGTTGGACCGGCCGATCTTGCATTAACCTGATTTTGGCACTGACCTGATTTGCCGTTTGCAGCGTGGACGCCCTCCTCCTCAAAGGGGTTCCCGGCACCGAAGAATGGCGTCGTTCCAGCCACGATCATGGACCTTAAAGACTCATCCTTCGTTCGTAAATAGTCCGATTTGTCTGACATATCACATATGCGAGACAAGGCTTGCGGAGGTCGTATCCGCTCGCCACCGGGCCATTTTTCGTACTCTCCCGCCGCCCCGGACCTGACCGGCCGGACGCGACGGATTGACGGTACAGCGCATTTTTGTATTAGTAAACTGTATTAGTTTTGAGGCAATATCAGCGGTTTCGATGCGTATACGTCCACGAGCCGTCGCCACCGCTGAGCCGCAGCCCAAGCCTTTCGCCCTTTGAGTTTTGGGTTGTATGGAGATCCGTGGCGGATGGACCTCCGGTATACTAATAGTTATAAACGGCTTTGACGTTATCTCTATATACCGACGGCGTCACACCACCTTGCCGGCCTGACCGGCCTGCCAGACTGGGATTTGCCATGAGCGAGACGACGGATCGGGCCAGCGACACGGCGAGGCGGCGCAAGGCGCCGGCCAAGGGCGCCAAGGGCCGCGTCACCATGATCGACATCGCCAGGGCCGCCGGCTGCTCGCAGGCGACCGTCTCCTTCGTGCTCAACAATTCGCCGGGGATCAAGCTGTCGCAGCAGACCCGCGAGCGGGTGATCGAAGCCGCGCGCGCACTTGGCTACGCCGCGCCCGCTTTCGAGGCCCTTCACCCGACGTTGCCTGCCTTCGGGGGGGCCGCCTTCGAAGGGCTGGACGGGGTGATCGGCTTCGCCGTGGACCAGCTCGCCACCAGTCCGGAAGCCGTGGTCGCCATCGAGGGCGCGCGCCAGGCCTCGTGGAATGCCGGCAACGTGCTTCTGGTGGCGCAGACGCTGGGCGATTCCGTCATGGAACCGCGCGCCATTTCGGCGCTGACCAAGCGGGGCATTTCGGCGCTGATCTACATGACCATCTTCACCCGCGAGATCACGGCGCCCGATTACCTCTACGGCCTCGACATCCCCGTGATCCTGCTCAACTGCTACACATCAGACTACGCCTTCCCCGCCGTGGTGCCGAGCGAGATCGCCGGCGGCCAGAGCTCGACCCGGCATTTGATCAGCCACGGCCACCGCCGCATCGCCACCATCACCGGCGAGCCGTGGATGCAGGCGGCCCAGGACCGGCTGAAAGGCTACCGCCGCGCGCTCGCCACCGCCGACATCCCGTTCGATCCCGACCTGGTGGTCGAGGGCGACTGGTCGGCCAGCGCCGGCTATGCCGCCACCGTCAAGCTGCTGGCGCTCAGGGACAGGCCCACCGCCATCTTCTGCCAGAACGACCGCACAGCCATCGGCTGCTACGAAGCGCTGAAGGAAGCCGGCCTGCACATCCCGCAAGACATTTCCGTGGTCGGCTACGACGACGAGGAAATCGCCAGGCATTTGTTCCCGCCGCTGACCACCTCGATCCTGCCGCACATGGCGATGGGCCAATGGGCGATCGAACAGCTGGAGGCGCCGGCGGCGCCTGGACGCGGGAGGTACCCGATCACGAAGCTGGAGTGCCCGCTGGTGGAAAGGGAGAGTGTAAGGGCGGTGAAGGCTGGTTGACGGCGGTGCGGCTGGCAACGACTATCGCATAGTCCGAACCGAGCTGTCGCGTCGTCGACAGGGCATACGCCACCTTTCCGGAAGTTGTCGCAGCGCTCGGAGGCTCAAAGGACCAGCTTTCGACTTCACCATCGTTCGAACACTGATGACGCGACCATCACCGGTGATGCAGTTGGACAACTCCATCGACCGGGTCATCCCCGCGCAACAGGCGCGCGCCAAAAAAGCCTGCGCGAAAATCTTCGAACATGCATGGCAATCCCTGGACGTAAAGCAGGATGAGCTGGGTGCATATCTGCGCCAGTCCGCATCTAGATCCTCTTGACGACAGTCCGTCGAATGTGAACATAATGAGAACACAGCGTCGAAAGAGAATCGTGCGAGATAGAGAGCAAACTGATTACCTGCCAATTTTCGTTTTAGGGCTTCTCGCCGGGGCCGTTCTCATTGCATGTATTCTAGTCCGCATAAAGATAGCGCCGGAACAGATTCAGAGTTTGAACATGTCGTATACCGACTTTATAACAGTGATGCTAACGGCGGTAACTGTAGTGATAATTTGGCTATATTTATAGCCATACTGGCTATATGGGGTTATTCGCAGTTTCAGAAATTAACAGAGACTGCCTCGCAGAATCACTTAGAAAAAATGCTGATCGATAGCCCATTCGCCAAACGAATTGAGGCGGTAATAATTCAGCATGTATCCGAACAACTCCAGCAGGGGCAATTACGTAATCTATTGGCCGAGCGAGTTGATAGAATAATATTGAATGACGCATCTTCACGCGCGGAGAAGGATCCGGCACCACCAGAAGAAAAGCCTTTTACTGACTGAGGAGAGCCAAAATGATGAGCCGAGAATGGCATTCTTTAGATGACGGGATACTGGCGATAATTCAAGCTCATCAGGACGGAGCACCTATTCGCTTATCGGCAATCGCTAACGCATTAGGCGTCAAGGTGGTTGCTACAACGTTACCTAGCGGGATTTCTGGAGAGATTAGGCCGGACCCCGACAATGCTGGGCAGTTTGTCATCAAGGTCAATAGGAATGACTCAGCGCGTCGGCAGCGTTTCACTGTTGCACATGAAATCGGGCACTATCTCCTGCATAGCGACCAGATTGGGGACGGGATTACGGATGACGTTCTGTACCGCTCTGAAATGTCAGATCGGCGCGAGGCGCAAGCCAACAGAATTGCTGCTGACCTATTGATGCCCCAACACCTCGTTGATGATTGGTTGGATAGGGCAAGGACACTTAAGGTTGACAACGTTGTTGGTTTCCTTGCTGATAAGTTTAACGTGTCCGAGGCTGCGATGAAGATTCGGCTGGGCATCCCATAAGATAAGGCATGTAAATCATGGATTTTGGGGCATTTGGTTACGTTCCAATTCTCGGAGTTCGCCCCTCAGAGATGCAGGCTATAGAGGAACTGTCGCCCCAAGTTAAGGCAGGCCTGCTTCCTTTTATAATCCTTCAGCCTTGGGCTACCGCGAAGGAATTCCCAAGCACGATAGCCAAGGTTTCCGCCTGTACTTCCGGTAAGCCGATTATTGTTGATCTGACGGATGAGATCTTCGACGGAAACAAAAGGCCGGTGCACGACGTTTTCGACGCGTTGCGAGACTCCGAAGGTGGGTATTTGGCTTGGCGTAACTTGATCGATGAGAATCCAACGTTCACTCCTACGGTCCAACTCAACGATCCGAAGGAGCTGGTGCCTCAGATCAGGGCATTCAAAGCGATGGGCCGGGGCGTTGTAATTCGCCTTCATGAGCAAATTTTCTCTCTCTCGGCAGATATCGCAAAATTATTTAAGGGATATCCTTCTAACGAGGACGTGTATTTCATCCTCGACTTTCAGCGCCAGGACAAGAACATCCTGAATAAGGCGCTGATTGCAACCAATATATGCAAGGCCATACGATCCGAACTGGCTGATTGCTATATATCTGTGTCGGCGTCAACATTTCCCACATCGTTCACGGGAATAGTCGAACAAGAGATTTTCGAACGAAGCTTTTATAAGTTGGTCGCAGAGCAAATTGGCCAAACCCACAATATCTATTGCGATCGCGCCAGCGTTCGAGCGGAGAAGCAAAGCGGCGGTGGTGGGAGTCCAGCACCTAGAATCGACAATGCCTTTTCAACCAAATGGAAATTTTTCCGGGAAGCTGACGAAGAGGATCGCGACGAGGCCTATCAGCTCGCTGCAAAACGCGCCACCAAGTGTCCAGATTGGAAGGATATGGGCATTTGGGGTACTGAGATGATCAAGAAAACTGCGGTCGGAGAGGAGAACGCGATTTACTCACCGAAAATGTCAACCTCAGCTCGCATCAACATCCACATGCACATGCAGTCGGGCGCGGACGATCAACCAACCGAAATTGAATGGAGCGATCTCTGAACGCCCATGGCTTGGAGAGTCTCTTTCGCCTGAAGCCTCCACAATTCCCAGAAGAGTTGTTGTTTCTCTTTCTTTTCGATCACATTGATTCGTTCCGGAGCAAAACGGCTCAAATGAAACATCTCTTTGTTGGAGACATTTCTTCTACCCACGCGATTCCAGAAATTGACAGACGTCTCGGAAAACGTCTGGATGAACGATGCCGTGACTGCTTCGAAGATGAGTTCCTGGGAAAGCTCTTGTGCAAGTTGCAGGAGTACCGTCTTCTTCACCGACGCACCGACGGGAACTCCCGCTAGCTTCTTTAGTTCGCTCATAGTTAGCAATCTGAGGCCAACAGATTTTATTTTTGCTCCCTGCTCTAGCGGTTCCCGCCATATCTCGATCGAACCCGATTCGCCTATGGCGAATATGCGAACGTCAGGTGGAGCAATGTCTACAGCGGATGTTAAATGTTTCTCATCAGCGACAAGTATGACCTCGTCAAAGCACGACGTGTATACATCAAGCTGAGGCTTTAGGCGAGCCAGCGTGTCATGCTTGCTCTTAATCTCGATACCAATCAGCTTTGACCCGTTATAGACAGCAAGATCGGCCCGCCGTCCCGTCGAGCCCAGAACATATTCAGACGCAACGATCGAACGGGAATCAATGATTTTGCGCTTCCGCAACACGTTCAGGACATCGCATTTTATCTGTGACTCGTAGTATTTGCCTGTCATGGAAAGGTACCTGTCAGAGACTGAACGAAACAATAGACACGCGCCACCAAGGGACCCTTAACAACATGGCTTGGTAGTGAAATTTTTCAAATTTGGCATCGCGGATTGCCTTAACTGGCGCACCCGACAGGATTCGAACCTGTGACCTCTGCCTTCGGAGGGCAGCGCTCTATCCAGCTGAGCTACGGGTGCTTTCCGGAATCCGGAAAACGAACCAGCCGGTGAACCGGCAAGTCACGGCTTCTTAGCGGAAGCGGGCGCGGGCTTCAACGGGCAATTGGAGATTGGCGCAGCGACTTGGGCCCGGGGCGCCCAGGCTGCGGCCTATGAGGTTTCCGCCCCCGCCTTCACCGTCCGCCTTCCGCGCACCGCGCGCTTCGGCTTCTTCGCGCCCGCCAGTTCGTGCATCGCATCCAGCTGCATCTGCTGCATTTCGGCGAGCCGCGTCCATTGGCGCGAGATGAGGTAGTCCAGTTTTTCGTGCAGGTGGCGCACTTCGAGCTCGGCCTTGAGGTTGACGCGGTAGTCGTTGAAGGAGCGCAGGCGGTCCTTGGACTCCTGCCGCCGCTGGCTCATCATGATGATCGGCGCCTGGATGGCGGCGATGCAGGAGAGCAGCAGGTTGAGCAGGATGAAGGGGTAGGGGTCGAAGGCGGCGCTCATGCCTTCGAGCAGGTTGATGCCGATCCACACCAGAAGCACGCTGCCGAACGAGATCAGGAACCACCAGCTGCCGCCGAAGGCCGCCATGTTGTCGGAGACGCGGTCGGCGAAGGTCCGGTGCTCTTCGAACTCCTCCTCCGAGTTTTCGGAAATCGTGTCCTGCCTGGCGATCGATTCGACCACCTGGCGGTCGAGCTCGGAGAATTCGCCGTGCTCCTGTTGCAGCAGCTCCTCCATGTAGCGCATGCGGTAGCGTCCGAGCTCGGCACGGCTGATGCGGGCGCCGGCCGGCAGGTCGGGATGGTCCGAGCGGATGCGGTCGGCGAGGCTCGGGCGCAGCGTGTCGATGCGCACCAGATCGCGCTTGCGGAATTTGCGGCCCGAGATCGCCGACGGTTTTTTCTTCGGCTTGCCACGGTGGGCGCCGGGGCCCGCGGGTTCGGAGTCCGGCACTTCGGGCGTCTCGAAGTGCTCGTCCGATACCGGACCGGCCTCCAGCTCACTGAGGGTCGGCGCCTCGAAATATTCGCCGCCGCTGTCGTGCTGGTTGTCTTCCGGTTGCTCGGGCGTTTTGGGGACGGTGCTCATGGCGGGCTCCTGATGGTGCTGGGCGACGTATGCCGCAACATCGCCAGCATCGCGACGGATTTCGTGGGACTACAAGTGTTTTTGATCGCTTCCCGACTTCGTCATCCACGGGCGGAGCGGGAGCGAAGCGGACGCGCAGACCCCTGGAGCTGCTTCGCGGCCCAAGGGATCCATGCCGCGACCTGCGAGTGTCGCTTGCGGTGAAGAACTTGCCCGATGTTGGCGCCAATCACCCCCCTCTGTCCTGCCAGCGTGCGCAAGGTTCTGCACCGTGGTGATGCGTTTGGAGTCCCGGCATGGATCCTCGGGTCTGCGCCGCGTCGCTACGCTCCTTGCTTCGCCCGTGGATGACGAAGTGGTGGGCGGCAGCCGTGCACCCAGACGCGAACCGCGCCGCGGCCACTACTGCTCGGCGAACATCAGCCTTGTCTTCGCGCCATCCATGGTCGGCGACAGGCTGCGCTGGATCAGCGCTTCGACATGGTCGTTGCGCTGGCGGGCTGAGTCGGCGCCCATCACCACGACGATCAAATTGCGGCCGTCGGCATTGTAGGAGGTGACGATGTTGAAGCCCGAGGCCCTGATGTAGCCGGTCTTGATGCCGTCGACGCCGCGCACGCGTCCGAGCATGTCGTTATGGCCGCGCACCAGCCGGCCGCGGAACATGAAGTCGCTTTCGGAGAAATAGTGGAACTGCTGGGGAAAGCGCCGATGCAGCGCCATGCCGAGCACCGCCATGTCGCGCGCCGTCGTCATCTGGCCACCGTCGGGCAGGCCGGAGGCGTTGCGGAAAATGGTGCTGGTCATGCCGAGCTGGCGCGCCCTGGATGTCATCATGGCGGCGAACTGGTCCTCCGAACCGCCGAGATATTCGCCGACCGCCACGGCCACGTCGTTGGCGGATTTGACGACGATGGCGCGGATCGCGGAATCGACGTCGATGCTCTCGCCGCGCCGGAAGCGCAGCTTGGTCGGCGGCTGCGAGGCGGCATGGTCCGAAACCGGGATCTGCGTCTGCTTGCTGACGCGGCCGGAGTCCAGCGCCTCGAACAGCAGATAGAGCGTCATCATCTTGGTCAGCGAGGCCGGGTAGCGCTGCGCCGTCGAGCTGACCTCGAACAGCTGCTTGCCGGTCCTGGCGTCGACGACGATGGCCGCATATTTCTGCGCCGGCGCCGGCACGGCCAGCACCGAGTCCGGCGGCGTCGTGGCGCAGCCGGCAAGCAGCACCAGCAGGGCGAGTGCCGCAAAAAATCTCTGGATGAGCGGAAGGGGGTTGTACAAGGGCAAGTCTGTTCTGGGGTCGGCTGTTGCTGAGATGCGGCGAAGCTAACGTAACGCATGTGATGCGTCCATTTGGTTAATGGCGGCAGCAAGGCATTTGCCCAGGTTTGCGCAATTTTCAGAGCTTGGCGCCGCCCCTCATCTGGCTGCCGCCATCTTCTCCCCGTGAACGGGGAGAAGGACGCTCTCCTCGACGGGTTCGCCAACCGCCGGCGTCGCAGAGTGAACGCCAACGCCGCGGCATCTCCCTTCTCCCCGTTCACGGGGAGAAGGTGCCGGCAGGCGGATGAGGGGCAGCGCCGGCGTCGGCTATCGGCCCCGCCGAGCATCTGCCCCGAAAACGCCGGTTTTCCCGTGTCTTTCCTTGCCAGGGCCGCGTTTCCCGTGGGAAGGGGCGTGGTATCCGAGGGCTTGGGGGCTTGGCATGACGAATATCGGGGCCGGGGGCGCTGCGCCCTCGCTTATCAAGGCATCGCTCAGCCGCACCGGCAAATGGGCCGGCAGCGTCGCCTTTATCGGGGGTGCCGTATCAGACATCCTCAATCCGCTGGCGCCGTTCGCCGCCTATATCGCGCTGATCGCCGCGGTGGCCGCAATCATCATCGCCATTGCCATCGTGCTCAGGCTGGTGCTGGCGGCCAAGGCACTGCCGGCCTTGATTTTCGCCACAACAGCGGCTGCCGTCGCCAGCGGCGTCTACGGCCTGCAGCAGCAGACCAACGCCCAGAACGGGGTGATCGCAAGCCTGGTGCCGGCCATTGCCGGGCTGCAGCAGTCGATGGGGATCGTGTCCGAAAAAGTGGCCAGGATCGAGCAGACCGTCACGCAGACGCAAAAGACGGTCGAACAGGTCAAGCAGACGACCGACACGGTGGCGAAAAAGGCCGACGAGATCGCCTCGACCCAGCAGCAGCAGACGCAGCAGACGGCGGAGGTGCAGAAGACCACCGACGAGGTGAAGAAGCAGACCGAGACGCTGGCCGCCGGCCAGGCGCAGCAGCAGGCCCAGACCGAGAAGCTGCAAGAAACGACGCAGCAGATCGCCGCCTCGATCGACACCATCGCCAAGGGCTTTGCCGCCTTGGCCGCGCAAGGCGGGGCGATTGCCGAGCCGAAGCGGCCGGACGAATTCTACCACAATGCCCGCGTCTACGAGCTGTCCGGCGACATGCTCAACGCGCGGCGCTCCTACCTCGCCTTCGCCGGTTTCGATGTCGACGCCATCGACCCCTACACGCGCTTTGCCACGCTGCTTCGGGTGCAGGACGGTAAGGCCGGCGCGCGCGAAGTGTTCGGCGCGCTTGCCGACAAGGGCAAGGCGCTGTCGATCAAGCTTGTGCATATCCAGCAGTTCGACGACGCCCAGCGCCTCGACAAGCTCAACGCCTTCATATCAGCCAATGCGGATTTCGCGCCGGCCTATTTCCTGCTGGCGCAGGAGTTTTCGGAAGACCGGCTCGGCGCCCAGACGCTGGCCGACAAGCGCAACGAGGCCAAGGCGCTGACCAGGTTCGTGTCCTACGAGAAGGATGGCGGGCTGCTCAAATATTTCGTCGACCAGACGCAGCTGGCCGACTGGCTGGACCGCAGCCGCAGCCGGCTGGCGGCACTCGGCGACGTGCTCGACCCCGCCCGCTTCGTGCCTTCGCTGACGCCGATGCGCTCCAACCAGGGCTGGTCGATGACCATCTCGCTGCCGGAGCCGGCGACCGCCATCTCCTGGCGCATGGGCGACAGCGGTCCGTTCACCGACACCGGTTTCCTGGCGATGAACGATCAGACGACCGGCAAGCCGATGGCCAATCCGAGCTTCGAGATGCCCGACAGCACCGTGGCCGGCATTATCGCCATCAAATATCTCGACATCAGGGGCCGCGAGACCGGCCCGTTCGACATCCGCTTCGACCCGGAGACAGCGCTCCAGCAAGGCAACAAGCAGATCCTCGACCAGTTCTGGACCTCGTGGATCGCTTTCGATGCCAGCGGCAATCACGGGCTGGTCTATTTCACCCAGATGCTGTCCTACCGCTGCGCCATCAAACAGGTGCATTACAGCCTGAACGGCGCGGCGCTCGATAAGGAGATCAAGATGCCGCCCTGCGACAAGAAGGACCCTTACGCCATCCCCTACGACTACCAGCCCTATTTCAAGGTCGCCGACAGCGTGAAATCGATGTCGGTGCAGGTCACCTACACCGACGACACCAAGTCGCCGGTGCGGGAATACAAGCGGCAGTAGAGGCGCCCACCCTCCCCCTTGTGGGGAGGGTCGATCCGCCCAGCGGATCGGGGTGGGGGTAACGCCGGCGCCAGGGCCCCCCCCCCCCCCCCCCCCCCCCCGCGGCGGCGGCCGCGCGCCCCCCCCCCCCCCCCCCCCCCCCCCCAAGGCGCCACCGTCGGCGGCTTCCGCACCATGGTCGAGGCCGTCGCCATGCGCACCTTCGGCCTCGGCGGCGATTCC
>NZ_JBVVQM010000016.1:34943-141352 GCF_055811155.1 Mesorhizobium sp. WSM4822 | reverse complement strand
CGGCATTCGGGCGTGTAGAGCGGGATGACGTGGTCGCCCTTCTTGAGCGAGGTGACGCCCTTGCCGATATCGACGACGACGCCGGCGCCCTCATGGCCGAGGATGGCCGGAAACAGACCTTCCGGATCGGCGCCCGACAGCGTGAATTCGTCGGTGTGGCAGATGCCGGTCGCCTTGATCTCGACCAGCACCTCGCCCTCACGTGGGCCGTCGAGATCGACCTCCATGATCTCCAGCGGCTTTCCGGCGGCGACAGCGACAGCGGCGCGGGTTTTCATCAGACGTCCTCCAATGCGAGTTTTTTCCAAGGTTTCAGGTTTTGCCGACACGATCAACTGGCGGCTGGCTCCCTGACTGGGCCACAGCGATGAATTGGAATCGCAAGTCGATTGAAAGGCAGTGAATTGCATGGTCGGCTTGACCCTGCAAGCACAGGCCATAAAAGGAACGGCCGACCCGAGGGATGACATTTCGCATGTTCACCAAGATCCTGATCGCCAATCGCGGCGAAATTGCTTGCCGCGTCATCAAGACGGCGCGCAAGATGGGCATCGCCACGGTTGCCGTCTATTCCGATGCCGATCGCGATGCCGTGCATGTCGAGATGGCCGACGAGGCGGTGCATATAGGGCCTTCGCCAGCCGCGCTGAGCTATCTCGTCCCGGAAAAGATCATCGCCGCCTGCAAGGAAACGGGGGCCCAGGCCGTGCATCCCGGCTACGGATTCCTGTCAGAGCGGGCGGCCTTCTGCGAAGCGCTGGAAGCGGAAGGCATCATTTTCATCGGCCCGAAGCCCAAGGCCATCAAGGCGATGGGCGACAAGATCGAATCGAAGAAGTTCGCCAACGCCGCCAAGGTTTCCACCGTGCCCGGCTGGCTCGGCGTCATCGAGAATGCCGACCATGCCGAAAAGATTGCCGGCGAAATCGGCTATCCCGTGATGATCAAGGCTTCGGCCGGCGGCGGCGGCAAGGGCATGCGCATCGCCTGGAGCGAGGCCGAAGTGCGCGACGGCTTCGACCGCGCGCGCTCGGAAGCCAAGAGTTCGTTCGGCGACGATCGTGTCTTCATCGAGAAATTCGTCGTCGATCCGCGCCATATCGAAATTCAGGTGCTGGCCGACGCGCATGGCAATGCGCTCTATCTCGGCGAGCGCGAATGCTCGATCCAGCGACGCAACCAGAAGGTCGCCGAAGAGGCGCCGTCGCCGTTCCTGGATGCCGAGACGCGCAAGGCCATGGGCGAGCAGTCGGTGGCGCTGGCCAAGGCCGTCGACTACCAGAGCGCCGGCACGGTCGAATTCATCGTCGACAAGGACAAGAACTTCTATTTCCTTGAAATGAATACACGATTGCAGGTCGAGCACCCGGTGACGGAGCTCGTCACCGGCATCGATCTGGTCGAGCAGATGATCCGCGTCGCCGCCGGCGCCAAGCTTGCCATCAAGCAAAGCGACGTCAAGCTGAACGGCTGGGCAGTGGAAAGCCGGCTCTATGCCGAAGATCCCTACCGCAACTTCTTGCCGTCGATCGGCCGGCTGACACGCTACCGGCCGCCTGAGGAAGGACAATTCGGCGATGTCATCATCCGCAACGACACCGGCGTCACCGAGGGCTCCGAAATCTCGATGTTCTACGATCCGATGCTCGCCAAGCTGTGCACCTGGGCGCCGACGCGTCTGGAGGCCATCGATGCCATGTCGGAAGCGCTCGACAGCTTCGTCGTCGACGGTATCGAGCACAACATTCCGTTCCTGGCCGCCTTGATGCAGCATCCGCGTTGGCGGGAAGGGCGGATATCGACCGCTTTCATATCGGAGGAATATCCCGACGGATTCGGGCCGGTCGTACCGAATGACGACGAGAAAGCGGTGCTGGCGTCGATCGCGACCGCGGTGGAACTGCTGCGCCGTGACCGGCTCGACCGGCTGGGCGGGCGGCTGGCGCCGCATTCGGGAGCTCTGAAGCGCGACTGGGTGGTAAAGATCGGCGATGACTATCTGTCGGCCTCGATTATCGAGGGCATGATTTCCATTCCGATGGAAATCGATCTGTCGATCGAGGCCGGCAGGGCGTTGACCGTTGCATCAGACTGGCGGCCGGGCGACCTGGTCTGGCGCGGCACGGTCGGCAAGCGCAAGGTTACGGCTCAGGTCAGGCCGGTTGCCAACGGCTTTCGCATAGCCTGGAAAGGCATGTCGGTGACCGCGCGCGCCATGCTGCCGCGCACCGCCGAGCTGGAAAGGCTGATGCCCGAAAAGGTGGCGCCGGACACGTCGAACCTGCTGCTTTGCCCGATGCCCGGCCTTGTCGTGTCGATTGCCGTTGCCGAAGGCCAGGAGGTCAAGGCCGGCGAGACCTTGGCGGTGGTCGAAGCGATGAAGATGGAAAACGTGCTGCGTGCTGAACGCGACCTTGTCGTCTCCAAGCTCAACGCCAAACCGGGTGACAGCCTGGCTGTCGACGCGGTGATCATGGAGTTTGCGTAAGGCTGGCCGGGCAGGCAGCCTGTGATCAGCAGCGGTTTGTGCTGGACTGGCATGGCGCGGTCCCGGACAATACATCTCCATCGACTCAAGGACCTTCACACAGCACCATGGCCGACGAAAAACTTCCCCGCGATCCCCTGAAGCGCGAAGCAGCGATTGCTGCGGCGCGGCCGGAGGCCCCGGCGCGGCCCTTCGTCCATTTGCGCGTGCATTCGGCCTATTCCCTGCTGGAAGGCGCCTTGCAGATCGGCAAGGTGGTGGCTCATGCGGTCAAGGACGAAGCCCCGGCTATCGCCGTCACCGACACCAACAATCTGTTCGGCGCACTGGAATTCGCGCAGAAGGCGGTGAAGGACGGCATCCAGCCGATTATCGGCTGCCAGACGGCGCTCGCCTTTTCCGGCGAAAACAGCGATGGCCAGCGCGACCGCCGACGGCAAGGTCCCGATATGCGGCCGGTCGTCCTGCTTGCCGCGACCGAGGCCGGCTATTCCAATCTGGTCAGGCTGGTCAGCCGCGTCTACCTCGAAACGCCGCCAGGCGAAGCCGTGCACCTGACCACCGAAATGATGGAAGGCTTTTGTGACGGGTTGATCTGCCTCAGCGGTGGGCCGCGCGGACCGATCGGCACCGCGCTCAAGGAAGATCGCCGCGATCTGGCCGAAGCCCGGCTTTTAACCCTCAAGGCAATGTTCGGCGACCGGCTCTATGTCGAGTTGGACCGGGTTTCCGGTTATGATCGCGTGATTGAAAAGTCCTCGATCGATCTGGCCTACGCCCATGAACTGCCCCTGGTCGCCACCAACGAGGCGTTCTTTTCCTCTCGTGACGATTATGACGCACATGACGCGCTGATCGCCATCGCCGAAGGATCGGTGGTCGCCGCCGACAATCGTCGCCGGCTGTCGCCGGACAATTTCCTGCGCAGCCAGGCCGATATGGCCAGGCTCTTTGCCGATCTGCCAGAAGCGATCGACAACACTGTCGAGATCGCGCTGCGCTGCTCCTATTATCCCAAAAACCGCAATCCGATCCTGCCGCGCTTCACCGGCGGCGATGTCGCTGACAATGACGCCGCCGTGCAGGCGGAAGCCGACGAACTGGCCCGCCAGGCGCATGAGGGGCTCGACGCGCGCCTCGCCATGCATGGCCCGACTGCGGGCTACACGGTCGAGCAATACCGCGAGCGGTTGAATTTCGAGCTTGGCATCATCACCAAGATGAAGTTTCCCGGCTACTTCCTGATCGTTGCCGACTTCATCAAATGGGCCAAGGCGCAGGGCATTCCGGTCGGGCCGGGCCGCGGTTCGGGCGCAGGCTCGCTGGTCGCCTATTCGACGACCATCACCGACATCGATCCGCTGCGCTTCTCGCTGCTTTTCGAGCGATTCCTCAATCCCGACCGCGTGTCGATGCCCGACTTCGACATCGACTTCTGCCAGGATCGGCGCGAGGAGGTCATCCGCTACGTCCAGCAGAAATACGGCCGCGACCAGGTCGGCCAGATCATCACCTTCGGTACGCTGCAGGCGCGCGCCGTGCTGCGCGACGTCGGCCGCGTCCTGCAAATGCCCTATGGCCAGGTCGACAAGCTCTCCAAAATGGTGCCGCAGAATCCGGCCAACCCGGTCAAGCTCGCCGACGCCATCGCCAACGAGCCGCGCTTTGCCGAAGAGGCCGAGAGGGAGCCGATCGTCCAGACGCTGCTCGACATGGCGCAGAAGCTGGAGGGCCTTTACCGCCACGCCTCGACCCATGCCGCCGGCATCGTCATCGGCGACCGGCCGTTGTCGGAACTGGTGCCGATGTACCGCGATCCGCGCTCGGACATGCCCGTCACCCAGTTCAACATGAAATATGTTGAGCAGGCCGGGCTGGTGAAGTTCGACTTCCTCGGCCTGAAGACGCTGACGGTGCTGGAAACGGCTGTGAAGCTGATCCGCCGGCGCGGCATCGAGATCGACCTGGCAACGATCCCGCTCGACGATCCCGAGACTTACGCTATGCTGTCGCGCGGCGAAGTGGTCGGCGTGTTCCAGGTGGAAAGCGCCGGCATGCGCAAGGCGCTGATCGGCATGCGGCCCGACTGCATCGAGGACATCATCGCGCTGGTCGCGCTCTACCGCCCCGGTCCGATGGAGAACATTCCGACCTACAACGCCAGAAAGCATGGCGAGGAGGAGATGGCGTCGATCCATCCCAAGATCGACCATCTGGTGAAGGAGACGCAAGGCGTCATCGTCTACCAGGAACAGGTGATGCAGATCGCGCAGGAGCTGTCCGGCTACTCGCTCGGCGAAGCCGATCTGCTGCGCCGCGCCATGGGCAAGAAGATCCGCGCCGAGATGGACAAGCAGCGTGAGCGCTTCGTCTCCGGCGCGGTCGAGCGTGGCGTCGGCAAGCCGCAAGCCGATTTCATTTTCGACCTGCTGGCCAAGTTCGCCGACTATGGTTTCAACAAATCGCACGCCGCCGCCTATGCGGTGGTTTCGTACCAGACCGCCTATCTCAAGGCGCATTATCCGGTCGAGTTCCTGGCAGCGTCGATGACGCTCGACATGGGCAACACCGACAAGCTGGCCGATTTCCGCCAGGACGCGCTGCGCCTTGGCATCGAGGTTCTGGCGCCTTCGGTGATGTCGAGCTTTCGCCCCTTCGAGGTCGGTGAGAACCGCATCTACTATTCGCTGGCAGCGCTCAAGGGCGTCGGCGATGCGGCGGTCGAGCACATCGTTGCCCAGCGTGGCGAAAAGCCGTTCAAGAACCTCGCCGATTTCTGCGAGCGGGTCGATCCCAAGATCGTCGGCAAGCGCGTCTTCGAAAGCCTGATCATGGCCGGCGCGCTCGATTGCTTCGGCCACGACCGCGCATCGATGATGGCGGGCGTGGAACGCATGATGGGACTGGCGTCGCTGGCGCAGCAGAACGCGGTTTCCGGCCAGCACGACATCTTCGGCGCTTCGCTCGGCGCCCAGTCGCAGGCACTCAATCTGCCGGCGACGGAGCCATGGCTCGCCGCCGACCGGCTGCACCGTGAATTCCAGGTGGTCGGCTTCTATCTCTCGGCGCACCCGCTCGACGAGTACAAGGCAGCCCTGCAGAAGATGCGGGTTCAGACGTGGGCCGAGTTTTCGGCGGCCGTCAAACGCGGTGCCGCCGCCGGCCGTCTGGCCGGCACGGTGACGTCCAAGCAGGAGCGCAAGACGCGCACCGGCAACAAGATGGGCGTTATCGCCTTTTCCGACACATCCGGCCAGTACGAAGCCGTGCTGTTTTCCGAAGGACTGGCGCAATATCGCGATCTGCTCGAGGCCGGCCGCTCCGTGGTCATCACCGTTGCCGCCGAGGACAGGCCGGAAGGCGTCAATCTGCGCATCAACTCGGTGCAGTCGCTGGAGGACGAGGCAAGCCGTATCCAGAAGGCACTTCGCATCTTCGTGCGCAACGCCTCGCCGATCAACACGCTGGCCGGCCAACTGACTGTCAGGGGCGAGGGGCAGGTCAGCTTCGTGCTGATCAAGGACGAAGGCGAGGGCGAAATCGAGATCGAGCTGCCGAACCGCTACCGGATTTCGCCGCAGATCGCCTCGGCGATGCGCGCGGTGCCGGGCGTGGTCGAAGTGGAGCTGGTGTGACCCCCGCTCTTTCTCGCGCGCGGCAGTCAGCCGGGTGGTCGCTGCCGCGAACGCCAGCGCAGTCAGCATGAAGCCGGCGCAGAGGAACGGGTCGCAGGCGGTTTCAGCCTTGGCGCGGCTGCGTGACAGGCTGCGCAGGCTCTATCATGGGCGCACGCCGGCCGCTTTCCGGTTCCAACTGGTGGCCGTCGTCATCGACCTCGCCATCATCGCCTTCTTCATCGCGACGCCGGTTCTTCAGGACAAGCCGTCATTCCTCTGGCTCGACTATTCGGCGGCCGCGCTTGTCGCCGCGGACCTGGTCGCCCGGCTGCTTGCCTCCAAAAACATGCTGCGGCTGATGAAGCAGCCGACGTCGTGGGTCGATGTCTTCATCCTTTTGACGCTGCTGATGCCGACGGCGTTCGCCAATCTCGCCTTCCTGCGCATCCTTCGGCTGTGGTCGCTGTCGCGCAGCGGTTCGCTCTGGCGGCATCTGGAGATGCGCGGCCTGCGGCCGTGGCGAGAGGCCAGCCACGCGGTCATCAACCTTTTGACCTTCCTGTTCGTCATCACCGGCTTCGTCTACACGTTCTTCTTCCGCACTGGCGCCGGCCTGGAAAACTATATCGACGCGCTTTATTTCACCGTCGCCACGGTGACGACGACCGGCTTCGGCGACATCGTGCTGCCGGGCATGGCCGGCAAGCTGACGGCAATCGTCACCATGATCATCGGAATATCGCTGTTTGTCAGACTGGCTCAGGCGATCTTCCGGCCAGCCAAGGTTTTGTTTCCCTGTCCGCAGTGCGGCTTGCGGCGGCACGAGCCGGACGCCGTGCATTGCAAAGCCTGCGGTCATCTTCTCAACATACCCGACGAAGGGAACTGACGGCCGGCGTACTACGACGCCGCCACTTCGGCCGGCTTTATAGCCCTGCGCTGAAGATTGAGCAGATTGCCCATCAGTATCAGCAGCGCGCCGCCGGCGGTGAAGGCATCGATCTGCTCGCTATAGAGCAGCCAGCCAATCAGCGCCGATAGCGGCACGCGCAGAAAATCCATCGGCGAGACGATGGTCGCATCGGCATAGCCAAGCGCGCGGGCCATACAGAAATGCGACGACATGCCGGTGAAAGCGATCAGCACGATCCACGGCCATAGCTCCAGTGGCGGATTGCGCCACGTATAGAGCGCCGGGATGAGACCGACCATCGACTGGATAATCAGCATCCAGCAGATGATGCGCACGACGCTGTCAGTCCGGGTCAGCGATTTGATCGTGACCACCGAGATGCCGAAGCAGGCCGCGGCACCCAGCACGACGAGATGTCCAGGGTCGACCGAGCCGACACCGGGGCGCACGATGATCACCACGCCGATCAGCCCCAGCCCGATCGCTGCCAGCTTGGGCCGGTTCAGCCTTTCGCCCAGAAAAATCACCGCCAGGATAGCTGTCCAGATCGGCGTGGTGAATTCGATCGAGATCAGCACCGCCAGCGGGATCAAAGTGAGGGCGTAGAGCCAGGCCGCCTGGCCCGTGTAATGGATGACGTTGCGGGCGATATGGGCAATGGGGCGCTGCGTGCGCATGGCTCGAAAACCGCCACTCATCATCACCAGCGGCAGAAGGATGAAGAAGCCGATCACAGAGCGCAACTCAAGCACCTGGAAGACGTTGAGCTCCGCTGTCGTGGCTCGGCCGGCGACCGTCATCCCAAGGAAGGAAGCGATCGACAGTGCCATCCAGAACGCGGCCTTGGGGATCGAGGGGGTGGGTGCCATTCGCGCTATGTCGCAGGCGAGGGCTTCTGCCGCAATCGCTACACAAGGCATTCTTCTGGGCCAGTCGCGACTGGCTGGGTGTGGTAAAACAGTCGTGTGGCGGGCGGAACCTGAAACGGCAAGTGGCGTTGAGTTCCGGTGGTCAGCCGTGCTCGCGGACCGTCCCGCCTTTTTCAAGATCGACAAGGAGAGCTTCAATGAGATCCTTCGCGCAATTCGCGCTTACCGGCGGCTTATTGGTTGCGGCAGGCGCGGCACATGCCGACGAGGCCCAATTTCTCCAGGCGTTCAAGGGCAATTTCGCCGGCAAGGGTATCGTCAAGGTCACCACCGATGCGCCGACCGTGAACGTGTCCTGCACGTTCAGCTCGAACGCGACATCGACCTCCCTGTCGCTCGACGGCAATTGCCGGGGACTTGTCGTGGTCACGCGCGCCATCAGCGCGGACCTGAAGGCCAGCGGTGCCAAATACAGCGGCACCTATGTCGGCTCTCGCACGGGACCGGCGCAGCTTAACGGCAGCCGTTCGGGCAACGCGATCAACCTGGGCATTCGCTGGGCCAAGGAGGTCAATGGCGACCGAAAGGCGCAGATGAAGGTCGAGAAACGCGGCGAGAACGGCATGCGGCTGACCGTCATCGACACCGACCCGAAAACCGGCAAGAGCGTGGTGACGAGCAGGATTGATCTGCAGCGCACCTAATCCTCGAGCGGCTCCGGCGGATGGGTGTGGCGGCCCTTGCCGAATGTGTAGCCGGTTTCCACCGCCTTGCGGCCGAACTTGTCGCGCAGGGCGTCGATGGCGCCTTCGGCCATGGCGCGCTTGCGCGATTGGATGTCGACCAGATCGGGCGGGTCGGCCTTGTCGTCGTCCGAGAGGTCGCTGACGCCGATGCCAAGCAGCCGATACTTCGTGCCGTCGGTTTCCTTGCGCAGAAGCTCCACCCCGGTCTGAAAGATGCGGTCGGCGAGCCGGGTCGGATCGCCGAGCTGGCGATTGCGCGTGCGCAGCTTGAAATCCTGGGTCTTCAGCTTCAGCACCACGGTGCGCCCGGCAATGCCTGATTTTTTCAGCCGTGCCGAGACCTTTTCCGAAAGACCCCTGAGAACCGCGACCAGTTCCTCCAGCGACGCGATGTCGGTGTCGAAGGTGGTTTCGGCCGATACGCTCTTGGCATCCTGGTCGGGATCGACGCGGCGGACGTCCTCGCCGCGCGAAAGGTGGTAGAGCCGGTCGCCCATCGTGCCGTAGCGGCGCATCAGGTCGCCGCGATCCATCTGCTGCAACTGGCCGATAGTGCGGATGCCGTCACGCTCCAGCGTGGCGTTGAATGCCTTTCCGACACCCCAGATCATGGTCACCGGCTGCGCCGAGAGGAAGCCGACTGCCTCGGCCTCGCCGATGACCGAGAAACCGCGCGGCTTGCGAAAGTCAGACGCAATCTTGGCGAGGAACTTGCAATAGGACAGGCCGGCCGAAACGGTGATGCCGATCTCCTTCTCGACGGCCTGCGCGAAGCGCGCCAGCACCACAGCGGGCGGCAGGCCGTGCAGCCGTTCGGTGCCGGCGAGGTCGAGAAACGCCTCGTCGATCGACAGCGGCTCGACCAGCGGTGTCAGCGCTTGCATCATGGCGCGCACTTCGCGGCCGACGCGCACGTATTTTTCCATGTTGGGGCTGATGACCACCGCCTCCGGGCAGGCTTCGAGCGCCTTGAACATCGGCATGGCCGAGCGCACGCCTTGGATGCGGGCGATATAGCATGCGGTGGAGACGACGCCGCGCTTGCCGCCGCCGATGATCAGCGGCTTGTCCTTGAGCGCCGGATTGTCGCGCTTTTCGATCGCCGCATAGAAGGCGTCGCAATCGATATGGGCCAGATGCAGCCGGTAAAGCTCTGGATGGCGCGCAAGCCGCGGGCTGCCGCAGCGCTCGCAGCGGCGCGCCTGGCTGCGCTGAAACGTCAGGCAGTCGCGGCAAAAACCGTGATCGGGATTGTTGACAGGGGCCGCCATCGCTGCGAACATAAAGAGAACAGATGCAATGGTACGACAGTGCAAGGCCAGCGACAAGGCTGGCCTGGGGAGAACGCATGAGCACGACCATAGCGCCACTTGCACCCGAGCTTTGGGCTGAATTCGAGGATCTCTTCGGCAAGCAAGGCGCCTGCTACGGCTGCTGGTGCACGCATTTCCGGCTGGCGCCGGCGGTGCGGCGCGAGAGCAGCCGGGAACGCAACAAGGACCACATCAAGGCGCGTATCGAGGCCGGCCCGCCGCCCGGACTGCTGGCATTCGAGGACGGTCAGGCGGTCGGCTGGATGCAGATCGGACCGCGCGCCGACGTGCCCGAATGGAACAATCAGGGCAGGGGCTCGGCACCGGTCGATCCTGCCGACGGAGCGGATCCGGGCGTCTGGGCGATCTCCTGCTTCTTCATCCGCGTCAAGGCCCGCGGCAGGGGCATCACGCATCGCCTCGTCGAAGGCGGCATCGATTTCGCCCGCCAGAATGGAGCCCGGCTGCTCGAGGCGTGCCCGATGGACCTGTCTCGCGATTCGCGCTCGATCGGCCTGTTCGTCGGTTCGTCACGGGTCTTCGAGAAGGCGGGTTTCGAGCGGCTGGTGGAACGCAAGGCGGGCCGCCCGCTGATGCGGCTGGTGCTTTGATGAGGTCCGCTCGTGGCTTGTTGATCTCACCTTGCGGTTGCAGCAGTAATTTCATACCAGACGGACGTCCCTTCTAAAGCGCATGCGCTTTGGGGTTTTGTTTATGCATGTCGTTCTCCCAAACCGGGACCCACTTTGGGCGACATGCATTAGGTCAAACGGAGAATTCGCGTGAACCGTGCCCTGCCATTCGTTTTCCTCCTTGCGTTGAGCGCGCCTGCGTTCGGTCAGACCGTCGACAGTCAGGGTGCGAAGCAATTATCCGACGACTTGTCCCGCTATGTCGGCAAGCAGGCCATCGACAAAGGCATTTTGAAAGTTTCGCTTGAAGGTGGCGCCTACAGGATCCTGTTCGATTTCAAGGCACTTGCGGCATCGTTTCCGGACCAGAAACTGCTGAAGTTCGACTTCGCGCCCTATGCCCTGATGGTCAAGCCGCGCAGCGACGGGTCCTGGGATGTCTCCATGGATTTCTCCCAAACTGCCTCCTTCGAGTTCAACGGACCCGAGGGGCTGCAAAGCACTCAGTTTTCGATCAAGGACGGCAAGGGTTCGGGCGTCTACGATCCAAATCTGGCGGCCTTCACCAGCGGCACCAGCTCGATGGCCGGCATGACGATGGCATCGAAGGATGCCAAGCAGCACATGGAAGCCAGCACGGGCGCCGGCATCGCGACCGTTGCCGCGACCAAGTCGGCGACCGGGGGCGTCGATTTCACAACCTCGCAGAAGGTGTCGAGTTTTGTCGAAGCGATCAATTTCGATGACCCCGAGAGCGGGCTGAAATTCCCGGTCACCGTCAGGTCGCCTGAACTGTCGGTCGAAGCCAGCGGCAAGGGCGTGCGGACCAAGCCATTGCTCGATCTCCTGGCCTTTGCGGTGGCCAACGAGGACGAGGCGACGCTGAAGGCCAACCAGGCGCAGCTCAAATCGCTTCTGCTCGCCGCCTTGCCGCTTTGGCAGCGTATCGACGGGACCTACGGTTTCAAGGATTTTGCGGTGGAAAGCCCGGTCGGCAATTTCGGCGCCACCCAGCTCAGCACCGTGTTCGGCACCGATGGCGTCGCCCAGAACGGCACGATCACGTACGGCATCAAGGCATCGGGGCTGACCGTGCCGACCCAGCTTCTGCCGAGCTGGAGCGTGGGGTTGTTGCCCACCGATGTCGATTTGAACTTTGGCGGCGCCAATATCGATCTCGACAGCATGGCGAAGAAGGCGATCGAAGCCTTTGATCTCAATAAGAATCCCCCTCTGTCGGCCGAATTCGGCGAGCAGCTTAAAGTCGACTTCTTGGCCAAGATGCCGAAGGTCGTGCTTGGCCACAGCACCGTAAAGAACAAGGACACGGAGATCGCGCTGGAAGGCGAGATGACATTCCCAGGCGAAAAGCCCGAAGGAAGCGTAACCGTCGATGTCGCCGGCTTCGACAAGCTTGTCGAAGGCCTGCAGGAAGCGGCAAAGTCGGAACCGGAGGTTGGCCAATACGTGCCAGTCGCTCTCATGGCGAAGGGCTTTGGCAAGACGCTGCCCGATGGCCGGCTGGAATGGATCGTCAATGCCAAGGCCGATGGCTCGGTCACCGTCAATGGCGTCATGCTGAAGCCCGCCGATCCGGCCGTGGACGACAGCATGGATGATGGTGACGGCGCCGATGACAGCGGAGACGACAGCGGCGGCGCAGGTGCGAACTGAACCCTGAAGCTGGAGTTCAGAGCCCCAGCGCGCTTGCGATCTTGGGCGCTGCCTCGTGCCAGTCCTGGACGACGACCACATCGTCCGTCACCGGCGGCAGGAATGCGCGCAGCGAATTGTCGGCCATCAGGTGGAACAGTTCGGCGTCGGCGACCGATTCCCGTACCGACGCCAGATTGTGCGGCTGATCGTCGACGAAGACCACCGGTCGGCCGGCCTTGCCGCGAAGCTTGGCCACTGCCGGTCCTTTGGCCATTTCAGTGGTCAGAAGCGGGTAACTCAGCCCAAGCGCCTCGAGATGGACGCGACGCACGGCACGGTGTTTGTGCGGCATGGCCGTCAGCAAGATGATTTCCGCGCGATCGCCAAGCCCTGCCAGGGCTTCTGCCGCGCCGTCAGTAATGTTTTGCCAATCGGCTTGCGCGTCAAAGAAATCGGCCAGCAGTGCCGTGACTTCGGGCTGTTCGATCAGGCGGCCGCTGGCGGTCTCTGCGATGTTGCCGGTCAGCCGGAACGAGGCCAGCGTCAGGCCATAGCCGCGCGCCTTGAGGAAATTCGGAAACGGTCGGATGAATTCGAGCACGACATCGTCGACATCGAGGACAAGCAAGGGTCGGTCGTCGGCTGCCAGTTCTTCGATCTGGCGCGCGGTTTCCGGATCATCGCTCATATGGAATGCTCGTGGTTGTCGTCGCCCAGCGGCAGCGACCGCAAGGCTTTGCCGACAGCCGCCGGCGGGGTGCCGGTTTCCTCGGCAAAGCGCATCAGAGTCGGCTCGTGGGCGAGGATGAACTGCAGGACACCGGCCAGAAAACCCGGCTCGCTGGCGGCTTTGCGGATCGAATGGACCTCTATGCCGGTGATTGCCAGAAAGCGCGGCAGAAGCTCCGGATCGGAGGCGACGAAGCCCAGGGCCTTCACGGCAATCGATTCCGCTTCTTCGCGCATTGACGCTGCGTTTGCCATCACTACCTTCGGTGTGTGGAATGAGTCTCTCCCGCAGTAATGGCAAGAGTTGCTTGCGGCAAGCCATTAGAGCGTGGCGCGCCCTTTGGACGCGCAGGGGACGAGGTGGAATTCGCGCTGTTTTCCAGCCGCGGATTTCCGTTTCGTCAATCATATTGCCGTAAAGTGAAGCAGGGTTTGATGCGTTCAGACATGGGCGCATGACGGTTGCCTTCGAAGCGGAAGGGCAGCCGGGACGGGAAATCGATGCCGAAGAAGGTTATGATCGTCGAAGACAATGAGCTCAATATGAAGCTCTTTCGGGACCTCATCGAGGCAAGCGGTTACGAGACCGTGCGCACCCGAAACGGTCTGGAAGCGCTCGATTTGGCGCGCCAGCACCGGCCGGATCTGATCCTGATGGATATCCAATTGCCTGAAGTGTCGGGGCTTGAAGTGACCAAATGGCTGAAGGAAGACGACGAACTGCACGTCATCCCGGTCATTGCGGTGACCGCCTTCGCCATGAAGGGCGACGAGGAACGTATCCGCCAGGGCGGCTGCGAGGCTTATATTTCTAAGCCGATCTCGGTGCCGCGTTTCATCGAAACCATCAAATCCTATCTGGGCGATGCGTGATGTGCCCCTTCAGCCGAGCCGGAGCCTTGTGAAATGACTGCGCGGATCCTCGTCGTCGACGATATCCCTGCCAATGTGCGGCTGCTGGAAGTGCGGCTGCTGGCCGAATATTTCGAAGTGCTGACCGCCACCAACGGGCCGGATGCGATCGAGACCTGTGAGAACGGCAAGGTCGATGTCGTGCTGCTCGACGTGATGATGCCGGACATGGACGGCTTCGAGGTCTGTCGGCGGCTGAAGAGCGATCCGGCGACATCGCACATTCCGGTGGTGATGATCACCGCGCTCGATCAGGTCTCCGACCGCGTCCGCGGGCTCGAGGCCGGTGCCGACGACTTCCTGACCAAGCCGGTCAACGACCTGCAGCTTATGACGCGCGTCAAGAGCCTAGTTCGCCTGAAGTCGCTGACCGACGAGTTGCGGCTGCGCGCCTCGACGACGCGCAACATCGGCATCGAGGAGTTGCTCAGCCGCAATTTCGCATCCGAGGACACGACGCCCAAGGTGCTTTTGATCGACGAACGCAAATCATCCGTCGAGCGCATCCAGAAGATGCTGCGCGACCGGGCCGATCTCGACGTCACACATGATCCGCATGCCGGTTTCTTCCAGGCCGCCGAGACGTCCTATGAATGCGTGATGATCTCGACCGCGTTCGCCGATTTCGATCCGCTGAGGCTCTGTTCGCAGTTGCGCTCGCTCGATCGCACCCGTTTCGTGCCGATCATCCTGTTGGCGGAGGAGGGCGAGGAGGAACGCATCATCCGCGGCCTCGAACTCGGCATCAATGATTATCTGATGCGGCCGATCGACCAGCAGGAGTTGACGGCGCGGCTGCGCACCCAGGTGCGCCGCAAGCGTTACAACGACCAGCTGCGCGCCAGCGTCACCCAGACCATCGAAATGGCGGTGACCGATGGACTGACAGGGCTGCACAACCGCCGCTATCTGGACAGCCACCTGCAGACGCTGTTCGATCGCGCCGTGGCGCGGCGCCGGCCGCTGTCGGTGATGATCACCGACCTCGACCGCTTCAAGGCGATCAACGATGCGCACGGTCATGACGGCGGCGACGAGGTTCTGCGGGAATTCGCACGACGGCTGCGCAAGAATGTCAGGGGTATCGACCTTGCCTGCCGCTTTGGCGGGGAGGAGTTCGTCGTGGTGATGCCGGACACCGAGGGCGCGGTGGCCGAGAAGGTAGCCGAGCGCATTCGCGCCGAAATCGCCCAGGCGGCTTTCGCCATCGGGCAGGACGGCAAGGCGATCGAAGTCACGGTCAGCGTCGGCGTGTCGTCGGTGCTGAAGGGCGTGGACACGGTGGCGGCGCTGATGAAGCGTGCCGATCTCGCGCTCTACGAAGCCAAAAGCGGCGGCCGAAATCGCGTCGTCGCCAAGGCGGCGTAGCGATCCAGCCCCGATTATCCTGTCAACCCGACAGGGTTACCCGTTTACCTTAATCCAAGCGATTCGCGAGCCTTGGTTAAGAAACTGTTGATTTTCATAAGCTCTTGCGCAACTGTGCAGGCCAAGACGAAGCCGGCACGAGGATAGAAAACCGGCTCCGATCCTGGGAATACCCCATGATGCTCAGGTCCGCCGCATCTCCTGGGTCCGTGGGGTCGGCCGGCCGGCGCTGGCACATAGTGGCCTCCTCGTACCGCTGCCAAACGCCGACCGGCCCCCTTCTCTCCAAAAGAACATCAGAACTCCGTGCCAAAGCACGGAGGAATCTGCGTTTTTGCATGTGAATCGGAACACCCGTTCTAGCCGTTCCAACACAGCTTCGCTGTGAGAGCAGCCAACGATGAGGGGAAGAGCACCCCTTCCATTTCATAGATATGGCGCACAAGGGGCTTGCGGCAAGACCCGGCTCCTCCCGTAAAACCGCGACCCAAGCCAGGGTGCGGAAAACGGGAGTTATGATAATGATTTCAGATCATGCGGTTGTGATCGCCGGGGGTGGTCCGACGGGATTGATGCTGGCAGGCGAACTGGCGCTGGCAGGCGTGGACGTTGCCATTTTCGAAAGGCGACCGGATCAGAAACTGGCAGGATTGCGCGCAGGCGGCCTGCATGCGCGCACTCTTGAGGTGCTCGACCAGCGCGGAATTGTGGATCGGTTTCTTTCACAGGGACAGATATCGCCGTCCGTGGGCTTCCACATGATCCGGTTAGGCATCAGCGATTTTCCCACGCGCCACAATTATCTGCTGGCACTGCGGCAAAACCACATCGAGCGCATCCTGGCCGACTGGGTCGGCGAGTTGAAGGTGCCGATCTATCGTGAACACGAGGTTGCGGGGTTTGCCCAGGACGACAGCGGCGTCGATGTCGAACTGTCCACCGGTCACCGCCTGAGGGCCGCATATCTGGTCGGGTGCGACGGAGGCCGCAGCACCATTCGCAAGGCGACCGGTATCGAGTTCGCCGGATGGGATCCGACGATGAGCTGGATGATTGCCGAGGTCGAAATGTCGGAAGAACCGGCATGGGGCTTCCGCAGCAACGCCTCCGGAATTCATGCTCTGGGTAAGATCGAGGGTGGCAAGAAGGTTGGCGTCGTGCTGACGGAGCCCCGCCTGGAGGCGCGCGGCGAACCGACCCTGCGCGAGCTCAGCGAGGCGCTGACTGTGATCTACGGCACCGACTTCGGGGTCCACAGCCCGACCTGGCTCTCCCGCTTCACCGACATGACGCGCCAGGCCACCGCATATCGCGACAGGCGCGTGCTGCTGGCGGGTGATGCCGCGCACATCCATCCGCCGATGGGCGGACAGGGCCTCAACATCGGCGTGCAGGATGCGGTGAACCTTGGATGGAAGCTGGCCCAAATCATCAAGGGGACATCGCCGCAAAGCCTGCTCGAAAGCTATCACGCCGAGCGCCATCCGGTCGCCGCCCGCGTGTTGCGCAACACGATGGCGCAGGTTGCGCTTCGCCGCACGGATGACCGCAGCAAGGCCTTGGCCGATACCGTTGCCGAGTTGCTCGGCATGGATGAAGCTCGCAAGAAAATCGCCGCGGAGATGTCTGGTCTGGGTGTTCATTACGACCTTGGCGAGGGGCATCCACTGCTTGGGCGGCGAATACCCGATCTTGATCTGGCCACCGCCGGCGGACTGTTGCGGGTCTTCACCTTGCTGCACGACGCGCGGCCCGTGCTGCTCAGCCTCGGTGAGCCCGGCAGGCTGGACATCGCGCCCTGGGCTGATCGGGTCCGGCAGATCGACGCCGGTTACGCCGGTATCTCGGACCTCCCGGCTCTCGGGACGGTCGTTTCGCCCGACGCGGTCTTGATCCGGCCCGATGGTTATGTGGCTTGGGCCGGGGCGGGAACCCAACAGGGCCTGGTGGACGCGCTGACCACCTGGTTCGGGCCGCCTGCCACCGCAGGTTAGCAGACACGATCGAAGTGCGACCGCGCGATCGCCTTGAGAGTATTGCGCTCCTCCCTCCGACAGTGCTCCTGACAGTTGGTTGACAGGAGTTTCCTTCTGTGCAGAAATTGGTTGGACCATTGGACCACTTGGAGGATTTGTGGACCAGAACAGCCTGCCACCCATTCAGACCACGGCGCGCGACGACGCCGTGCTGAAGGCCTTGGTGGGCTTTGTTCGCGCCGAGGCCTTGCAGCCGGGCGAGCGGCTTCCAACCGAGCGCATTCTGGCCGAGCGGCTGAAGGTCAGCCGCAACACCGTGCGCGAGGCGCTGACACGCTGGGAAGGGCTCGGCCTCGTCGAGCGCCGGCAGGGCAGCGGCACCTATCTCAAGGCGGCTGTCTCACACGATATGCTGCACATGCCGCTGACGCTGGCCGGCGGCAATGATTTCACCAGCCTGATGCAGACGATGGAGATCCGCCGCGCGCTGGAGGCGGAGGCCGCAGCTCTTTGCGCCGAACGCGCCAGTCAGGCCGACATCGCCGAGATCGCGCGCAAGCTCGACATCATGGAGCAGGCGTTCCGCACGCGCGACGGCATGTCGTCGGAAGAGGATTGGGAGTTCCACCAGGCGATCTACCGGGCCTCGGGTAATCCGCTGTTCGAGCAGATCATCGCCGCCATGTACGAGTTGTTCCACCGCTTCTGGGAGCATCCGCTCGGCGTGCGCGACTTCGGCCACGCCAGCTTTCCCTACCACCGCACCATCTACGAATGCATTGCCGCGCGCGACCCGCAGGGCGCCCGCGCCGAGGCGCTCAAGCTGATCGCCACCGTCGAGGACGACCTCAAGCGCGGTGCCGCCAAACTCAAACTTTCGAGCCAGACATGAACGAGCATCCATCCGGTTTCGATCACGACTATCTCGCCGAGGCGGCGACACTCTTGGCGCATGACGAACCGTTCCCCGGCGGTGCGGTGGTGCCGCCGATCTACCAGACCTCGCTGTTCACCTTCGCCAGCTATGCCGAGATGGCCGATACCTTTGCCGGCAAACGGAAGCAGCCGATCTATTCGCGTGGCGACAATCCCACGGTGATGGAGTTCGAGGCGCGCGTGGCAGCGCTTGAGGGCGCAGAAGCCGCGCGCGGCTTTTCCAGCGGCATGGCGGCGATCAGCGCCACGGTGCTTGCGTTCGTTGGGGCAGGCGAGCGCATCGTGGCGGTGCGCAATTGCTATGGCGATGCCTACCGTTTGTTCGAGCGGCTGTTGCCGCGGCTCAACATCAAGGTCGATTATGTCGACGGCTCCGACCCGGATGCGGTGGCAGCGGCACTTCCCGGCGCCAAGCTGCTGTATCTGGAAAGCCCGACCTCGATGATGTTCGAGCTGCAGGACATCGTGCATCTGACACGGCTGGCCAAGGAGCAGGGCATCGTCACCACCATCGACAATTCCTGGGCGACGCCGGTCTTCCAGAAGCCGATCATGCATGGCGTCGATCTGGTGCTGCATTCGGCCTCGAAATACCTTGGCGGCCACAGCGACACCGTCGCTGGCGTCGTCGCGGGTTCGGCCGCTCATATCAGGCACATCAACGAGCAGACCTATTCCTATCTCGGCGGCAAGCTGTCGCCATTCGAGGCCTGGCTGTTGCTGCGCGGCCTGCGCACGCTGCCGCTGCGCCTGCCGCACCACATGAAGAGCGGCCTGACCATCGCCGAACGGCTGAAGGCGCATGCCGATGTCGAGCGGGTCAACCACCCCGTCTATTCGAACCATCCGGGCAAGGCGACGCTGGCCGGCTATGCCGGGCTGTTCTCCTTCGAGGTGACGGACGATATCGACATCCCCGTCTTCGTCGACGCGCTGAAATATTTCCGCATCGGCGTCAGCTGGGGCGGGCATGAAAGCCTGGTCGTACCGGCCAAGGCGTCGCTGGAGCAGACGCCGGGCCTGAATTCGATGGCGCGCTTCGGCGTCAGCCCCCGAACCATCCGCTTCAATGTCGGATTGGAGAGTGTCGAAGACCTGTGGGCCGACGTGGCCCAGGCCTTCGAAAAAGCCAGAAAATAACAAGCGGGTTCAAAATGGGAGTCTTGAACATGAAAAAACTGACAGTCATGCTGGCCACCGTTGCGGGGCTGGCGATTTCAGCCGGAAATGCCGTGGCCGACTCGACCCTGAAAATGGTCGAAGTCATCACCAGCCCGCCGCGCACCGAATTCCTGAAGAAGCAGATCGCCGAATTCGAAACCGCCAATCCGGGCATCAAGGTCGAGCTTATCTCGCTGCCCTGGGGCCAGGCGTTCGAGAAATTCCTGACCATGGTGCAGGCCGGCGATACCCCTGACATCGTCGAAATGCCGGAACGCTGGATGGGCCTCTACGCCAACAATGCCCAGCTTGAGGATCTCGGCCCCTATATGGCCAAATGGGATGACGCCAAGACGCTGGGCGACCGCGCCAAGCAGTTCGGCTCGACCGTCAACGACACCCAGTTCATGATCCCCTACGGCTACTATGTGAACGCGCTGTTCTGGAACAAGAAACTGTTCAAGGAGGCCGGCCTCGACGGCCCACCGGCGACGCTCGACGATTTCATCGCCGATTCCAAGAAGATTTCCGCGCTCCCGGGGAAGTACGGCTACTGCCTGCGCGGCGGGCCGGGCGCCTTCAACGGCATGCACATGTTCATGAACATCGCCGCCGGCAAGGGCGGCTACTTCAACGAGGACGGCACTTCGACGATCAACGAAGAAGGCTCGGTCAAGGGCCTGCAGATGCTGGCCGACATGTACAAGGACGGACTGGCGCCGAAGGATGCAGTGAGCTGGGGTTTCAACGAAACGGTCACCGGCTTCTATTCCGGCACCTGTGCCATGCTCAACCAGGATCCGGACGCGCTGCTCGGCATCGCCGACAAGATGAGCGCGGACGATTTCGCCGTGGCGCCTTTGCCGGTCGGACCGAGCGGCAAATCCTATCCGACGCTGGGCTATGCCGGCTGGGCGATGTTTGCCAACTCGCAGCACAAGGACGACGCCTGGAAGCTGATGGCGACGCTTCTGTCGCCGAAGGACAATCTGGAATGGGCCAAGGAAGTCGGCGTCGTCCCGATCCACAACGGTGCGGACCAGGATCCCCATTTCAAGACGGAGCAGTTCAAAGGCTGGTTCACGGAGCTCAGCGACAGCTCCAAATATGAAATGGTCACCCCGCCGACGCATCTGGAGAACCTCGGCAATTTCGTCGACCAGGTGGCGATCAAGAATTTTCAGGAAGTGCTGCTTGGCCAGAAGACGGCCAAGGACGTCGCCGACCAGTGGGCTGCCTTCCTGACCAAGGAACAGCAGGACTGGCTGGCGAAGAACAAGAAGTAAGCGCCTCTTTTTTCCTTCTCCCCGTTCTACGGGGAGAAGGTGGCCCGATAGGGTCGGATGAGGGGCGGCGCTATGCCTCGATTGATTCGCGCTGCCCCTCATCTGCCTGCCGGCATCTTCTCCCCGTGAACGGGGAAAAGGACGCTGTTCCAGACGCCGCTCCAGGGAGCCGATCCTCAGCCAATGACCTACGCCGTGTCCGAAATACGATCCG
Source organism: Mesorhizobium sp. WSM4822 (assembly GCF_055811155.1). NCBI lineage: Bacteria > Pseudomonadati > Pseudomonadota > Alphaproteobacteria > Hyphomicrobiales > Phyllobacteriaceae > Mesorhizobium > Mesorhizobium sp. WSM4822. Next base: position 120,536 of record NZ_JBVVQM010000016.1, on the reverse strand, counting down.
CCGGCAAGCCGCGTCGCAAGCGGCTATCCCACGCCGCCATCGAGCCATGGCTCTATCTCAGCCCGGCGATCATCCTGCTGGTCGTGGTGCTTTTGGTGCCGCTGGTCATCGGCATCAGCTACTCCTTCCGCAAGTTCTCGGCGTTCAAGTCCGAATATGTCGGGCTCGGGCAGTACCAGGCGATGCTGTCGGATCAGGTGCTGGGGCAGGCGCTGGTCAACACGTTGTGGTGGACCGTCGCCAGCCTTTTCTTCCAGTTCTTCCTCGGCCTTGGCCTGGCGCTCCTGCTCGACAAGCCGTTTCGCGGCCGCAAGGCAGTACAAGCCCTGGTCTTCCTGCCTTGGGCGGTGCCGTCCTTCTTGTCAGGCCTGACCTGGGCCTGGCTGTTCAATCCGATCATCGGCCCGCTGCCGCACTGGCTGTTTGCGTTGGGGCTGAAAGCCGAGCCGACCAATGTGCTGTCCGATCCTTCTACCGCCATGTGGGGACCGATCGTCGCCAATATCTGGTTCGGCATTCCGTTCTTCGCCATCACGCTCCTGGCGGCACTGAAATCCATTCCATCGGAACTGCATGAGGCAGCGGCTATCGATGGAGCCTCGCCCTGGCAGCGCTTCACCAAGGTGACGCTGCCGTTTCTGGCGCCGACCATCGCCATCACTGTGATGTTGCGCACCATCTGGATCGCCACCTTCGCCGACCTGATCTTCGTGATGACGGAGGGCGGACCGGCCGGCTCGACCAACACGGTGCCGGTCTACATCTATGTCAGCGCCTTCAAATCGCTGGACAAGGGCTATGCCTCGGCGGTGGCAGTGCTGCTGCTCGTTCTGCTCATCGCCTATGCGATTGCGCTGATCGGCATCCGCCGCACGTTGGTGAGGCACGTCTGATGATCGCAGGACGCACGGCCTCGCAGCGCTTCTTCGGCGGCATCGGCCTCTACGCGGCAATTGCTGCCTATGTGATCTTTGCCCTGTTCCCGATCTACTGGACGCTGAAGATCTCGGTCACGCCGGAGCGGCTGCTCTATTCCGAAGGCATCACCTTCTGGCCGTCGCACATGACGCTGCAGAACTTCGTCACCGTGCTCGAGACGACCGATTTCCCGCGCTATTTCCTCAACAGCGTCATCGTCTCGGTCTCGACGGCGGCACTGGTGACGATCATCGCCACGCTCGCCGGCTATGCCATGTCGCGCTTCACCTTTCGCGGCAAGGCAGCCCTGGCGCTGATGTTGCTGCTCACCCAGACTTTTCCGCTGGTGATGGTCATTCCGCCGATCTACCGCGTGATGGGGCAGATCGGCCTGATCAACAGCCTGACCGGGCTGATCATCATCTACACCGCCTTCAACACGGCCTTTGCCACCTTCCTGATGCAGTCGTTCTTCGACGGCATCCCCAAGGATTTGGAAGAGGCCGCGATGATCGACGGCTGCACCCGCGCGCAGGCCATGCGCAAGGTGATCGTGCCGCTGACGCTGCCCGGCATGGGCGCCACGCTCGGCTTCGTCTTCACCGCCGCCTGGAGCGAGCTTCTGTTTGCGCTGATGCTGATTTCCAGCGACGACCAGAAGACCTTTGCCGTCGGCTTGCTCACCTTCATCGGCAAGTTCGCCGTCGACTGGGGACAGATGATGGCGGCGTCCATCCTGGCGCTGATCCCGGTCTGTATCTTCTTCGCCTTCCTGCAACGCTATCTCGTCACCGGCCTGACCGCCGGCGCCGTCAAAGGATAGATCGATGGCCTCTGTTACGCTCGAAAAGGTCCGCAAGGACTATGGCGCCGTCCGTGTCCTGCACGCGGTCGACCTTCAAATCGCCGATGGCGAGTTCGTCGTCCTGGTTGGGCCGTCAGGTTGCGGCAAGTCCACGCTTTTGCGCATGATCGCCGGGCTGGAGGAGGCTTCCGGTGGCGAGATCCGCATCGGCGAGCGGCTGGTCAACGACGTGGCACCCAAGGACCGCGACATCGCCATGGTGTTCCAGTCCTACGCGCTCTATCCGCATATGGACGTGTCGAAGAACATGGGTTTCAGCCTGCTCCTGAAGAAGGCGGAGAAAACGACGATCGACGCCAGGGTGGACGGCGCCGCCAGGCGGCTCGGGCTCGACACGTTCCTGCAGCGCCTGCCGCGGCAACTGTCCGGCGGCCAGCGCCAGCGCGTCGCCATGGGGCGTGCCATCGTGCGCGATCCCAAGGTTTTCCTGTTCGACGAGCCGCTGTCGAACCTCGACGCCAAGCTGCGCGTCCATATGCGCGCCGAGATCAAGGCGCTGCACCAGCAGCTGAAGACGACATCGGTTTATGTCACGCATGACCAGATCGAGGCGATGACCATGGCCGACCGGATCGTCGTCATGCATGACGGGTTGATCCAGCAGGTCGGCGCACCGCTCGATCTCTATGATCGGCCGGCCAACATGTTCGTCGCCGGTTTCATCGGTTCCCCCGGCATGAATTTCCTGCCGGCGATTGTTCGCAAGGGTGGTACCCCGGAGGCTGTACTGACCGATGGCCAGGCGCTGCGCCTGCCGGAAGGCTTGCCGCTGACGGACGGTGACGCCATCACCGTCGGTCTGCGGCCCGAGCATATCAAGTTGGCGGATGACGGCGCGTTGAAGGGCGAGGTGGGGGTGGTCGAGCCGCTCGGGCTTTCGACGCAGTTCTACGTCAAGCTGGCCAGCCAGCAGCTTTGCGTCTTTGCCATGGGCCGTGCCGGCGTGAAGCCAGGCGACGAGGTGAGGTTGGTTGTCGAACCAGACCAATTGCATCTGTTCGATCCGAAAAGCGGTGATCGCATCGGCTGAGGGGGACTCAGCCGGGCGGCGGGCAGCCGTATGAGGCGCCGATGTCGGGCGGGAAATACAGGTAACGCTACATTTCAATTGGATAAAATAGCGGAACGTCCAACAGACATTTCCGGAACCTAACAGGACCACTCGGACCTTTGCGTCTACAGCGCAAGACCTTAGTCCCGCCGTCTTCTCAAAAGAACGGAGGTCGTTTCGCCACGAATTGGGCCGCCGTCGGAGTTAGTCACACCGACGGCGGCGCCTGCAATATGGGCGAGTGGGTTGTGTGCGGATATGGTGTGATCGCGGAAGAGGATTGTAGACCGCTAACCGCGAGGGCTTCTTTTGGACAGCGGCGAACTGTCCAACGGGTTCTCAGCCGACTTGGCCGATCGCCGCTCCTTCAGCCACAGGGACTTCTTTCTCCTTGCCAGGTTCTCGTCTCGAACGCTGTCGTCGGCGGTCACTCCGCCATGCATCGCAGCAATCACGTAGTCGGCTCTGTTGGTTCGAAAGTCGCCTTTTTGTACGGACATCGTTTTCTCCCAGTGCGAGGCATTTCCCCCCTTTTTGCCTGACGCTGAAACTAACTGCCTATCCGTGGTGCAAGTCTACCAATCGCCGATTGTATTAAAACGATACACTCAAGGTGGCACGATCGCACGAGAGGAGCCAATACCGGCGGGGCTCCTTCATTGACCCTGTTGTGATCCTTGCGGGGGTACGGCGGCGGGAGGAGGGGTCGGAGCCTGCGGTGGGGGTTCCGTGGAAGGCGCGGCGGGACTGTCAGGCTGAGGTGCAGGCGGTGCGGCCTCTTCCTCACTCAGAACCTGGTCAGTCCTGGCCTTGATCTCATCGGCCGTCTGCTGGCTTATCAGCCCGTTGCTGACGGCGAAGCCAGCAACCAGAGCGACAAGGGCTGCAATGATTGCAGCTTTCACCTTCTTCGACATCCATAGGCGCCTTGTTCATGACACCCAACCCACGGCGAAGGGTGCCGCAACCTTGGCGAAGGGTCAATCCTTTTGGCTGCAGTCTCTGCTCACGTGCAACGAAATCAACTGGTTACAAACGAAAAACGCCGCCCATTGGGCGGCGTTTCGGCATTGCAGCGGGAAACCAGATTACTTGATCTTGGTTTCCTTGAATTCGACGTGCTTCTTGGCGACCGGGTCGTACTTGCGGAACGACAGCTTGTCGGTCTTGGTGCGGCTGTTCTTGCTGGTCACGTAGAAGAAACCGGTGTCGGCGGTCGACAGAAGCTTGATCTTGATGTTTGCGGCTTTGGCCATGATATCAGTCCGTTTGTTCGTGAGGTTTTGGCCGCTGGAGCACGGGGAAACACCCGGACGCGGGAAACTTGGCGCGACACATAAAGAACGCGCCCGGAAAGTCAAGCCCGGCAAGCCTGGTGCGACCCGCCTGAGCCTGCTGGTGAACGGAAATCATGCGGTTTCTGTCGCCGGTGACGCAACCTTCTTCCAGTCTCCGGTCGTGTTCCACCAGCGATTCGGATTGGCGCGGTCGTCCAGTCCCTTGGAACGGCTGGCGAGAATCGGTTGAATGCGGATCACCGGTTCCTGGTAGGAATGGGCCTGGAAAATCGCCTCGACGACGCGGGCGGCCAGCACCTGATCGTCCGGCAGTTCGAAGGAAACCTCGACCGTGCCGGGCCGCCGCCGCAATTCGGTTTCGGCACCGGCGGCCGCACCGTCAAGCGGCCTGTAGCGTTCGATGCCGTGCGCCGACTGATAGGCATTGCGGTCATATTTGCCCATGGCCAGCGGCGCAATCGCCACCACAGCATCCATGATGCGGTCGACGTCGGCGGCCGGAGCCTGGAAGGTCACGAGCAGAAGCAGTGTCATTCGTAGCGATGTGGTTTCAAAGCCGCTGTCGATCATGGAAGTGTCCTCAAGTGTTTTGGGACACTCTTTTAGCCCTGTGCTCCTGACACGGTTCTGTCAGCAGCCTGCCACCGTGCGCGCCAAATGCAGGGCTGGCGGCAGTTGCGCTACAGCAGGATCTTGCGAACCAACCTGACGGCGACCAAAGCGATATAGGCGGCGAAGAACAGGCCGAGCGACCAGCCGAAGCCGGACGGGCCGAACGCATCCATGCCGATGCCGATCGCCTGCGGGCCGAGCACCATGCCGACACCGTAGCACAGCACGAAGGCGGCGTTGGCCGACGCCAGTTCATGGCCGGAAAGCTGCGAGCCGAGATGGGCAAGGCCGATCGTGTACATGGCAGCGACGACGCCGCCCCAGACGAACAGAAGCGCGGCCATCAAATGCCAATTCTGGGCGAAGAAGGGCATGAAGACGGTGCCGATAAGACCGACCGTGGCGCAGGCAATCAGCAGGTAGCGGCGATCGCTGACGCGGTCGCTGATCATGCCGATCGGGATCTGCAACAACACATTGCCGAGGCCGATCATGGTCAGCAGAAGGGCCGCATCGGCCTCGGAATAGCCGATGCGGCTACCATAGATCGGGAAGAGCGCAAAGCCGCCGGTTTCCACCGCGCCGAACACCAGCACGGCTGCGGTCGCCGACGGCACCAGCCAGATGTAGCGCAGGAAATTGCTGGTTTCGCCATCCGAGGCGATCGAGGGGCTCTCGTTGCGTGCTGCCAGCACGGGTATCGCCGCCAGCGTCACCAAGGCGATGATGACGCCGAACGGCCTGAAGCCGGAACTGCCGAGATGGGCGAACAGCCACGGTCCGGCGGCAAAGCCGAGCGACAGGACAGTGGCGTAAATGCCCAGCACAAGGCCGCGTCGGTGCGGCGGCGCCGAGGTGCTGATCCAGAATTCGGACAGGATGAACAGCACCGTCAGCGCGATGTGCAGCACGATGCGCAGTGGAAACCACATCCAGAAATCGGGTGCGAAATGAAAGCCGACAAAGGCCAGAGCGCCGGCGGCGATCATGGCGATCATCGTCCAGGCGACGCCGAAGCGCATGGCGAGCGGGGTCGCCAGAGGCGCACCGGCGATCGAGGCGAGGCCGGCAACGGCGGTGTTGAGGCCGATCATCGAAGCCGAATGGCCGCGCGTTTCAAGGATGACGCTGAGCAGCGGCATGCCGAGGCCGATGGCGATGCCGACGACGCTGATCGACGAGATCGCCGCCACCATCGGCAGCCAGTGTACGCGTTCGTCGCCCTGTGGTTGGGTATCGACCGTCATGGGATGCTGAATACTCTGCCTGTTTGATCTAAGGAAAGTGCTGAGCGCTTTTCCCGGGAAAACCGCGTCACACTTTTCCTGGAATTGCTCTAGAGAAGTTCGCGGGTGAAGCGGCTGCGGACAAGCCGGTAGAAGGGCACGGGTCCGCCTGGACGCAACAGTGGATCATGGGCGAGGCGCTTTTCCAGCTCGTCCAGGATCATTCGGGTGATGTCGGGTATGTCGGCTTCCCTGGCCTTGGCGAGCGGCAGCCAGACCAGCTCTTCGAGCTCGTTGGTGGGACCGCCACCGGGCAGTTCGACCGCGACGTCGTCACGCCAGGCGCTGAAAAAGCGGGTGTCGAAGCGGCGCACCCGGTTGGGCGGCGTGATGGCGCGCGCAACGAAGCGCAGCATGTCGAGAGAGGGTTGCACGCCGTGTTCGGCAAAGCCTTGCCAATCGGGCCTGGGGGTTGCGAAAGCACCCTTGCGGCCGATCAGCAGCCCGGCTTCCTCATAGGTTTCGCGGATGGCGGACAGGGCGATGGCGCGGGCTCGTGCGGCGCTTGTGCGGCCCGGTCCGGCGATCAGCCTGGCTTCCTGCTCCGGGTGCAATGCGGCGACGACCGGTATGCGGCTGTCGGCCGGATCGGTGCGGCCGCCGGGAAAGACGAACTTGCCCGGCATGAAGGCGTGGCCGGCATGACGGCGACCCATCAGAACCAGCACGTCATCGTCCTTGCGGTCGAGCAGGATGAGGGTTGCCGCGTCGCGCGGGCGAATTGGCCGGTCGCTATGAGCGATCATGCTCCGCTCGATCCTGTCGACTTCCGCCTTGGTCATACCGTCCATGCGCAGGACCTAGCGGAAACTTCTGGCAAGCGAAAGTGGCCTTTCACGGTCGGTATGTTGCGCCAGGCAGCATTCTTGGCTGCGGCCTAGGCTCCGGGATGCGGCTCGATCACGTCGTGCTCGCCGCCGAAGCCGTGCATATAGAAGGCCCATTGCAGTCCGATGACGGCACCCTTGATCGGCTGCAGCAACGCAACCGACAAAAGGATGGTCAGCGGAACCCAGATGGCGATGTGCTGCCATGTGGACAGCGTCGACGTGGCCTCAACGCCCATGAAGGCGCCCAGCACGACATGGCCGACGATGACGATGACCAGATAGGCGGGCAGGTCGTCGGCCCGGTGGTGATGCAATTCCTCGCCGCAGACACTGCATGTGTCGACGGTCTTGGTGAAAGCGCGAAACAGCTTGCCTTCGCCGCAATGCGGGCAGCGGCCGAGCAGGCCGCGCTTCATCGCCGTCCACAGCGGGCGCGCGGTCCGGCCCGAGTGATGTTCTCCGCCGAAAACCTGTTCTTCCATGGCTGTTGTCATCATCGTCTCCTGCCGCGCGAACCCGGTCGCGATTGCGACGCGCGGGCGCGGCCCTTGGCCTTGTGAAACGACCGCTTGGAGCCCGGCAGAGGCTTCGGGTCGGTCAACATCTCGAAGCGCATCGCCCCGGCCATCGGCGCCACCTCGATGAGACGGACCTCGACGCGGTCCGCGAGTTGGTAGCCTTTGCCCGAGCGTTCTCCGAACAGGGAGCGGGCCGTTTCATCGTATATATAGTAATCGCCGCCCAGAGTTGACACCGGGATGAAACCATCCGCGCCGTACTGCGGCAATTGGACAAATAGTCCTGACTTGGTGACGCCGGAGATGCGGGCATCGAACCGGTCGTCGACGCGTTCGGCAAGGTAGGCGGCGATCAGACGGTCGACCGTGTCCCGCTCGGCCGCCATTGCGCGGCGTTCCGTGCCGGAAATCAGCACGGCGACATCTTCGAGCCGTGCCGCTTCGTCCTGCGTCAGTCCGCCCGGACCCAATCCGAGTGCGGCAATAAGTCCACGATGCACGATCAAATCGGCATAGCGGCGGATCGGCGAGGTGAAATGGGCGTAGCGCCTCAGGTTGAGACCGAAATGGCCGATGTTCTTGGGCGAGTATTCGGCCTGGCTCTGCGAGCGCAGCACCACTTCGTTGACCAGGCCTTCATTGTCGGCGCCGCGCACACGCTCCAGGATGCCGTTGAACTGGCTCGGCTGCATCTGCGCGCCGCGGGCCAGCGACAGGCCAAGCGTCTGCAGGAACTCGCGCAGCGATTCCTGTTTGGCCAGCGATGGCGCGTCATGGACGCGGTAGACCAGTTCCTGCTTCTTCGCCTCCAGCGTCTCGGCCGCTGCAACATTGGCCTGGATCATGAATTCTTCGATGAGCTTGTGGGCATCGAGCCGTTCCGGCACGATGACGCGATCGACGGTGCCGTCCGGCTTGAGCACGATCTTGCGCTCCGGCAGATCGAGTTCGAGCGGCTGGCGGCCGTCGCGGCCACGCTTGAGGATCGCATAGGCGTCCCACAGTGGCTTCAGCACGGTTTTGAGGATCGGACCTGTCTTGTCGTCCGGCGCGCCGTCGATTGCCGCCTGAGCCTGTTGGTAGGCGAGCTTTGCCGCCGACTTCATCATGATGCGATGGAAGGAGTGCCTGAGCTTGCGGCCCTCGGCTGAAAAAACCATGCGCACGGCGAGCGCCGGACGGTCCTGGCCCTCGCGCAGCGAGCAGAGATCGTTGGAGATGCGCTCGGGCAGCATCGGCACGACGCGATCCGGGAAATAGACCGAATTGCCGCGCTTCAATGCTTCGCGGTCGAGCGCCGTGCCGTAGCGCACATAGGCGGCGACGTCGGCGATTGCGACAGTGGCAACCACGCCGCCGGGGTTCTTCTCGTCGAGATCCGGCGTGGCGAAGACGGCGTCGTCATGGTCCTTGGCGTCGGCCGGATCGATGGTGATCAACGGCAGGTCGCGCCAATCCTCGCGGTGATCCAGCGTCGCCGGCTTGACCGCTTCGGATTCTGCGATGACGTCGGCCGGGAAGATATGCGGAATGTCGTGCGCGTGGATGGCGATCATCGAGACCGCCTTTTCGCTGGTCAGAGAGCCCAGCACGTTGAGCACCTTGGCCCTCGGCAGCCCATAGCGGGAAGCCCGCGCCGGCTCGACCTCCACCAGGTCACCGTTCTTGGCGCCGTTCTGGAATTCCTTGTCGACGATCAGTTCGGGCTGGCGCCGTTCCACCGGCTCGATGCGGAAGGTGCCGTCCTGCAAGATGCGAAAGACACCGAGCACGGCATCGGTACGTTTTTCGAAAATCTTCACCACCCGCCCGGTGTAGGCGGGGCCGCCCAGGGCGACGTTCGTGTCGTCGGCCGGAAAGGTCTTGGCCAGCACGCGGTCGCCAATGCCGGGCGCCGGTCCACTGCCACTGCGCGACAGGCGGATGGAGACGATGGGCGGCGGCCCATTGGCCGTGTGTTCGGTAGGACGGGCCAAGAGCACGCCATCGGCATCGCGGTCGAAAATATCGAGGACCGTGACATGGGGCAGGGCACCGACGCGAGCCAGCCCCTTGCGCTCCTTGGTGAGGACGCCTTCGTCCTGCAAGTCGCGCAAAATATCCTTCAGCCAGATGCGGTCGTCGCCGCGCAGTGCGAACGCCTTGGCGATGTCGCGTTTGCCGGCGCGATCGGGATTTTCGGCGATGTAGCGCAGGATTTCGTCACGCGAGGGCCGGTAGTCGTCCTTGACCTTGGCCCTGGTGTCGGCGGTGCGCGGATCGCCGTGGGTTCTGCCGGTGATCTTGCGCGCCACGCTGTCCTATCCTTTTTTCTTCGCGGCCGGCTTCTTCGCAGCCGGCTTCTTGGCTGCCACTTTCTTTGTCGCCGGGGCCTTGGCCGCGGCTGCCTTTCGGAACGGCTTCTTGCCGCCGCCGCCCTTGGCCTCTTTCTCGGCAATCAATGCCAGCGCATCCTCGATCGTCACCGACTGCGGATCCTTGCCCTTGGGCAGCGTAGCATTGACCTTGCCGAAATTCACGTAAGGCCCGTATTTGCCGTCGCGCACGACGATCTTGCCGCCGCCATCGGGATGGTCGCCAAGCTCCTTCAGCGCTGCGGCAGTACCGCCATTGCGGCCGCCCTTGCCCTTCAGCTGCTTCTCGGCGATCACCGATACGGCGCGGTTGAGGCCGATCGAGAACACGTCCTCGATGCTTTCGAGATTGGCATAGGTGCCGTCATGCAGCACGAATGGGCCGTAGCGGCCAAGCCCGGCTGAGATCATCTTGGCGGTTTCCGGATGCTGGCCGACATCGCGCGGCAGCGACAGCAGCGCCAGCGCCTTTTCGTGGTCGATCGACTCGGCCGTCCAGCCCTTGGGCAGGCTGGAACGCTTGGCCTCCTTGCCGTCGCCACGCTGCAGATAGGGGCCGAAGCGACCGCTGCGCAGCGTGATTTCCTCTGACGTGTAAGGATCCTTGCCGATCACCTTGGTGCCGTCCTCGCCGCCGCCATTCTCGCCATTGGGATTGGCGGCATCGCCGAGCTGGCGGGTGAAGGAGCAATCGGGATAGTTGGAGCAGCCGACAAAGGCGCCGAACTTGCCAAGCTTCAGCGACAGATTGCCGGTGCCGCATTTCGGGCAGATGCGCGGATTGGAGCCGTCCTCCCGCGTCGGGAACACCAGCGGCGCCAGTTCTTCATTGAGCGCGTCGAGCACGTCGGTGACGCGCAGTTCCTTGATGTCGGCGACGGCGCCGGAAAAATCCTTCCAGAAATCGCGCAGCACGTCCTTCCAGGCGAGCTTGCCGTCCGAGATCTCGTCGAGCTTTTCCTCGAGGGACGCGGTGAAGTCGTACTCGACATAGCGCTTGAAGAAGCTTTCGAGGAAGGCCGACAGCAGCCGGCCCTTGGCCTGCGGCACCAGCCGGCGCTTGTCGATGGTGACGTAGTCACGGTCCTCGAGCGTCTTCAGGATCGCCGTATAGGTAGAAGGCCGGCCGATGCCGAGTTCTTCCAGCTTCTTGATCAGCGAAGCTTCGGAATAGCGCGGCGGCGGCTCGGTGGTGTGCTGGGTGGCATTGATCGCCTGGCGGGCTAGCTGCTCGCCGGCGCGGATTTCAGGCAGGCGGCGGTTTTCCTCGTCTTCCGCATCGTCGTCCTTCTGGTCGGTGTAGGCGGCGATGAAACCGTCGAACCGAACGACCGAACCGATGGCACGCAGCTCTGCGGTGCGCGATCCGTTGACCGCTTCGATCTCGGCGGTGGTGCGCTCGATCTCGGCCGACTGCATCTGGCTGGCGATGGCGCGCTTCCAGATCAGCTCATAGAGCCGCATCTGGTCGGAATCGAGATATTGCCTGACGGATGCCGGGGTGCGCATGAAATCCGTCGGGCGGATCGCTTCGTGCGCTTCCTGGGCGTTCTTGGCCTTGGCGGTATACTGGCGCGGCTTTTCCGGCAGGTATTTTGCGCCGAATTCCTTGGCAATGGCGTCGCGTGCGGCGTCGATCGCCTCGGGTGCCATCTGCACGCCGTCGGTTCGCATATAGGTGATGAGACCTGTGGTCTCGCCGCCGATCTCCATGCCTTCATAGAGGCGTTGCGCCACCTGCATGGTGCGGCTGGCCGAGAAGCCGAGACCCGATGAGGCGGCCTGCTGCAGCGTCGACGTGGTGAAGGGCGGGCCGGGATTGCGCTTGGTCGGCTTGGCTTCCACCGACACCGCCTTGAAGGTTGCGCCATCAAGCATCGATTTGATGTCGTCGGCCTGTGCCTTGTTTGAAATGTCGAGCTTTTGCAGCTTCTTGCGATCGAAGGCGGTCAGCCGCGCTTCGAAATTCTCGTTGCGCGGCGTGCCCAGCAGTGCAGCGATCTGCCAGTATTCCTCGCGGATGAAGCGCTCGATCTCGGATTCGCGATCGCAGACCAGGCGCAGCGCAACCGACTGGACGCGGCCGGCCGAGCGGGCGCCCGGCAGCTTGCGCCACAGCACCGGCGACAGCGTGAAGCCGACGAGATAATCCAGCGCCCGGCGGGCGAGATAGGCATCGACCAGCGGCGCATCGATCTGGCGCGGATTGGCCATCGCCTCCAGCACCGACGATTTGGTGATGGCGTTGAAGACGACGCGGCTGACCGGCTTGTCCTTCAGCGCGCGCTTCTGCTTCAGCACTTCAAGAACGTGCCAGGAAATGGCTTCGCCTTCGCGATCCGGATCGGTGGCGAGGATCAGGCCGTCGGCATCCTTGACCGCCTTGGCGATGTCGGCAAGCCGCTTGCCCGAGGCCGTGTCGACCGCCCAGGACATGGCGAAATCCTCATCCGGACGCACCGAGCCATCCTTGGCCGGCAAATCCCGGATATGGCCGAACGAGGCCAGAACCTTGTAGTTCTTGCCGAGGTATTTGTTGATTGTCTTTGCCTTGGCCGGCGATTCGACGACGACGACGTCCATGAGGTCTCATATCAGCTGTGGTGCGGCAGAAGAATTCCGCTGCGCGCGACGAAATCTCGTTCACTTTGTCGCTCACATGGCCGCGCTTTTGCATCCGGTCAAGGGGAAGCGCCCAAATTGCAGGGCTGTCCGCCGCAATACACTCTAAGAGTGTATGGAGAAAATCACAGAATTTTGGGAAAGGGAGATGGCGGTTCCGAGTCAGCGGAAACGACCCGATTCACTTTTCCACCGAGTCGAGGAAATGCAGCCCCGAACTGTGACGGGCGACATTACAACAGGCTGGTTGATGCCGGTCGCCGGCTGCATAGAGATGCTCGGCGACCGGCCCTTGTTCCGCCAGCAGGCGGGATTGGCGTGCTTAGTCGGCCTTGACGATGTGCCAGACCTCGCCGACGCCGTCGCCGGTCACATCGCCGGGCTTCTTGTCCTTGATGAAGGTGTAGACCGGCTTGCCGTCATAGGCCCACATCTTGGTGCCGTCGGTACGGTCGACAACGCTCCATTCGCCGTCCGCCTTGGCGTCGGCCTCGGCCTTCAGCGGCGGCCAGTTGGTGGCGCATTTGTCGTAGCAATTGGTCTTGCCCATCTCGTCCTTGTCATAGGTATAAAGCGTCATGCCGTTGGCGTCGGTGTAGATCTTGGTGCCATTGACCTCGGCTTCCTTCCACGCATCGGCGGCGAAGGAGGCGGCGGTGCTGAGCAAAAGCGCTGCCAGCCCTGCGGTTATGGTTTTCATGGAAATCTCCCTGACTGATATCCGGAGACGCGCGGGAAATCGCGGCCTCGCTGTATCAACGCCCGTGGGCTGCCGTTTCTTCCCCGGCAAGCATGATCTTGCCAACACAATGGTGATTGGTGGACAAGGCTCCGCATCGCTATATCGGCGGCACGGCATTGGAGTTCTTGGAAATGGCATTGGACGTCGGCTATGTCAGCGCGGTCGGAGCGGGAGCGATCTCGTTCCTGTCGCCTTGCGTGCTGCCGCTGGTGCCGCCCTATCTCTGCTATATGGCAGGCGTTTCGGTCGACGATTTCCGTGGCAATGCGGGAACTACGGCGAGGGAAGGCGCGCGCGGTGCGCTGCTCTATTCCTCGATTGCCTTCGTGCTCGGTTTCTCGACCGTGTTCGTGGCGCTTGGCGCCGGCGCCTCGACCATCGGCCGGCTTCTGCGGGTCTGGCAGGAGCAGCTGGCGATGGGCGCCGGCGTGCTGATCATCCTGATGGGCCTGAATTTCCTCGGCATCCTGCGCATCCCACTGCTGTCGCGCGAGGCGCGCTTCCAGTCGCAGGGCAAGCCGGCAAGTGCGGTCGCGGCCTATGTCATGGGGCTGGCCTTCGCCTTCGGCTGGACGCCCTGCATCGGCCCGGTGCTCGGTCCGATCCTGACGCTGGCCGGCGGCCGCGAAACGGTGGGCGAGGGCGCTCTGCTGCTCGCCGCCTATTCGCTCGGGCTGGGCATCCCGTTCCTGATCGCAGCGCTGTTTTCAGGCGCCTTCATGCGCTTCCTCGGCAGATTCCGCGTCCATCTCGGCCGGGTCGAAAAGGCGATCGGTGCGCTGCTGGTCGTCGCCGGCGTGTTTTTCCTCACCGGCGGCGTGCAGGCGGTATCGTATTGGTTGCTGGAGAATTTTCCGGTGCTGGGACGGCTGGGGTAACTTTTTCGTCCGATGCCGAACATATTTTCCGCGTTCGAATGGCTGTTTGAACTACTGATTAAAAGTAAGTTGCTCGTCCCACCTCACCGGAATTTAACCGCATTGGTGCAGCATGGCGCCACTGCTAGCATGCTTTGATTCCCAACCCTTTTCATATGGTTGCCCTTCCATGAGCCAGAGATCCTGCCTGTCCGTCATCCTCGCCGCCGGCGAAGGCACGCGCATGAAGAGCGTGTTGCCGAAGGTGCTGCACCAGATCGCTGGGTTGCCGATGGTCGCCCATGTGGTGAAGGCAGCCGAAGCCGCCGGCGCCGGCAGTCAGGCGCTGGTCATCGGCCACGGGGCGGACGAGATGCGCAAGGCAGCGGCAAAATTCGCGCCGAAGGCCGAGACATTCGTGCAGGAAAAGCGCCTTGGCACCGCGCACGCCGTGTTGGCCGCGCGCGATGCGATATCAAAGGGTTATGACGATATCCTGGTGATGTTTGGCGATACGCCGTTGATCGACGCGGATGCGCTCACCGTGGCGCGGCTGAAACTGGCGGAAGGTGCTGGCGTCGTGGTGATCGGCTTCCGTCCGCCCAGTCCGGCCGGCTATGGCCGGTTGATCGAGAAGGACGGCAAGCTGATTGCCATTCGCGAGGAGAAGGATTGCTCCGAGGAGGAGAGGAAGATCGGCTTCTGCAATGCCGGGATGATGGCGGTTGCCGGTGCCCACGCGCTGAAACTGCTCGATCAGGTCGGCAACAAGAACGCCAAGGGCGAGTATTACCTCACCGACATCGTCGAGATCGCCGGCGCGCGAGGCCTCGATGTCGTCGCCACCGAAGCCAGCTTCGAAAGCGCGCTCGGCATCAACAACCGCGCCGAACTGGCGCAAGCCGAGGGCATCTGGCAGGCGCGCCGGCGGCATGAAGCGATGCTGTCGGGCGTGACGCTGATCGCGCCGGAGACGGTGTATTTCTCGCACGACACCGAGATCGGCACTGACACGATCGTCGAGCCCAATGTCTGGTTCGGTCCGGGCGTGAAGATTGCGACGGGCGCCAAGATACATGCCTTCAGCCACATCGAAGGCGCCACCATTGCGTCCAATTGCGATGTCGGGCCGTACGCGCGGCTGCGGCCGGGTGCGGATCTCCGGCAAAAGGCCAAGGTCGGCAATTTCTGCGAGGTCAAGCAGGCGGTTATCGAAGAGGGCGCCAAGGTCAACCATTTGACCTATATCGGCGATGCCCGCGTCGGCGCGGGCGCCAATATCGGCGCTGGCACCATCACCTGCAATTATGACGGCTATTCGAAATTCTTCACGGACATCGGCGAGGGCGCGTTCATTGGCTCCAATTCGTCGCTGGTGGCGCCTGTCACCATCGGCAAGGGCGGCTACATTGCCTCGGGCAGCGTGATCACGGAAAGCGTGCCCGACGATGCGCTGGCCTTCGGCCGTGCTCGCCAGAAGACGATCCCGGGCAAGGGCAAGGAATTGCGCGAACGCTTTGCCTCGGCCGCGGCTGCGAAGAAAAAGTAAGACCAGCCCGCAAAAAACCGAACGATTGCAGTAACCGGATTGCAAGAGCGGTCTGTCATGGTGCATCGACAAGAATGAGCGTTCCGTTACACGGGACGAAATGCAATGTGACTTTCGCGGCAGGCCGGCCATCCCTAAATAGCGCTGGTTTTCCACGGGGAATCGGGGGCTGTCTGCATGTGCGGTATCGTTGGAATCGTCGGCCACTCGCAGGTTGCGCCGCTCATTGTCGATGCGCTGAAGCGGTTGGAATATCGCGGCTATGACTCGGCCGGCGTCGCCACCATCGAGCACGGCCAGCTTGCTCGCCGCCGCGCCGAAGGCAAGCTGATCAACCTCGAGCGCCGGCTCAAGGACGAGCCGCTCGATGGTACGATCGGCATCGGTCACACGCGCTGGGCGACACACGGCGTGCCCAACGAGACCAATGCGCATCCGCATTTTTCCGACGGCGTCGCCATCGTCCACAACGGCATCATCGAGAATTTCGCCGAATTGCGCGAAGAACTGATCCGCGATGGCTATTCTTTCTCCTCGCAGACCGACACCGAGGTCGTCGCCCATCTGGTGGCGCGCGAACTCGCCAAAGGGCTGAAGCCGGTCGAGGCCGCGCACCAGGCGCTGAAGCGGCTGGAAGGCGCTTTCGCGCTGGCCATCATGTTCAAGGGCGACGAGGACCTGATCGTCGGCGCGCGCAATGGTCCGCCTTTGGCTGTCGGCCATGGCGATGGCGAGATGTTTTTGGGCTCCGACGCCATCGCGCTCGCACCGTTCACCAATTCGATCACCTATCTCGAAGATGGCGACTGGGCGGTGGTGCGCCGCGACGGCGTTACCATCTTCGACATCGACGGCACAAAGGTCGACCGCAAGCGCCAGCAGTCGCTGTCGACCAGCTTCATGGTCGATAAGGGCAATCGCCGCCATTTCATGGAGAAGGAGATCCATGAGCAGCCCGAAGTGATCTCGCATACCTTGGCGAATTATCTCGATTTTGTCGGCGGCGTCTCCAAGCCGCTGGATCTGCCGTTCAATTTCGCAGAGATCAACCGGCTGGCGATTTCGGCCTGCGGTACCGCCTATCTTGCCGGCCTGATCGGCAAATACTGGTTCGAGCGCTACGCGCGCCTGCCCGTCGACATCGATGTCGCCTCCGAATTCCGTTACCGCGAAATGCCATTGTCGAAGAACGACGCGGCGTTCTTCATTTCGCAGTCCGGTGAGACTGCCGACACGCTGGCCTCGCTGCGTTATTGCCGCAAGGCCGGCATGAAGATCGGCGCGATCGTCAATGTGCGCGAATCGACCATGGCGCGCGAATCCGATGTCGTGCTGCCGACGCTCGCCGGGCCGGAGATCGGCGTTGCCTCGACCAAGGCGTTCACCTGCCAGCTTTCGGTGCTGGCATCGCTTGCCGTGCGGGCCGGCGTGGCGCGCGGGACAATCTCGAAAGAACAAGAGAAGACCCTGGTGCGCGCGCTTTCGGAAGCGCCGCGCTATGCCAATCAGGTGCTCAAGCTTGAAGAGCAGATCGAACGGATCGCGCGTGAACTCTCACGCTACAAGGACGTGCTCTATCTCGGCCGCGACACCAACTTTCCGCTGGCCATGGAAGGCGCGCTGAAACTCAAGGAAATCTCCTATATCCACGCCGAGGGCTATGCCGCCGGCGAGCTGAAGCATGGACCGATCGCGCTGATCGACGAGAACATGCCGGTCATCGTCATTGCGCCGCACGACCACATTTTCGAAAAGACCGTTTCGAACATGCAGGAAGTGGCGGCGCGCGGCGGCAAGATCATCCTGATCACCGACAGCAAGGGTGCGGCGCTGACGAGCGTCAAGACGATGGAGACGATCGTGCTGCCGGACGTGCCGGAAATCATCTCGCCGATCATCTACGCGCTGCCGATCCAGATGCTCGCCTATTTCACCGCCGTGTTCATGGGCACCGACGTCGACCAGCCGCGCAATCTGGCGAAATCGGTGACCGTGGAATAGGTATCGTCAAATCTTGCCGCCGATCAACCGATAGCAAATTTGTATCGGCCGATGATACATTTGCTTGCGCGTCGACATGTATCAGTGTATGATACAATCTAGAGGGCGCGTTATTGATCGTTTCGTTCAGAGGCAAGGCGGTCGAAGCGGTTGCCGAAGGGAAGGCGCCAAAGGGCTTTCCGCCGGATTTGGTTGCCCGTGGCGAACGCCGCCTTCGCGCAATTGCCAACGCTGCCCAACTGAATGACCTTCGATCGCCGCCCGGAAATCATCTTGAAGCCCTGAAAGGGAGCCGAGCCGGACAGCATTCAATTCGCATCAACGACCAGTGGCGCATCTGCTTCAAATGGACCGCTGCTGGCGCTGAAGACGTGGAGATCGTCGATTACCATTGAGCGGGCACTTGCCCTGAACCCTTGAGGACCCTGAACTATGCTCAAGTTCGCACGTCCAGTTCATCCTGGAGAATTCCTGCGTGAAGAATATCTCGTCCCGCTCGGCATGAGTGCAGGCGCGCTGGCGAAAAAGCTCAACCTTCCGCGCACCCGTATCGAACGCATTGCCAAGGAAGAGATCGGCCTGACTCCCGATACGGCTCTTCGCCTCGCCAGATTTTTCAACACCACGCCCGAATTCTGGATGAATTTTCAACAGGCCTATGAGCTTGAAACCGAAGCCAGAAAGCTGGCGCCGGAACTCGAGAAGATTGAGCCGCTGGAAGTAGCGGCATAATCGGCTCTTTAAAAGCTTCGCAGTTCCAAACTGGACGGCGGTTCACTAATGTCGCGTCGCAATAGCGGCCTCCGGTGAATCATGTCCGACGCTCCCAAGACTTCCGGCGTGACCCGGCTGAGGAACTATTTCCTCACGGGCTTCATCGTCTGCGCGCCGCTGGCGATCACCGCCTACATCGCCTGGTCATTCATCGGTTGGGTCGATTCCTGGGTGAAACCCTATATTCCGGCCCGCTACAGCCCTGACACCTATTTGTCGTTTCCTGTGCCGGGGTTCGGGCTGATCGTGGCGCTCATCCTGATCACGCTGATCGGCTTCCTGACGGCCAACATCGTCGGCCGCGCCATCGTCAATTTCGGCGAGCGCCTGCTTGGCCGCATGCCGTTGGTGCGCGGCATCTATGGCTCGCTGAAACAGATTTTCGAGACCGTGCTGTCCAACAAGGGCGACATGTTCCGCCAGGTCGGACTGGTCGAATATCCGCGCAAGGGTGTGTGGTCGCTGGTGTTCGTCGCCAGCGAGAAGGAAACCGAGATCAACCAGAAGCTCGACCAGGAAGGCGATCCGCTGATTGCCGTGTTCATGCCGTGCACGCCAAACCCGACCACCGGATTCCTGATGTATGTGCCGAAGTCGGACATCGTGCTGCTCGACATGACGATTGAGGACGGCGCCAAGCTGATTGTGTCGGCCGGGCTGGTGGCGCCCGAGGTCAAGCAAATGGTTGTCGTGAATGGCGAGCCGATCGAAGGGATGCTCGCCAACCCGTCGGTTGCCGCCCTGGCTCAGCCGGCGCGCAGGAGCCGCACGGCCTCGTCGCGACCGAACAAATAAAGCAGCAGGCGCAACGCCTCGCCACGCTGCGATTGCAGCTCCGGGTCGCGCGACAGGATCAGCCTGGCATCGTCGCGGGCGGCCTCCAGAAGGTCGGCATGCGCCTCGATGCGCGCCACCTGGAAACCCGGCGTGCCGGACTGGCGGGTGCCCAGCAATTCGCCTTCGCCGCGCAGCTTCAGGTCTTCCTCGGCGATCAGGAACCCGTCCTCGGTCTCGCGCATTACCGACAGCCGGCGTTTTGCGGTCTCGCCGAGCGGGTCCTTGTAGAGCAGCACGCAGGAGGAGGGCTTGTCGCCACGCCCGACCCGGCCGCGCAGTTGGTGCAGCTGGGCCAGGCCGAAGCGCTCGGCGTGCTCGATGACCATGACGGTGGCGTCCGGCACGTCGACGCCGACCTCGATGACGGTGGTGGCGATCAGGATGCGTGTCTCGCCCTGCTTGAACGCACGCATCGCCTCGTCCTTCTCGGCACCCTTCATGCGGCCGTGAACGAGCCCGATACGGTCGCCGAACAATGGTTTCAGCGACGCGAAGCGGTCCTCGGCCGACATCAGCTTGATTTCTTCGGATTCCTCGACCAGCGGACAGATCCAGTAGATCTTCTGGCCGCCGGCGACGGCGTCCACCATGCGGTCGACCAGTTCGTCGAGCCGCTCGAGCGGCAGTGTAACGGTACGGATCGGCTGGCGGCCGGCCGGTTTTTCCGTCAGTTTCGACACGTCCATGTCGCCGAAAGCGGTCAGCACCAGCGTGCGGGGGATGGGAGTGGCCGTCATCACCAGCATGTCGGGCGCGTCGCCCTTGGCGGTGATGGCAAGCCGCTGATGGACGCCGAAACGGTGCTGCTCGTCGATCACGGCGAAGACCAGATCGTGGAACATGACCGTCTCCTGGAACAGCGCGTGGGTACCGACGACGATGTCGATCTCGCCGCTTGCCAGGCCGGCCAGCGTATCAGCGCGTTCGCGGCCCTTCTCGCGGCCGGTGAGGATGGCGATGCCCAGCCCAACCTTGGCGGCAAGCGGCGTGATGGTCGCCAGATGCTGACGCGCCAGGATCTCGGTCGGTGCCATCAAGGCTGCCTGGCCGCCGGCCTCGACGGCGCGTGCCATGGCCAGCAGCGCTACGACCGTCTTGCCGGAGCCGACATCGCCCTGCAGAAGCCGCAGCATGCGCTCGGGATCGGCGAGGTCGGTATTGATTTCGGCCAGCGCAAATTCCTGGCTCGATGTCAGCGAATAGGGCAGTGCGGCTCGCAGCTTTTCGACGATGCGGCCGTCGCCGACCAGGGGACGGCCGGACAGGCGGCGGACTTTTGCCCGCACCAGCGCCAGCGAGACCTGGCCCGCCAGCAGCTCGTCATAGGCCAGGCGCCGCCAGGCAGCGCCATCGATGGAGACATCGATCGGGTCGGCCGGATTGTGGATGCGGGCAAGCGCGTCGGCAAAGGAGGGAGACGTGTGGCGGCGCATGAAGGCGCCGTCCTGCCATTCGGGAAATTCAGGCACACGCGCCAGCGCCTGGCCGATCGCCCGGCGCAGCACCTTGCCCGAGAGCCCGGCTGTCAGGGGATAGACCGGTTCGACCAGCGGCAGGTTTTCCGCCTCGCTGGCCAGCGCAATATGGTCGGGGTGGACCATGCTCGGGCGGCCATTGAACCATTCCATGCGGCCTGAGACCACGACATGCTCGCCCTCGGGCATCGCCTTTTCGAGATAGGAAGCGTGAGCATGGAAGAAGGTCAGCGCGATCTCGCCGGTGTCGTCATGGGCGAAGACGCGGTAAGGCACCGACCTGTTGCCGCGCGGCGGCGGCTGGTGGCGGTCGATGCGCACCTCCAGCGTCACGATTTGGCCTTCCGCGGATCCTGCGATGCCCGGGCGGCTGCGCCGGTCGATGACGGTGTGCGGCAGCATGAACAGAAGGTCGCCCGCGCGGGCGGGGCGGTCACCCAGATCGGCCGGGACAACCTTCTCGATCAGCGCGCCGACTTTCGGTCCGACGCCTGCAAGCGACGTGATCGGGACAAACAAGGGATCGAGGATGGTCGGGCGCATGATGTCAGCTTATGTTGCGATGGCGGCAGCGCAAGGCTGACAGCCCCTTCTATCCACGCTATATGCGCCGCAGCAAGCAAGGATGCGGCACGATGACCGGAACGACGAGATCAAGCGAGGGGCTGGACGTGCACCGCCGCAAGCTTCTGTTTCGCTCCTGGCATCGCGGCATGCGCGAGATGGACCTGATCCTCGGCACTTTCGCCGACGCTGAGATCGGCGCCTTGACGGCCGAGGAAATCGACCAATATGAGAGGCTCCTCGACATTCCCGATACCGAATTCCTGCCCATGGTCACCGGCGAACGCCCGGTTCCGGCCGATATCGATTGTGCCGTCCTGCAAAAGATCCTGGCTTTCCGCCACTCCATGACATTTTGAACAACGACATCCTGAACACAAGCAATTCCAGGAAAAGTGCGAAGCGGTTTTCCGTTCGGAGTTGCGATAGAACAAGACCGTGATTTCATGAGCCTCATTCCCACCATCGGTTTGCCGAAAGGCCGCGCCGGCCAGTTCATCGTCGACGGCGTCGCCGATGGCTATGAAGCCTTTGCGCTGGTGCAGGCGGCACTTGAGATCGCGCCCGACAAGCCGGTTCTGTTCGTCGCGCGCGACGGTCAGCGCCTGCCGGCGATCGTTGAGGCGCTGTCTTTTTCTGCCCCCGGCCTGCCGGTGCTGCAACTACCGGCGTGGGATTGTCTGCCCTACGACCGCGTCTCGCCCGGTTCGGATGCTGCCGCCAAGCGCCTCGATGCGCTGACCGCCATGATCGCTCTGGCGAAGAAGCCGCACCGCGCCGTCATCCTCACCACCGCCAATGCGCTGCTGCAACGCATTCCGCCGGCGGATCTCGTCGAGGCACAGACCTTTCATGCCAGACCCGGCAACCAGATCGACATGAATGTACTGGTGTCGCGGCTGGAAACGTCCGGTTTCGAGCGCGTGCCGACAGTGCGCGGCATCGGTGAGTTCGCAGTGCGCGGCGGCATTCTCGACCTGTTCGCGCCTGGGTGGACCGAAGCGCTCAGGCTCGACTTCTTCGGCGACACGCTGGAATCGATCCGTGTGTTCGACGCCGCCACGCAGCGCACCACCGGCCAGCGCAAGTCGATGGCGCTGCAGGCGATGAGCGAAGTGGCGCTGACGCCCGAAACCATCAGCCGTTTCCGCCGCTCCTATATCGAAGCCTTTGGCGCTCCACAGCGCGATGACGGGCTCTATGCAGCAGTCAGCGAAGGCAGGCGGTTTGCCGGAATGGAACACTGGCTGCCGTTTTTCTATGAGCGGCTGGAGACGGTGTTCGACTATCTGCCTGACACGCCTGTCATCTTCGACCATCTGGCGCATGAGGCGTTGGCCGAACGCCACACGCTGATCCTCGACCATTACGAGGCGCGCAAGAAGCAGGCGGACGGTGCCTTGAAGGACGCCGTGCCCTACAAGCCGGTCGCACCGGACCTGCTCTATCTCTCCCCGGAAAACCTGATTGCCTCGCTCGGGCCGCGTGAAGCGATCGACTTCACGCCATTCGACGCGCCCGAAGTTGGCGCCAAGAAGGTCTATCACGCCGGCTCACGCCACGGCCGCAGCTTCGTCGAGGAGCGCGCCGATCCGAACGCCAATGTGTTCGATGTCGTCGTCAAACACATCGCCGATGAGCGCGCGGCGCGCCGCCGCGTCGTCATCGCCGGCTGGACCGAAGGCTCGCTCGACCGGCTTGGCCAGATCCTAGCCGAACACCATCTCGGCAAACTCAAGCAGGTGGCGACGCTGGCGGAAGCCGAAAAGCTCGAACCCGGTCAGGCGGCCCTGGCCGTGCTGCCGCTCGAATCCGGCTTCGAGACCGAAAAACTGGTCGTCGTCGCCGAACAGGACATTTTGGGCGACCGGCTGATCCGGCGTTCGAAACGCAAGAAGCGTCCCTCGGACTTCATTGCCGAGGCCTCGGCGCTGTCGGCCGGCGACATTGTCGTCCATGCCGATCATGGCATTGGCCGTTTCATCGGCCTGCGTACCATCGAAGCGGTCGGCGCACCGCATGACTGCCTTGAAATCCACTATGCGGGTGACGACCGGCTGTTCCTGCCGGTGGAAAACATCGAGCTTCTGTCGCGCTACGGTTCTGACACAGCCGAGGCGACGCTGGACAAGCTTGGCGGCGGCGCCTGGCAGTCGCGCAAGGCGCGACTGAAGAAGCGCCTGCTCGACATGGCCGGGCAGCTGATCCGCATCGCCGCCGAACGGCAGATGCGCTCCGCACCGCCACTGGTGCCGGCAGAAGGCCTCTATGGCGAGTTCGCGGCCCGCTTCCCCTATGAAGAGACCGACGACCAGCAGACGGCCATCGATTCGGTGCGCGACGATCTTGCTGCCGGCAAGCCGATGGACCGGCTGATTTGCGGCGATGTCGGCTTCGGCAAGACCGAAGTGGCGCTGCGTGCCGCCTTCATCGCGGCGATGGAAGGCTTTCAGGTGGCAGTTGTGGTGCCGACGACATTGTTGTCGCGCCAGCATTTCAAGACCTTTTCGCAGCGTTTCTCCGGCCTGCCGATCCGTGTCGGCCAAGCATCGCGGCTGGTCGGCGCCAAGGAACTGGCCGAGACCAAGAAAGGCATCGCCGAGGGCCAGGTCGACATCGTCATCGGCACGCACGCGCTGCTTGGTTCCGCGATCTCGTTCAAGAACCTTGGCCTGCTGATCATCGACGAGGAGCAGCACTTTGGCGTCAAGCACAAGGAGCGGCTGAAGGATTTGAAGACCGACGTGCACGTGCTGACGCTCTCGGCGACACCGATCCCGCGCACGCTGCAACTGGCGTTGACCGGGGTGCGCGAGCTGTCGCTGATCGCCACGCCGCCGGTCGACCGAATGGCGGTGCGCACCTTCATCTCGCCGTTCGATCCCCTGGTCATCCGCGAGACGCTGCTGCGCGAGCGCTATCGCGGCGGCCATTCCTTCTATGTGGTGCCGCGCATCAGCGATCTCTCGGAAATCCATGATTTCCTGAAGGAATCCGTGCCGGAGTTGAAGGTGGCGGTGGCACATGGCCAGATGCCGCCGGGCGAACTCGACGATATCATGAATGCCTTCTATGACGGCCAGTACGACGTGCTGTTATCGACGACCATCGTCGAATCAGGTCTCGACATCCCGACCGCCAACACGCTGATCATCCATCGCGCCGACATGTTCGGCCTGTCGCAGCTTTATCAGCTGCGCGGCCGCGTCGGGCGTTCCAAGGTGCGCGCCTATGCGCTGTTCACGCTGCCGGCCAACCGCAAGCTGACCGACACCGCCGAGCGCCGGCTGAAGGTGCTGCAATCGCTGGATACGTTGGGCGCCGGCTTCCAGCTCGCCAGCCACGACCTCGATATCAGGGGCGCCGGCAATCTTCTTGGCGAAGAGCAGTCCGGCCACATCAAGGAGGTCGGCTTCGAGCTCTACCAGCAGATGCTGGAAGAGGCCGTCGCCGAGGTGAAGGATTCCGGCGAAGTGCAGGATGGCGGCTGGTCGCCGCAGATTGCCGTCGGCACGGCGGTGATGATCCCGGAAAGCTATGTTCCGGATTTGCAGCTCCGGCTGGCGCTCTACCGCAGGCTTGGCGATCTCGAAAACACCGAGGAAATCGACGCTTTCGGCGCCGAGCTGATCGACCGCTTCGGCCCGCTGCCGGACGAGGTCAAGCATCTGCTCAAGATCGTCTTCATCAAGGCGCTCTGCCGCAAGGCCAATGTCGAGAAGCTCGACGCCGGGCCGAAGGGCGTCGTCATCCATTTCCGCAAGCGCGAATTCTCCAACCCGGTCGGGCTCGTCCGGTTCATCGGCGAGCAGGGCTCGCTGGCCAAGATCCGGCCGGACCACAGCGTCGTCTTCGTGCGCGATTGGCCAACCCCCGAGAAGCGATTGGCGGGCTCGGCGGTCGTCATGACCCAGTTGGCGCGGCTGGTGGAGAAGGCGGCGTAGCCGGCCCAGGCCATTCGCCAGCGCTTGAATTCCGGTCTAGAATAGGAAATCGGCTTCGTGTATGGAGCCGCCATCCCATATAGGGGCGGGAATGGCAGGCGAGGGTGCTTGCCGGAAAGAGCGTTGGGTGCAGCGATGACGAAATGGTCGCCGAATTCGTGGAGAGCAAAGCCGATCAAGCAGGTTCCTGCCTATCCGGACCTTGCCGCGCTGAAGAACACGGAGGCCCAGCTCGCAACCTTTCCGCCGCTGGTTTTTGCCGGTGAGGCGCGCAAGCTGAAGAAGCAGCTCGCTTCTGTCGCCGCCGGTGACGCATTCCTCCTGCAGGGCGGCGATTGCGCCGAGAGCTTCGCCGAGCATGGCGCGGACAACATCCGCGACTTCTTCCGCGTCTTCCTGCAGATGTCCGTGGTGCTCACCTTCGCCGGCGCGCAGCCGGTGGTGAAGGTTGGCCGCGTTGCCGGCCAGTTCGCCAAGCCGCGTTCGTCCGACAACGAGACCAAGGGCGAGGTGACGCTGCCCAGCTATCGCGGCGACATCATCAACGGCATCGAATTCGACCCGAAGTCGCGCATTCCGGATCCCGCTCGCCAGGAAATGGCGTACCGCCAGTCGGCGGCGACGCTCAACCTTTTGCGCGCCTTCGCGCAAGGCGGCTATGCCAGCCTGGAGAATGTGCACCGCTGGATGCTCGGCTTCGTGTCCGACAGTCCGCAGGGCGAGAAATACGAGTCTCTTGCCAACCGCATCACCGAGACGATGGACTTCATGAAAGCCGTCGGCATCACCTCGGAAACCAACTACGCGCTGCGCGAAACCGATTTCTACACCAGCCACGAGGCGCTGCTGCTCGGCTACGAGGAGGCACTGACGCGCGTCGACTCGACCTCCGGCGACTGGTACGCCACCTCGGGTCATATGATCTGGATCGGCGACCGCACCCGCCAGCCCGACCATGCGCATGTCGAATATTGCCGTGGCATCAAGAACCCGCTCGGCCTGAAATGCGGTCCGTCGCTGACGCCGGACGGCTTGCTGGAGCTGATCGACCTGCTCAATCCCGAGAACGAGCCCGGCCGGCTGACGCTGATCGCCCGCTTCGGTTCCGACAAGGTCGCCGACCATCTGCCGAAGCTGGTTCGCGCGGTGCAGAAGGAAGGCCGCTCCGTGGTGTGGTCGTCGGACCCGATGCACGGCAACACGATCGAGGCCGCCGGCTACAAGACGCGGCCGTTCGACCGCATTCTCAAGGAGGTCCAGACCTTCTTCGAGGTGCACCGCGCCGAAGGCACGCATCCGGGCGGCATCCATGTCGAAATGACCGGCAAGAACGTCACCGAATGCACCGGTGGCGCGCGCGCCATCACCGCCGAGGAATTGCAGGACCGCTACCACACCCATTGCGATCCGCGCCTTAACGCCGACCAGGCGATCGAACTGGCCTTCCTGGTCTCGGATCTGTTGAAGAAGAGCCACCCGGTGCAGCACAAGCAGGCGGTCAACGGCTGATTTTCGCGCAGTCCGAATAAGATCCACGAAAGGGCGTCCGAGAAATCGGGCGCCTTTCATGTCTGCGCTAGTCCAGTGTTCCCGGCACCAGCGGGCAGGGACTGTCAGTCCTTCTTGTAGAGCAGCCAGCTCTTGCCGGCCCGGCCTGCCATCGTCGAGTGCTTGGTGACCCGGTTGCGGCCGCTGACCTTGGAGCGATAGAGCGCCCGGTCGGCCTTGGTGTAGAGATCTTCGGGTCCTTCGGCTTCGGAAGCCATGCAGATACCCATCGAGACGGTGACGGTGCCGTAATTCGTGCCGGTCTGGCTGCTGGTGAACGGCGTCTGCTCGATCAGGGCGCGAATGCGCTCCGCAACGTCATAGGTGGCGTCCTCGCTGGCGCCCTCGATGATCAGCGCGAACTCCTCGCCGCCGGTGCGGGCGACGAACATGTCGCCGCGAATGCTGGTCTGGAAAATATCGGCGATGCTCTGGATGATCTTGTCGCCGACCGGGTGGCCATAGCGGTCGTTGATATCCTTGAAGCGGTCGATGTCGACAAGAACCAGGGCGTTGAACAGGATACCCCTGTTGCTGTTGTAGATCCTGGTGATCTCCTTGTCGAAGGCGCGCCGATTCCAGATATGCGTCAACGGATCGGTGTCGGCCAGCCGCTTGTACTCCTCAAGCTTCGACTTGACGCTTTCGAGTTCGGCCGTCTTGTCGCTGAGCGTCGAGGCCACCTGCCGGCCGTGATCGATCGTCGAATTGGTGGCAACCGCCATGGCGTTGGCGATCTTCTGCAGGAGATCCTGAGAGAGAAGGCTGCGTCCGCTGAGGCCGCTCGATGTCTCATCGAGGATCCTGCCGTATTTCTCGATGTGGCTGCGCTCGCTCCGCAGCAGCGAAGCAACCTCCTCGAGCTCCCTGGCAATGACGTCTCTGGCATGCTCGACGATGCCAGGGCCATGGTTGTGGGCAAAGAAAGTGCGCCCGATCTGGTCCAGTTCATCCTGTGTCGGCCGGCTGGCCAGCGAAACGACGGCCAGGCTGAGTTCGCGATTGGTGCCGCTCAGGGCCTCATAGAAGATCTCGTAATTGCGCGGCAGGCCGAGCACGCCCAATTGGCGCATTGTCGCGACAACAGTGGCTGCGATGTCGGTGCTTCGTTCGGTCGGGACAGCTGCCGGCTGCATCTTGGTTCTTCCCCTCGGATCCTCCGCGGAATTCGCGGTTTCCTTTGTCGCCGAGCCCTGGGGAATGCGACCGACGCTTCGAACAACTTGCGAAGGGATGCGTCCCCACCCACGGCCTTCGCTTGCAGGTGACCATAAATGCGCCGTCGCTAAAGTTTCCTTAACTGGCAGAGGTTCAGCGGGTTTTCTCTGTCTGCGGGCTGTAAAAGCCTTAGTCCGTGCGTCCAACAGTTGGAAACAACGCCGGTGCGGCGGCTTGAATTCGCGATTCGCGCATCGCACTCTTGAAAATGAAACCGAATTTCGGATTCTCCACGCCAGCACATGTCGCATTTGCTTGCGTGCTTGCGCGGCAAAGCTGGAATCCTAAGCCATGCCCGGCACTTTTCTTCAAGGAGGATCGACGTGAGTGATGGTCACCAGGGATCGTGTCTGTGCGGAGCCGTCCGCTTCAGAACGAACGGGGCGCTGCGTGGCGTCGTCTATTGCCATTGCTCGCAATGCCGCAAGCAGAGCGGACATTTCTATGCCGCGACCAATGTTGCCAACGCCGACATTGTGATCGAGGGCACGGAAAGTATCACCTGGTACGAAGCCTCCACCTTCGCCAGGCGTGGGTTTTGCAAGGCATGCGGGTCGGTGCTGTTCTGGAAGCCGCGAGACCAGGACTACGTTTCGGTCATGGCGGGATCGTTCGACAAGCCGACAGGTCTTGAGGGGGAATGCCATATCTTCGTCGGTGACAAGGGCGACTATTATTCGATCGACGACGGGCTGCCACAGTTTGAAAAGTCGACACCGTCCATACCGGTTGCTGAATGAATCTTGGACAAGTCACCTTATTCCATTGATCTGGCCAGCCATTGCATTATCCCGTGCCGGTGATTCGCAAAGGGGTTTGGCATGCAGCGGCTGATCGATGCTTATTTCAATTCGGTGCGGGCGTTTCGCAAGCTGGCCACCAGCGAGAAGGCTTTCCAGCAGGAGCTGATGCTGCTGGCGCTTGCCTTGCCGCTCGGCTGGTTCGTTTCGATCTCGTGGCGCGGTTATGCCTTGCTGATCGGCGCCGTGTTGCTCTTGATCATGGTCGAAGTGCTTAACACCGGCATCGAGGCGGCATGCGACGCTTTCAGCCGCGAGTTCAATGTCGATATCCAGTTGGCCAAGGATTGCGGTTCGCTGGCGGTGCTGATTTCGGTGCTCATCGTCGCCGGCGTCTGGGGCATTGCCATTATCGAGCGGATCACCGGGCTACCGATCTAGCCTTTCGATGCCTATATGCCAGTCACCAAAGGAGACTGTCATGGCCGGGGCCGCCAATTTTCTGCTTCTCGAACGCGTGGGCCTGCCGGATGACCTGCGCTGGCTGGCCGAGAAATATCCGCGTGAAAACTGGCAGGACCATGCCAACATCCACGGCATCGCCAATATGTGGCTGCAGCGGCACGACATGTTCCGCGAACTTGGCGGCATGCTGGCCAACGGCATCGGCGACTACCGTGAGGGACGGCTGACGGCGCCTGATTTCGCGCGCTGGTTCGCGCCCCGCCTCAATCATTTTCTAGGCAACCTCGACGGTCACCACAACGTCGAGGATTATCAATATTTCCCGGTCTTCGCCAAGGCCGAGCCCCGTTTGAAGCACGGCTTCGAGATACTCGATGCCGACCATCACACCATCCATGAAGGGCTGGAGCGTAATGCCGAGGCGGCCAATGCGTTCATCAAGACGCTTCAGGAGAGCGAAGACAGACAGCGCTTCGCCGCCGACGCCTATGCCGACGAAAACAGCCGGCTGATCGCCATGCTGACAAGGCACCTTGCCGACGAGGAAGACCTGATCATCCCGCTTATCCTCGATCGGGGGGACCGGGCGCTCGGCGTGGATTGACGATCAGCCCTCCCTGGCGCGTTCCTTCCTGGCGATGTGACGTGCGACGAGCCATGCCAGAACGGCCACGGTCAGGCCGATACCAAGCCCGATCAGCAACCGTTCGTGATGCATCAACGCCTGGCCGATGACGTGCTCGGCTCCCAGTCCAAAGACATAACCGATCGTGCCGAACAGTACCGCCCAGACCGCCGATGAAAGCGCGTTGAGGATGACGAAGCGCGGCGCGGCGATGTTGGAAAGCCCGGCTGCAATGCCGCCGACGAGGCGCATGCCGTAGATATAGCGGTTGGACAGCACGAAAATGTCGGGATGGGTATTGAGCAGACGAAAGGCGCGGCGGAAGCCGGGCCGTTTGCGCAACCTGACGACATAGGGATGGTCGGCGAAGCTTCGTCCGAGGATGAAGAAGAAAGTATCGCCGACGAAGGCGCCGAGCGCCGCCGCAAGAACCGCGTGCCACAGGACGAAGACCTGCTGGTGGGCGAAGAAACCGCCAAGAATGGCGGCACTTTCGCCCTCGGCGACGCAACCGATAAAGACCGCGAGCAGCCCGTATTGTTCGATGAAATGATGGATCGCGTCGGTCATGAAGCCGACTGCTGCGAAGACAGCCTTTCGTCGATCCGCTTGATCATTTCGGTCAGTTGCACGATCTCGTCGCGCATACCGAGAATCTGGCCGTGGCGCAGTTCATCCAGCTTTTCATGCAGCGCCATGATCTCGATCTCGGCTTTCAGGTTGACCTCGTAATCGTGGGCGGCGTCGATGCGGTCGCGTTCGGTCTGGCGGTTCTGCGCCATCATGATCACCGGCGCCTGCAAGGCGGCGACCATCGACAGAACGAGATTGAGGAAGATGAACGGGTAGGGATCGAAGGCGTCACGCGACAGCAGCCAGACATTGCCTGATGTCCACAGGATCAGAAAGGCGATGAAGGTCAGGATGAAGGACCATGACCCACCGATGCGGGCGATCGTGTCGGCGAGCCGGTCGCCGAAGGTCTGGTGGAAGGCGACGGCCTTGTTGGTGTCGCGCGAGATGGTGGTGCGTTCGAGCGTCGATTGCAGCACCCGGCTTTCGAGCTGGCTGAGGCCGTCCGGCCGCCGCTTGAGCCAGCGGTTCGCCAGGTCGTCGATCGTCTTGTTCATGGCCATCTCCAGGGTCTTTGGCTTGCCGTAAGAGGTAGAGGCTGCCGGCTCACACGGGAAGTGTTAGATTGATTCCAGTTGCCGAGGGACCAATGGCCGATTTCAAGAAAATTCGCGCACGCGCCGCAAAACGCAAGGGCGGCGAAGAGGAACTGACGTCGCTGCTGGGTCCGGCGCCTGACAATGCCGCCGTGGCTGACATCGCCGATGACCGCATTCTCTCTGTTATGGCCGAACGCGTCTTCGCCGCCGGTTTCGTCTGGCGCGTCATCGAGCAGAAATGGCCGGGCTTCGAGGAGGCGTTTCTGCGCTTCGAGCCGAAGCGGCTGTTGTTCCAGCCCGATGATTTCTGGCACGATCTGACAGCCGACCAGCGCATCGTGCGCAACCCGCAGAAGATCAGATCCGTGCGCGACAACGCCGCCTTCGTCGAGCGCGTGTCGAAGGAATATGGCGGCTTCGGCCAATTCCTTGCAAACTGGCCGGCAGACGGCCAGGTCGGGCTGATGGCCTGGCTCGGCAAGCATGGCAGCCGGTTGGGCGGCAATACGGGCCAGTATTTCCTGCGCTGGCTGGGTTGGGATGCGTTCGTCATCTCGGGCGATATGGCCGCGGCGTTGCGCGACGCCGGCCTCGACATCGCCGAAAGCCCGACCTCGAAGAGGGACCTCGACAAGATCCAGGCACAGATCAACCAGTGGGTGGTGCAGACAGGCCTGCCGCGCCGGCATATTTCACGCATCCTGGCGATGTCGATCGGCGAGAATCATTCGCCGCAAGCGTTGCGCGAATATATGGGCGACGATTGATACCTGGTCGTCTCGCCACGATTGAAGCACGTCGATCGGTCCGCACACGATTGACGTATGTCAATCGGTCCGAATTGGTCCAAACGAACGCCATTGCCCGGGCAATTTTGCCGCGCTAAGTCAGCAGGCATGACCAAGAAGCTCGACATCCTGCGCATCGCCGTCGCCCAGCTCAATCCGACTGTCGGCGACATATCAGGCAATCTCGCCAAGGCCCGCGAGGCGAGGGCGGATGCCGCACGTCAGGGCGCCGATCTCGTGCTCTATACCGAGCTTTTCCTCGCCGGCTACCCGCCGGAGGATCTGGTGCTGAAGCCGGCCTTTTTGAAAGCCTGCGAAAAGGCGGCACAGGACTTTGCCGCCGACACCGCGGATGGCGGTCCCGGCGTCATCATCGGCACGCCGTTGAAGCGCAAGAGCGGCACGCACAATTCGATCGTCTTCGCCGATGGCGGCAAGATCATCGCCGAACGCTACAAGCTCGATCTGCCGAACTACGGCGAGTTCGACGAGAAGCGCGTCTTCCAGGCCGGACCCGAGATCCAGGGGCCGGTCAATTTCCGCGGCGTGCGCATCGGAGTTCCGATCTGCGAGGACATCTGGGGCGACGTCGATATCTGCGAGTCGCTGGCCGAAAGCGGGGCGGAAATCCTGCTGGTGCCGAACGGCTCGCCCTATTATCGCGCCAAGATCGATGTCCGCCACCAGGTCGTCATCCGCCAGGTCATCGAATGCGGGCTGCCGATGATCTATGCCAACCAGCTTGGCGGCCAGGACGAGCTGATCTTCGACGGCGCGTCGTTTGCCATTGGCGCCGACAAGACGCTTGCCTTCCAGATGAGCCAGTTCGAGGAAGCGGTCGACATCACCACCTGGAAGAGACAAGGGGATCACTGGGTCTGCTCGGAAGGGCCGATGTCGAAAATCCCGGACCGGGAGGAGGCCGACTATCGCGCCTGCATGCTGGGCCTGCGGGACTACGTCAACAAGAACGGCTTCAAGAATGTGGTGCTTGGTCTGTCCGGCGGCATCGATTCGGCGATCTGCGCGGCGCTGGCCGTCGATGCGCTCGGCGAGGAACGCCTGCGCGCGGTGATGATGCCCTATCGCTACACCTCCAAGGACTCGCTGAAGGATGCCGAGGATTGCGCCCGTGCGCTCGGCTGCCGCTATGACATCGTGCCGATCTTCGAGCCGGTCGAAGGGTTCCTGCACGCGCTGACGCAGATGTTCGAAGGCACTAAGGAAGGCATCACCGAAGAGAATTTGCAGAGCCGCGCGCGCGGCACCATCCTGATGGCGATCTCCAACAAGTTCGGCTCGATGGTCGTCACCACGGGCAACAAGAGCGAGATGTCGGTTGGCTACGCCACGCTCTATGGCGACATGAATGGCGGCTTCAATCCGATCAAGGACCTTTACAAGATGCAGGTCTACGCGCTGTCGCGCTGGCGCAACAGCCACGTGCCGCCGGGCGCGCTCGGGCCCTCGGGCGAGGTGATCCCGAAGAACATCATCGACAAGGCGCCATCGGCGGAATTGCGCGAGAACCAGACCGACCAGGATTCGCTGCCGCCCTATCCGGTGCTGGACGACATCCTCGAATGCCTGGTGGAAAATGAGATGGGTGTCGACGACATCGTCGCGCGCGGCCATGACCGGGCGACGGTGACGCGCATCGAGCACCTGCTCTACATCGCAGAATACAAGCGAAGGCAGGCCGCGCCGGGCGTAAAGATCACCAAAAAGAATTTTGGCCGCGACCGCCGCTATCCCATCACCAACCGGTTCAGGGATCGCAGCTAGGTACCGAAAGCGCGCGCGGCGGTGCGGTCGGAGACAGCCATGCCCGATTGTGAGATCAGCTTCGACATGTCACGGATCGATTTCCGCGCGACATCGGACCTGTTGATGGCAAGCTATTGGGGCGCCGGACGCACTGACGAAGTCCATCGCCGCGCCTTTGCCAATTCGCTTTGCGTCGGCGCTTATGTCGATGGCAAGCAAGTCGGCTTCGGTCGCGCGATCACCGACCGCACGGTGTTCGCCTATCTCGCCGATATCATCATCTGGCCGGAGAACCGCGGGCAGGGCATAGGCAGCCGGCTCGTCCAGGCCCTGATCGACCATCCGGAGGTCAGGACCGTTTTCCATTGGAGCCTGTCGACCAGCGATGCCCATGGCATGTATGAAAAACTCGGGTTCAAGCCATCGACCGATGGCCGCTACATGCGCTTGGATCGCATTCCTGAATGAGGCGCGCGGCTTGCTCCGTTGTTGCAAAATAATCGCAGTGGTTGGACCAGATACACTTTTGGCGTGAACTCGTCTTGGCGATGCATCGGAGCGTCTCTATAAGGACACCTCCGCAATTGTCTTGCGGGAGGTCCGAATGGCAGTATTTCACATGGTAATGCGAGGCCGCGAAGCCTAGGTCTCATCCGGCGCTCCGCGAAGGTTTCCCCTTCGTGCCGATGCCGGACCGAGCACAGGCTTATGCCGATGCCGATCGCCGCCCGATTTGGGCGATACGCCAAATATGCCACTCCGCTTCCGGGCACTCATTGGCTCCTTGCGCGGCTTCTTCAATTTTCGACCTACTGGGATCGGGCTCGTTTGTGCCCGAATGACATCATGGCTCGTTTCAAGATCGATTTGCGCGCGAGCGCCTTTCGCAGCGTTCTTGGCTTCACGCTCACTCATTGGCGGCGTCAGCCCTGGCGGCTCTCGCTCATCATGGGCAGCTTCCTGCTGTCGACGCTGGCCGATGTGCTGACGCCGCTCTACTCCGGCCGGCTGGTCGACGCCGTCGCCAGCAGCGCCGGCGCCGACGCGATTGCCTGGAATGCCGCGATGACGGCGTTCTCGATGCTGATGGCGCTCGCGCTGGCCGGCGTCGTGTTGCGCAACCTGGCGTTCATGGGGATCGTCGAGCTGACGTTGAAGATGATGGCCGACATCGCCGCCGATGCTTTCCATCGCGTCCAGCGCTTTTCCACCGACTGGCATGCCAACAGCTTTGCCGGCTCGACCGTGCGCAAGGTGACGCGCGGCATGTGGGCGCTCGACCTGCTCAACGACACCATCCTCATCGCGCTGCTGCCGTCAATCGTCATGCTGGTCGGCTCGACGATGCTGCTCGGCTGGTTCTGGCCGTTGATGGGGGCGGTCGTTGCTGCGGGTTCGGTGCTGTTCATCACGGTGACGGCGCTGCTGTCGCTTGGCTATGTCGCGCCGGCGGCAAGGCTCGCCAACACGTGGGATACCCGCCTCGGCGGCTCGCTGGCCGACGCGGTCAGCTGCAACGCCGTGGTCAAGGGCTTTGGCGCCGAGGAGCGCGAAGAACGCCGACTGGCCAAGGTCGTCGCCAAATGGCGTGCGCGCACACGGCGCACCTGGGTGCGCGGCACCATCAACGGCACCACGCAAGGGGTGCTGCTGCTGGTCATGCGCGCTGCGGTGATCGGCCTGGCGCTGATGCTGTGGTCGTGGGGGCAGGCGAGCGCCGGCGACGTTGCCTTCGTGCTGACCTCGCTCTTCGTGCTGCAGGGCTATCTCAGGGATATCGGCACGCATATCCGCAATCTGCAGCGCTCCATCAACGATATGGAAGAGCTGGTCGATTTCCAGTCCGAACCGCTCGGCATCGAGGACCGGCCCGGTGCCAAGCCGATCCGGATCACCGAAGGACGGATCAGCTTTGACAACGTCACCTTTCACTATGGCCATCACCGATCGGCGCTTTACCGCGACTTTTCGGTCGATATCGCGCCGGGTGAGCGCGTCGGGCTGGTCGGCCATTCGGGGTCGGGCAAGACGACCTTCGTCAAGCTTATCCAGCGGCTCTATGATGTGAATGCGGGGAAAATCCTGGTCGACGGCCAGGACATCTCGCAGGTGGCGCAAGCCTCGCTGCGCGGGCAGATCGCCATCGTCCAGCAGGAGCCGATCCTGTTCCACCGGTCGCTGGCCGAAAACATCGCCTATGCCAGGCCGAGTGCGACGCAAGATGAGATCGAGCATGCCGCCAAGTTGGCGAGTGCGCATGACTTCATCACCAGCCTGCCGAAGGGCTATGGCACGCTGGTCGGCGAACGCGGCGTGAAACTGTCGGGCGGCGAACGTCAGCGCGTGGCGATCGCGCGCGCCTTCCTTGCCGATGCGCGCATCCTGATCCTCGACGAGGCGACATCGAGCCTCGATTCGGAGTCGGAGGTGCTGATCCAGCAGGCGATGGAGCGGCTGATGGTCGGCCGCACGACGCTGGTCATCGCGCACCGGCTTTCGACGGTGAGGGCGCTGGACCGGCTGCTGGTCTTCGATCGCGGCAACATCGTCGAGGAAGGCTCGCATGATGAACTGATCCGGCTGAAAGGCGGCATCTACCGCCGCCTGTTCGAGCGCCAGGCATTGGAACTGACCAAGGGACTTGTGAGCTGAATTGAGGCGGCCTTCAGCTTCGGCCGGAGGCCGCCTCTGTCCGGCACTGTCAGCCCAGCGGGCTGGAGCAGGGCATGCGATCGCAAGGCCGCGGCCAACCCGCCGATCAGCGCATCGATGCTGGCCGACTTGATTTGCCTGTGAAGCCCTGTCCGGATAGTAAGTCTTGAGACCTCTGTTCATCATACTGACCGAGATACGTTGTTTCTACCATTGGTTGATATATATCCGATGGAGGGCAACCCACGGATGTTCTTCACGATGCATCTTTCTGCAAATGCCGAGGAGAAGTTGGCTGCGCCGTCAGTGCTGGAATCTCAGCATGGCTCGGTTCGGCCGCTGGCTGCCGAAGATCTTGAGCGCGTCGCCGCACTCTTCCTGACGAAGTTTCGCCGGCGCCGGCGTCACCTCCTCGATCGCGCGATCGCGGAAACGGCCGCGTATATGAGAGAGATTTACCTCGACCCTGCCGGCCAGTCCGGGGAAAGCAACGCTCTTGTCCAGATCAACCGGCACGGTCGTCTGGGTGGATTCCTCGGCGTTCTGAAAGCCCGCTACGAGCTCAATGGAGCGCCATTGAATGCGGCGATCATCGGGCCGCTCATGGCCGACCCCGGCACCGATGACGGCTCGGCCGGACCCCAATTGCTGCGTGCCTTGCATCAAGGCGAATTCGATCTGCAGCTGACCGATTCGGCCAACCGGACATCCTTGGCCTTCGCGCGCCCGATGAAGTACCAACTCCTCCCGGTGCATTGTCTGGGATGGACATATGTTTTCCGGCCGGCGGCGATGGCCGCCGCCGCACTGCACCGTAAATGGCCTGGCCTGCCTCGCCTTGTACTCGATCCATGCGCGAGAGCATTCGATGCTCTCGCCAAGAAAAGGTTCGAGCCACCGGTCCTCCATTCATCGTCGCATCGCACCCATCGTGAGCCGATCGATGCCGTTCAATTTGCCGAGAAGCTGCCGACCCTCCTGTCTGGTTACGCTCTTCGGCCGAGTTGGAAGGATGGGGAACTTGCACGGCTGCTTGCGCTGGCGGCCGAGAAGCGGGCCGACGGCCCCCTTCATTTCGGTGGGACCTACGACGAAACGGGCAAAATGCTCGGTTGTTATGCCTTCTATGGTCAAGCCGGCGGCGTGGCGAACCTGTTGCAGATCCAGGCATCCGGATTGCACTGGGGCGCGACGCTGGATGCGCTTGTCGCCGCCGCATGGGAGATGGGCTGCGTGGGCATCACCGGACAGACGCAGACCAAATTCATACCTCAACTCTTTGGCTACAAGAATGTCTTCTTCCGCTATGCCGGGGGAACAATGGTCCGCTCGCGGATCGCCGAGGTCACGGAAGCGGTCCGCTCCGGCGATATCTTTATCGGTGGATTGGTGGGCGACCGCTGGACCCGCCTCAGTTCCGATGATTTCGGCCGCTGATCGCCTTCAAGCGCTACAAACTTGGATTAATGGGTTCCTTCTGAGCCTTCGCCGACGCGTTGGCTGACGGAGCATCAAACGAAAAACCCGCCTGTGCGGCGGGTCGCTGGCGCAAATCAGCACCATAGCCAAATATGTACCATAGCTGAGGGCACCGAGTCAAGAAAAAATTCCTATCATGAAAAGCTTCCGGCACAAAATGGGCACCGCCGGCCTGGGCGCCGTCGGAGCGTCCACCGCCGGTCTTTTCATTCCAGCCGCCATGTTCTATGTCTGCCGGCCAGCGCGGGGGCGCGTCTTGTCAACCACAAAAGCATCCGGTACGCCCCGTTCATGACAGTTACCGTTCGTTTCGCCCCGTCGCCGACCGGCCGCATTCATATCGGCAATGCGCGCACGGCGCTGTTCAACTGGCTGTTCGCCATGAACAACAAGGGCCGATTCATCCAGCGCTTCGACGACACCGACATTGCGCGCTCGAAGCAGGAGTTTTCCGACGCCATCCTCTACGACCTGCATTGGTTGGGCATTTTTCCCGACGCCACCGAGTACCAGTCGCGACGCTTCGATATCTATGACGCGGCGGTCGAGAGGTTGAAGGCGGCAGGCGTTCTCTATGCCTGCTATGAAACGCCGGAGGAACTCGATCTCAGGCGCAAGGTGCGCCGCACGCGCGGCCTGCCGCCGGTCTATGGCCGGGAGGCGCTGACGCTGACGCACGAGCAGATCGCCGAGTACCAGGCCGATGGCCGCCAGCCGCACTGGCGTTTTCTCCTCCCCAATTTCTCAGGCGATCCACAACAGCCGGAACGCACCGAAATCCACTGGAACGACCTGGTGCGCGGCGAGGAAACCGTCGATCTGGCTTCGCTTTCCGATCCGGTCCTGGTGCGCGAGGACGGCACCTATCTCTATACGCTGCCTTCCGTCGTCGACGACATCGAGATGGGCGTCAGCCATGTCATCCGGGGCGACGACCACGTCACCAACACCGGCGTGCAGATCGCCCTGTTCCAGGCGCTGGCTGCCGAGCCGCCAGTGTTCGGCCACCATAATCTCCTGACCACCGCATCGGGCGAGGGCTTGTCGAAGCGCACCGGCGCGCTCTCGATCGAAAGCCTGCGCGAGGACGGCATCGAGCCGATGGCCGTCGCATCATTGGCCGTCCTGGTAGGCACTTCGGAGAATGTCGCGGCGGTACCGACGATGGGCGAACTCGCCGAACGCTTCGATCCGGCGGCGACATCGAAATCCGCCGCCAAGTTCGATCCCGACGAGCTGTTCGTGCTCAACCGGTCGCTGCTGCACCACATGCCGTTCACCGAGGCACAAGATCGTCTGATCGTGCTCGGCGTCTCCGGCGAGCAGGCCGAACCGTTCTGGATGGCGGTGCGCGGCAATCTCGACAGGCTGGCCGATGCGGTCAACTGGTGGCGCATCCTGCGCGAAGGACCGCAAGAGAAGCCGGAATTTTCCGATGAGGACCGCGACTTTCTTCGACAGGCGTTCGACCTGTTGCCGGAGGAACCCTGGACCGCGACGATCTGGAAGGACTGGACGGGCAAGATCAGGGAAGCGACCGGTCGCAAGGGCAAGGCGTTGTTCATGCCGCTCAGGACAGCCCTTACCGGACTGCCTTCGGGGCCGGAGCTTGCAGATCTATTGCCGCTGATGGGTCGGGTAGGAACGTTGGCCCGACGACCCTGACCTTGCGCTGTTCCGGCGGCAGCGCGGACACCGGCGACGTCACCGGCTTGGCGGAAACCCGCTTGATCGTCTCGCGGTCGAGCCCGCCTTCCTGATTGGCCAGCGTTTCGGGATCGGCACCTGGATCCGGTTTGGAGATCGGCACCGGAATGAACGGTGCGGAGTCCGTCTCGGGTTGCAACTGTTCCGGATTCGGCGGGTTGCCGGCGATGATCTGAAAACCCTGCGCGGCGGCGTTGCAGCCGCAAGCCGGCGGCCGCGACATATCGGGCTGCTTGTAGAGATAGGCGGTCGGCAATTCGCTGTAGGGCCGGCCGGTGACGGATGACGTCATCGAGGCCGAATCGTCGTCCATGCCGCGCGAATAGAAAACCTGCATCTCGGTGCCGGGGCAGCTCGATTCGCAATTCTTCTGGTCACGTTCGAAATCGCCTGCCGAGGCTGAGTTCGACATCGGGAAGAAGTAGCCGTCGCAGGTGCGCACACAGGAAGTGTGGAACTCACCGCCGACGCTCGGAAAATCGGGTATGCCGGGCTGGTTGAGCACACGGCGGACATTGCGCTCCTCGCCGGGATCGTCGGGCTGGTTGGGCTCATCAAGCATATCGAGCTGCTGGCTGTTGCCGCCAAAAAGCTGATCGAACAGGTTTGCGCTGCCGCCCTCGCGGTTGGCTTCCTGCAAAGGCGCCCGCCGAGGCGCAACGGCGTCGTCGCGGCAGCCAGTGGCGTCAAGCGCCGCCAGGATGCGTCCGCGGTCGCGGCGCGAGCCGCCGCCGCCCAGCCGCTCGCGCTTGTTCTGCAAGGCGTCGAGATTGGCATTCATGCGATCGATGGTGGCGTTTAGCCCGGCGCATTGATTGAGGTTGCGGCCAAACAGCGAAAAGCCGCATCCGGCCCGGCTCGCCTGGCCGCGCGCTTTCGAAATCTGCTCATGCTGCCTCGCAATTGCGGAATCGTATTTCCGGATCAGCGCCGGACCGCCACCGCCGCCGCGCGAGGACGCGGCAAGATCGGCTTCCAGCTGGCGGCAGACCCGCGAAGCAGCCTGTGGCTCGGCTACCCCCCAGGTTGCGGACAACAGGAGGCCAAGCAGCATGGCAGCATGCGCCTGCTTCCACCCTCCGCTTGCCATCCGCCCAAACTCCGCCTGCCAAATCCGACTGTTAGCCCGCAATGCTACCGTGTTCGCGGTTAACTGCAGTTTACCGCGAAATCCGTGTTCAGCCCAGATTGACGACCGCCTGTGCCTTGTGGGCGGCTTCCACGACGGCAAGCGCCGTCATGTTGACGACGCCGCGCGAGGTGACCGACGGCGTCAATATATGCGCCGGCATGTCCGTGCCGAGCAGGATCGGCCCGACGTGTAGCGCATCCATCATGGTCCTGAGCGCCGTCAGCGTGATGTTGGCCGAATCGAGATTGGGGAACACCAGCAAATTGGCTTCGCCCTTCAGCCGTGAATGCGGATATACGCGCTGGCGCAGATGCTCCGACAGAGCGGAATCGGCGTGCATCTCGCCATCGCATTCCAGCTCTGGGGCAATGCGCGCCAGGATCGCCGCCGCTTGCCGCATCTTCAGGGCGCTGGGCGAATCGCGCGAGCCGAAATCCGAATGCGATAGCAGCGCTGCCTTCGGCTCGATGCCGAAGCGCTGGATTTCTTCCGCCGCCAGCACCGTCATCTCAGCGATTTCTTCCGCCGTCGGATCGACGGAGACATGCGTGTCGGTCAGGAAGATGATGCCGCGCTGCGAGATCAGCATCGAGAGCGTCGACAGGTCGCGATCCTTGACGCCGGTGCGCGGGCCGATGATCAAGGTGACGTTGCGCAGATGCCGCTCGAAGCGCCCTTCAAGGCCGCAGACCATGGCGTCGGCATCGCCGCGTTTCAGCGCAAGTGCTGCGATCACCGTGTTGTCGGTGCGGACCATGGTGCGCGCGGCTTCCGTCGTGACGCCACGCCGGCCGGCGAGTTCGATCAAAAGGTCGACATAGTGGCGGTAGCGCGGATCGTCTTCCGGGTTGATCAGGCCGAAATCGACACCGGGCTTGATGCGCAAGCCGTAGCGTTTCAGGCGCACTTCGATGACGTGCGGCCGGCCGATCAGGATCGGCTCGGCGATGCCTTCTTCGAGCACCACCTGGGCGGCGCGCAGCACGCGCTCATCCTCGCCGTCGGCATAGATGACGCGCTTGGCGCTCGATGCCTTGGCGGACGAGAACACCGGCTTCATCACCAGGCCGGAGCGGAAGACGAAGCGGTTCAGCTTGTCGATATAGGCGGCGAAGTCGGTGATCGGCCTTGTCGCGACACCGGTGTCGCAGGCGGCCTTGGCGACCGCGGGCGCTATGCGCAGGATCAGCCGCGGATCGAAGGGCGAAGGGATCAGGAATTCAGGGCCGAAGATCGGCGTCTCGCCGGAATAGGCGCGGGCCGCGACATCTGAAGGTTCCTCGCGTGCCAGCGCTGCGATTGCCCGCACCGCCGCCATCTTCATCTCCTCATTGATGGCGCTGGCGCCGCAGTCCAGCGCGCCGCGAAAGATGTAAGGAAAGCACAGTACGTTGTTGACCTGATTGGGAAAATCGGAACGGCCGGTGCAGATCATCGCATCCGGACGCGCCGCACGCGCTGTTTCCGGCATGATCTCCGGATTGGGGTTGGCCAGCGCCAGGATCAGCGGTTTTGGCGCCATGTGCTCAAGCAGTTCCGGCTTCAGCACGCCTGCCGCCGACAAGCCGAGGAAGACGTCGGCAC
Source organism: Mesorhizobium sp. WSM4822 (assembly GCF_055811155.1). NCBI lineage: Bacteria > Pseudomonadati > Pseudomonadota > Alphaproteobacteria > Hyphomicrobiales > Phyllobacteriaceae > Mesorhizobium > Mesorhizobium sp. WSM4822. Next base: position 78,562 of record NZ_JBVVQM010000016.1, on the reverse strand, counting down.
CCGATATGACGTCGGCCAGCGTGCGCGCCTCGGTGTCCTTCACATAAGGGTCTTTCCAGCGGTCCATCTCGTCGGTGCGCCCCTTGTAGGCAACGCCGAAACGGTCGGTGACCCAGATGTTTTCGACCTTGGCGCCGAGCGAGACCAGCAGGTTGAGGCAGGCAAGGGCGGCAGCCCCGGCGCCGGAGGTGACGATCTTGATTTCCGATATGGTCTTGCCGGCGAATTCCAGCCCGTTGAGCACCGCGGCAGCGACGATGATGGCGGTGCCATGCTGGTCGTCGTGGAACACCGGTATCTTCATGCGCGCCTTCAACTGTTCCTCGACCTCGAAGCATTCCGGTGCCTTGATGTCTTCGAGGTTGATGCCGCCGAAAGTCGGCTCCAGCGCCGAGATCGTCTCGACCATGCGCTCGATCCCCGGCGCGTCGATCTCTATGTCGAAGACATCGATGCCGGCGAACTTCTTGAACAGGACGGCTTTGCCTTCCATGACCGGTTTGGAGGCCAGCGGGCCGATATTGCCGAGGCCGAGCACCGCCGATCCGTTTGTGACGACACCGACCAGATTGGCGCGTGCGGTGTAGTCGGCGGCGGTCGCCGGGTCGTCGCGGATTTCCAGGCAAGGGGCGGCGACGCCAGGCGAATAGGCGAGCGCGAGGTCGCGCTGATTGCCGAGCGGCTTGGTCGCCTGGATCTCGAGTTTGCCCGGCCTTGGGTGCTTGTGGAAGTAGAGGGCGGCTTCGTCGAGGTCCGAACGTGCCGTCTTTTTGCTCTCGCCTTCCATGCGGCCGCTCCCTCGAAATCTGGCTGGAGATTCCCTTTTAGCATGCAGCCGTGGTTTTTCGCGACGCTAATTGACGCGCAGGCAGCTTTACCGACCAGTGCGTAGAAAGCCTTGAACGATCAAATGCTTATGCCGATTTTCTGATGGATAGTTCCTGCAGTTTCACGGACAAGTTGATCAAAAGGCGCTGACGTAGAGACCACCATCGACCGGTATGTTCTGCCCGGTCAGATAGCCCGCATGGACCGAGCACAGGAAGGCGCAGATCTGGCCGAATTCCTCCGGCGTGCCGAGCCGCTTGGCCGGAACATCAGCGCTGATGCGGGTCTTGCGTGCGGCGGCTGCGGCAGGATCCTCGATGGTGCCGGCCTCGTGCGGGCCGCGCAGCCGGTCGGTGTCGAGTTTGCCCGGCAAAAGACTGTTGATGGTCACGTTGCGGTCGATCACCGTTCTGGCCACGCCGGCAAGGAACGAGGTCAGGCCGGCACGCGCGCCGGACGACAGGTCGAGGCCGGGAATGGGCACATAGACCGACAGCGAGGTGATGTTGACGATGCGGCCGAAGCCGCGTGCCGCCATGCCGTCCAGCACGACCTGCACCAGCTCGATCGGCGTCACCATGTTCTGGGTGACGCCTTCGAGGATCTTTTCGCGGTCAAGCGTACGGAAGTCGCGAAGCGGCGGGCCGCCATTGTTGTTGACCAGGATATCCGGCTCGGGACAAGCCGCGAGCAGCGCCTTCTGCACCTCCGGCTTCGAAACGTCGCCGACGACTTCTGTCACTGTGACGCCATATCGCTCGCGCAATTCCGCGGCGGTTTTCGCCACCAGCTCGGCATTGCGCCCGTTGACGACGACATCGCAGCCGGCTTCCGCCAGCGCCATGGCGCAACCGCGCCCAAGTCCCTTGCTCGAAGCGCAGACGATGGCCTTCTTTCCGCGGATACCGAGATCCATGACGATTTCTCCTGTGATTTGGCCGGCAAGCTAGTCCTTCGGCTGGACCAATCGCAACCGTCATACGGTTGTTGCATGAATCGGGGCATAGGCTCGCGAAAGCAACGGTGAAATCGCGATGTCCGGCCAAGAGCCCCGCACTTTCCGCAGCATGTTCATTTCCGATGTCCATCTGGGCTCGAAGGCGGCCAAGGCCGAGTTCCTGATCGATTTCCTTCGATATCACGATGCCGATATCATCTATCTGGTGGGCGACATCGTCGACGGCTGGCGGCTGCGGCGGAGCTGGCACTGGCCGCAAAGCCACAATGACGTCGTGCAGAAACTGCTGCGCAAGGCGCGCAAGGGCGCCAACATCACCTACATCGCCGGCAACCATGACGAGTTCGCCCGCCAGTTCCAGGGCGTGCATTTCGGCGGCATCGTCGTCGCCGACCGTGCCATCCACGAGACCGCCGACGGCAAGCGCCTGCTCGTCATCCATGGCGACCAGTTCGACACCGTGGTCCACAATGCGCGCTGGCTCGCCTATCTCGGCGACCATGCCTATGACGCGGCCATGCTGGTCAATCGGGTGGTGACGCGGCTGCGGCAACTTCTCGGCCTGCCGTATTGGTCGTTTTCGTCCTGGGCCAAGCACAACGTCAAGAAAGCGGTGAACTTCATCGGCTCGTTCCAGACCATGCTTGCGGATGAGGCGCGTCGTTCACACGTCGACGGCGTCATTTGCGGCCACATCCATCATGCCGTCATCGAGAATTTTGGCGATGTCCAGTACATCAACACCGGCGACTGGGTGGAAAGCTGCACGGCCGTGGTCGAGCATTTTGACGGCCGCATGGAAATCCTGACCTGGGCGCAGGTGCTGCCAGAAGCGCCGGACGAGCCCTTTGTCCCGTTGCTCATCGAGGACCAGGTAGGGCAGGCGGCATAGTCCGAAGTCTTTTCAGGCTTCGGAATCGATCAATTAGTCCAACCGGTTTCGTCCGGTTTTCGTCCATGTTAAGGGATCGATACGCGTTGCCGTCCGGTCGAATACAGCGCGATTGGATCGATTCATGGCCCTGCCGCAGCTCTCGCCCGAACAACTCGTCAAGCCGCGCCATTTCGAACTGCGCATGAGCCTGATCTTCGCGACGCTGTACGTGCCGCTCGGAACGCATTTGCCTTATTTTCCACTGTGGCTGCAGGCCAAGGGTTTTCACGCCGAGCAGATCGCCGTCATTCTGGCGGCGCCGATGTTCCTGCGCGTGGTGACGACGCCGTTGCTGACCGCGCTGGCCGACCGTGCCAGGGACCGCGCCGATGTCTATGTCGCTCTGATGGCTGCATCACTGCTGTTGTCGGCAGGCTATTTCCTGCCGCCGACCTATGCGATGGTGCTGGCGGTCTCATTGGCGCTGACCATTGTTTGGACGCCGCATTCGCCGATCGCCGATTCGCTGGCGCTTTCGGGTGTCCGCCGCTTCGGTTCGAACTACACAAGCATGCGCAAATGGGGCTCGATCTCCTATCTCTGCGCCAATGTCGCCGGCGGCTTCATTCTGTCGGCAGCCGGCTCGCAGGCCGTTCCGGTTATCATTCTGGCGGCGTTTGCCGCGGCCCTTGCCGCCGGCCTGCTGGCGCCGCGTCTAGGCCGTCCGCGGCGCGCCTCACCGCTGTCGGCCACCGACATCCAGCATTCGGCGCCGAAGCTTCTCAACCCGTATTTCCTGTATTTTTCCGTCGGCGTCGGCGTCATAACCGCCAGCCACGCATTCCTCTACGGTTTCGTCTCCATCTACTGGAAATCGATCGGCCTCAGCGATTCGGTTGTCGGTCTCTTATGGGCTTGGGGCGTGGTGTCGGAAGTCTGCATGTTCATGATGTTCACCCGCTTTTTTGACCGGTTCTCCGTCGTGTCGATCATGGTGATGGCGGCGATCGGCTCCATCGTGCGCTGGATCGCCTTTCCGCTGGTCTGGCCGCTCGGCCTCGGCATTCCCGGTTTCTTCGGTGTCCAGTCGCTGCACTCGGTCTCGGTGGCGCTTGGGCTGATCGGCCTGCAGAAGATGATCGGCGAAACCGTCTCCGAGGAGCGGACAGGTGCCGCGCAAGGCATTGCCTATTTCTCCAACGGCTTCTTCATGGCGGTGGTGACGCTGGCGTCCGGCCCGCTCTACGACCATCTCGGCGTGGACGGCTTCTTTGCCATGATCCCGATCGCCTTGATCGGCCTCGTGCTGATCGGCCTTGCAGCGCGCTCAGCCCCACAGCGCCACATCGGGCGGTGACACCATCGATCCCTGGTAGACAAGGCCCGGTACCCGGTCGCGGGCAAGCAGCAGCGGACCGTCGAGGTCGACGAAATCGGCATGCTGGGCAAGCAGCACCGCTGGCGCCATCGCCAATGACGTGCCGACCATGCAGCCGACCATCACGCCGAAACCGAGTTCGCGGGCGCGATCGCGCAGCACCAGTGCCGCAGTCAGGCCCCCCGACTTGTCGAGCTTGATGTTGACGGCATCGTAGAGACCGACAAGCGCTTCGAGATTCTCAGCCTCGTGCACGCTTTCATCGGCGCAGATCGGCACGGGATGGGCGATATGGCGCAGGATTTCGTCATGACCGGCCTGCAGCGGCTGCTCGATCAGCGCGATGCCTTGTTCGGCGGCAAAGGCGAGGTTCGCAACGATGTTGTCGTCGCTCCAGCCCTCATTGGCGTCGAGGATGATGCGGCTGTCTGGCGCTGCCTGCCTGACCGCGCGGATGCGGGCGATGTCGTTGTCGCCGCCGATCTTGACCTTGAGCAGCGGCCGCGCCGCATTGGCGCGCGCCTGCGCCGCCATCGCCTCCGGCTCGCCCAGCGACAGCGTGTAGGCGGTTTCGAGCGCCTGCAAGGGAAGAGCACCTATCGCGACTGCTACCGAGGTTCCGCTGAGCTTTGCCTCCAGGTCCCACAGGGCGCAGTCTATGGCGTTGCGGGCGGCTCCGGCCGGCATAGCATCGAGCAAGGCGGTCCGGCTGATGCCACCGGCGATCCGGCCGCGCATGGCCTCGATCGCGTCGCGCACGCCCTCCATGGTCTCGCCATAGCGCTTGTAGGGGACGCATTCGCCGCGGCCGAGGTGGCCGCCCTCGCCGATCGTGCAGGAGATCACCTCGGCTTCGGTCTTGGAACCTCGCGAAATGGTGAAGGTTCCGGCGATGGGAAAACGCTCGGCCTCGACCGAAATGACACGCGCCATATTTTTCTGCTCCTGCTGTGCGACAAGCGTTGTCGGCAAATCGACAGGTCAGACCCGTCAGGCTAAACAGGACGCCATGTTGACCATCGGCAAGCGCGACGCAAGCGGCACGACCGCAGGGGAGGCTGACCACGAACCGCGCGTGGCGATCGGCGAGGAGGATGGCGTTCTTGGCTGCGCTTTCTCCGGAATCTGGACCACAAGGACCGTCGCGCTCATCGACGCCGACATGCGCAAGATCGAAAAGCGAAGCGGCTTCAAAACCTTGGCGCTCGATGTTTCCAAGATCGAGAAGATGGACACCGCCGGCGCCTGGCTGATCGACCGGCTGGTCAGCGCCTTCGAGAAGAAGGGCGTCGAGATCCAGATGCAAGGCCAGAGCGAGATCGCTTCGATCCTGCTCGAAGCTGTCGGCGAGGCCGTGCGGCGCGAACCCGAATCCGGCCCGGCGCGGCCGCCCAACATCGTCATTCGCGCTCTCGAGGCGGTCGGGCGCCGCGTCTACGAGATGCGCGACGATTTTCTCGCTTCGATGAACATCCTCGGCGCCACCATCCGTGGCGCGCAGATGAAGCTCGGCCGTGGCCATGCCGTCAACCCGGCGGCGATTTTCAACCAGATCGACCGCATGGGCGTCGGCGCCATTCCGGTGGTGGTGCTGATGTCGGCGATCGTCGGCGCCATCGTTGCCCAGCAAGGCGCCTATCAGCTCAGCTATTTCGGCGCCGATATCTTCGTCGTCGACCTGGTCGGCGTGCTGATCCTGCGCGAACTCGGCGTGCTGATGACGGCGATCATGATCGCCGGCCGCTCCGGCAGCGCGATCACCGCCGAGATCGGCTCGATGAAGATGCGCGAGGAGGTCGACGCGCTGAAGGTCATCGGGCTCAACCCGATCGGCGTCCTGGTCTTTCCGCGGCTCGTGGCGCTGGTCATCGCCTTGCCATGCCTGACCATCATCGCCAATTTCGCCGCACTCGGCGGCGGCATACTGGCTGCCTGGCTCTATTCCGACATCCCGCCCGCCGCCTTCATCGACCGGTTACGCGTCGCCATCGATCTCAGCACCATCTTTGCCGGCCTGATCAAGGCGCCGTTCATGGCCATGATCATCGGCACGATTGCCTCGGTCGAAGGCATGAAGGTCGGCGGCAGCGCCGAATCGCTCGGCCAGCATGTTACCGCTTCAGTTGTGAAGTCGATCTTCGTCGTCATCATCCTCGACGGACTTTTCGCCATGTTCTACGCAGCGATCGAGTTCTGAGATGAAGCTGCGAAACAGGAAAAGGGCAGGCGCATTGGCTGATGACGCGGGCGAGGGCGACATCGTGCTTTCCGCGCACGACATCAGTGTTTCCTTTGCCGACAAGCTTATCCTCGACAAACTGTCGCTCGACATAAGGCGCGGCGAAATCCTTGGATTTGTCGGCGCCTCGGGTGCGGGTAAATCCGTTCTGCTGCGCACCATTCTCGGCCTGACGCGCAAGCAGTCGGGTAGGATCAAGCTGTTCGGCGTCGATATCGAGAAAGCTGATGATGCCGAGCGTCTGCGCATCGACATGCGGCTTGGCGTGCTGTTCCAGCACGGCGCGCTGTTCTCGGCGCTGACAGTGCTGGAAAACGTCCAGGTGCCGATGCGCGAATATCTCGACCTGCCGCGAAAGCTGATGGACGAACTGGCGATGCTCAAGATCGAGCTGGTCGGGCTGCCGCCCGATGCAGCGCAGAAATTCCCGTCCGAACTGTCCGGCGGCATGATCAAGCGCGCCGCGCTGGCCCGGGCGCTCGCGCTCGATCCCGACATCGTCTTCCTCGACGAGCCGACATCGGGCCTCGATCCGATCAGCGCGGCGGAGTTCGACGAGCTGGTGGTCAAGCTGCGCGATACGATGGATCTGACCGTCTACATGGTGACGCACGATCTCGACACGCTGTTCACCGCTTGCGACCGGGTGGCCGTGCTCGGCAAGAAGAAAGTGCTGGTCGAAGGCACCATCGACGACATGCTGAAGAGCGAGGAACCGTGGGTAAAGTCCTATTTCCGCGGAAAACGCGCCCGGCAACTTGATCTTGCGGCGCGCGCATAGCCATAAGTGGGACAATGGAAACCAGAGCCAACTACGTCATTGTCGGCATCTTCACGCTGGCTGCGATCCTGGCGGCGTTTGCCTTCGTCTATTGGACGGCGGCCATCGGCGACAAGGGCGAGACGACGTTGCTGCGCGTGCGCATTCCGGGCTCTGCGTCCGGGCTTGGCCGCGGCAGTTTCGTGCTGTTCAACGGCGTCAAGGTCGGCGACGTCAAGCGCGTCTATATCGACGTCGACAATCCGACGGTTGCCATCGCCGATACCGAGATCGACCGCATGACGCCGATCACCAAATCGACGCAAGCCGATATCGGGCTTGCCGGCCTGACCGGGCAGGCCAACATCGAGCTCAAGGGCGCCGACCCCAAGGAAGTGAAACTCCTCGACCAGGCGGAAAAGGAAGGCAAGGTCGCCGAGATCGTCGCCAACCCGTCGGCGGTGACCAACCTCTTGCAGACGGCGCAGAATATCTTCACCCGCGCCGACAAGGTGCTGACCGAGCTCGAAGGCTTCACCAGGGACGTTCGCGGGCCGCTGACGCAGACCGTCCAGAATGTTCAGACCTTCTCCGATGCGCTGGCCAAGAATTCGGATGGCATCGACAAATTCCTGTCCGCCGCCAGCACGCTGGCGGATGAGCTTAAAGGCGTTTCCGGCAAACTCGATGGCACGCTGAAGGCGGCCGAAGGCCTTCTCAACGCCGTCGACAAGGACAAGATCAAGAGCATCGTCGCCAATGTCGACGCGGTCACCGGTAACCTCAAGGAGACGTCGAAACAGCTCGACGGCGTGATCAAGAACGTCGATACGGCCGTGGGGTCGGTCAACGAGTTTACCAAACGGACGCAAGGCACGCTGGCCAAGGTTGACAACGTGCTCGACGGTATCGATCCCGCACAAGTGCGCTCGGCGCTCGCCAACATCCAAAAGGCCAGCGAGAGCGCCGACAAGGCCGCCGCCGACATCGCGGAGGTGACCCACAAGTTCGCCAACCGGGCCGACGACATCGACCAGACGATCAAGGACGCAAAGCAGCTCGCGCAAAGGCTCAACGATGCCTCGGTGCGGGTCGATGGCATTCTTGCCAAGGTCGATACCTTGCTCGGGTCGGGGCAGGCCGATGGCGTGATGGCGGATGCCAGGGCGACGCTGAAGTCGTTCAAGCAGGTTGCCGACACGCTGAATGCCCGCCTTGGCGTCATCACCGACAATCTGGCGCGCTTCTCGGGACAGGGGCTTTCGAATGTCGAGGCTTTGGTGCAGGACAGCCGCCGTTCGATCAGCCGCATCGAAGAGGCGGTGACCGATCTCAGCCGCAATCCGCAGCGCATCCTTTCGGGTGGCGACGGCGAGGTTCGGCAATTCGATGGCAGGGCGCGGCGTTGACTTCGGCGACGGCGCGCCCCAGAAACATGAGCCGCGAAAGCGGGTCGATCTTACGATCCGGGGACAACGGGGATCGCGCGTGAAGTCTGTATGGGTGAAAACGGGCGGGTTGACTTCGGCTGCGGCACTGCTTGCCCTGACGCTGGCCGGCTGCGCGGCGTTGGGCGGCAAGCCCGCGCCGCTCGATACGTTCGAACTGTCAGCGCCTTCGGTCGACGCGCATGGCCATAGCCGCAAGCAGATCCTGATCGCGCAGCCCTCGGCGCTCAAGGCGCTGGACAGCCAGAACATCGTCATCAAGCCGTCGGATCGCTCGATCCAGTATCTCAAGGGCGCGCAATGGGCCGACCGGCTGCCGCTGATCGTGCAGGCGCGGCTGGCCGAGACCTTCCAGCGTTCAGGCAGCTTTGCCGGCGTCGGCAAGCCGGGCGAGGGCCTGGCGATCGACTATCAGGTGATCGTCGAAATCCGCTCCTTCGAGGTGCGTGTCGACGGCGGCGAACATGCCGAGGTCGATCTGTTCGTGCGGATCCTGAACGATCGCAACGGCGAGGTCCGTGCCTCCAAGAGCTTCACCGCAGCCGCACCCGTCTCGGGTGGCAGCGGCAATCCTGGCTATGTCAGCGCGCTCGACAAGGCGTTCGGCGACGCCGCCGGGCAAATCGTGCGCTGGACGGATTCGGTGATCTGAGCGCGGGGCGCGCCGGAATCCCACAAAGCTTCATCCCTCCGTGCTTCTCTGCCTACAAGCGGTCAAAGATTTCCGGGCGGAGCTTTCCGGTCTTCATCAGGTGCTGCAGGGTATAGGTGACGGACAGCGCGTCATCGAGCGCGTCGTGCCCCTGCAATGGCGGGTGTTCGACGCCGTAGTAATCGGCGAGCTTGTTGCTCGGCGTTCTCGCCAGATCCTCGATCGGCATTCCGGCCGCGATCAGCAGCTTGACGGCATTGTCAAACCGGCTGGCCGGGATCGGAGGCTGAATGCCCGCGACATAGCAACTGATGGCGATCATGTTCAATTCGTCCTTGCCCCAGGACCAGAAACGCGCCCCGCCGGAAAAACGATCGACGTCGTCGAGGGCATCTCCTAGCGCCACCCCCTCGGTCTCCAGATCTTCCTCGGTAATGCCGGTCAGTTTGGTGAAGAACGGATCGAGGGCGTATCTCTGACCAAACCGGTCGACCGGTCTGATGTAGACCTTGTGTGTGCCGAGCATTGGAAAATCGCCCTCGAGTCCAAGCCTGACCGCGCCGATCTGTGCGATCACCGGGTCAGGATCGTGGGCGGCGCACCAGAATCTGCGTTGCGAGCCCTCAAGGCAAAGAAACTCGCAGTCGAATATGATTGCCGTCTTCACGATCACACCCTTGAGCGTCAGGGCAGCGGTACTGCGGGTGAACTATAGTGCCAAATCGACTTAGGGCGGATTCCGAAGGCACTGATAGTCTGGCAAGCCTGTTGCGGGCAGGTTCAGCGCGTGCCGGAGGTTAGAATAAGCACAGGCGGGACCATAGCCCCGCCTGTTCAATTCCTGTCTTAATGCAGGCGGCCGCTCGCATGGGCCAGCATGGTGTAGACCTTGCCGGTGTCCGACGTCAGGTAGGTCTGCGCCATGATGTTGTCGCGGTCGTTGCGCGAGACATCCTTGAGCAGCTTCTCGAAATCGTCGCAGTAGCGGTCGACGGCGGCGCGGAACTCGGCCTCGGCCTGATACTTGCGACGAATCTCGTCGAACGTCTGCTGTCCCTTCAGCGTGTAGAGCCGCCGCGTGAACACGTCACGCTCGCCACGCCGGTAGCGGTTCCACAGCTCGATCGAAGCCTCGTGGTCGATGGCACGCGCGATATCGACGGAGAGCGAGTTCAGCGATTCCACGACATGCAGGGGCGAGCGCTGGGCGGGGGTAGCGCGCTGCGCTTCCACGGGGGCCGTAGGGGCTGCCGACCTGAGGTCCTCATCGTTCGATGCCGCGGTCAGCAGATCCCGCACCCATCCGCCCTGGGGCGTGCGGGCGCTGGCATCGCCGCGCGGACGCGGTGCCGCCTCGGCAGGACGCTCAAGGTCGAGCGTGCCGCGCAATGCAGGGCCGCCCAAGGGCGCCTGAGGCGTGCGCAGGTCCGGCTGCGGCGGCTCGGCAGCGCGTGCGGCCGGCGCTTGCGGCGCCGGACGCAGGTTGCGTGGTTCGGACCCGTCACCGCCGCGGCCGGACTTGGCCACGATGTCCGAAAGCTCCTTCAGGGCGTTGATCTGCTCGGAAACGGCGCGGCGGATGGCCGAGGTCGATTCCTTTGCCTCTTCCGGCATTTCGATGACGCCCTTCTTGAGCTCGGCCCGGGTCAGGTCGAGTTCGCTCTTGATCGAGCCGGCGGTGCGCCGCATCTCCTCGGTGGCATCGGCAAAGCGCTTGGTTGCCGAATCGACGACGTCGGTGATGGCGTTGCGGATCTTGTCGGCCGACTCCATCGTCTTGCCTTCGGCGTTCTGCAGCGTCTGGCCGACGAGATTTTCGAACGAGCGCATGACCCTTTCGAGATCTTCCGACTTCTTGACCAGGCCGACAGCGAGGTCTTCGAGCGACGATTGCCGTTCGAGCGTGTGTTCGAGGTTGCTCTGGGCCGAGCTCAACAGGTCCGAAGCACTGGAGAGCAGGCGGCTGTGCTCGTCGAACTTGGTGGCGATCGACGCGACCTCGCGCAAGGTGGACGACGACAGTTCCGTCAGCCTTGTCGTGTTCGAATCGACCAGACGTGCCGAGCTGGCAAAGGTCAGCGCGGCCTTCTCGGTGGTGGCGGCGAAGCTTTGCGTGCTGCCGCTCAGGCGTTCATCGACCTGGCCGAGATTGACCGCGGCCTGGTCGATCAACTGACCGAGCTGCGAGCTGGACTTGGTCATGCGGCCGATGAGATCAGCGACGCTGTCGGACAGCGACGAGCGGGCGCCTTCGACCGCCGACAAGGTTTCGGCGGTGCGGCTGGCGAGCGCGTCGACAAGCGCAGCATTCTCGCTGCGCAGCTTCTCGGTGGCGCGTTCGGTGACCTCTTCCATGCTCTTTTGCAGGTCCGAGCCGCCCTGGGCGAAGCGCTCGACCAGGGGCCGTGCGGTTTCGTCGAGGATCTTCGACATTTCGGCCGAACGTGCGGCGAGCATGGTGTTGAGTTCGCGGGTGTTGGCGCCGATCGTCTTGGCGGCATCGTTGGTGCTTTGGCCGATATGCTGGCCAACCGCGGTGAAGGTCTCGGCGATCACATTGGCGCGCGAGACGAGTTGCGCCTCGGCATTCGACACCTGTTCGTTGAGCTTCTGGCCCATCGTCTCGGCTGTGAAGGCGAGGCGGTTCTCGACGCCCGAGACCTGCTCTTCGACACGGGCTGCCGCGGCCGCGGCACTCGACGCGAAACGCTCGTCCGCACCGGCAAGCGCCTGCTCGATTTCGCGGGCATGCACGGCCATCTCCTGGCCGGTCCGCCTTGCGCGTTCGGCAACCCGTTGCTCGGTATCGGCAAAGGCACCGACGATTGTCTCGGCATGCTCGCCGATCGTGGAGGTGCTGCTGGCGATGCGCGACACCAGACGCTGATCCGCCTCGTCGAAGATACGGCCGATTTCCGAGGCACGGCTCGACAGCGCTTCCGAGCCCTCGGCGATGCGCGAGACGAGTTGCTGGTCGGCGGCATCGAAAATGCGGCCAAGGTCCGACGCGCGTGCGGCAAGCGCTTCGGCCGATTCGCCGATGCGCATGCCGAGCCGCTGGTCGGCGCCTTCGAAGTTGCGCAGGATGTCGCCGGCACGCGCGGCCAGCGACTGGGCGGTCTCGATAGCGCGGGCAACCAGCTTCTGGTCGGCCGCATCGAACGTGCCGGCAATCTCGCTTGCACGGGCGGCCAGATGATCCGCGGTGTCCTGGGCCCGGGCAGTCAGCTGATCGGCGGCTTCCTGGGCACGGGCGGCCAGCTTCTGATCCGCCGCGTCGAAGGTGCCGGCGATCTCGCTTGCGCGAGCGGCCAGCTGATCGGCGGTTTCATGCGCGCGGGCCAGCAGCGAGCTGGATGTATCGTCGGCACGGGCAAGCAAGGCGTTGGACGTATCTTCCGCACGGGCGTGGAGGCGACGGTCTGCATCCTCGAAGGTGCGGGCGATATCTTCGGCCCGCGCCAGCAGGGCGGCGGACGTCTGCTCGGCGCGCTCGGCGATCTTGCGGTCGGCGTCGCTGAAAGCGGCGCCGGCCTGCTCGTGCAGGGTGCTGGTGACTTCCAGCACCTTTTCGCGCAGGGCGCCGGCGACAAACACGGCGCTCTTCTCGAGCACGGCGCGGACGTTGTCCACGCCTGTGGAGAGCGCACGCTCCATGGTGCCGGCACGCTCCTCGATGATGCCGGTCTGGCGGCTGAATGCCTGCTCGATCTTCTCGACATCGCCTGCGATAGCGGCAGAGATGTCCGAGCTTCTGGCGGCGATCTGGTCGATGTGGCCCGACAGTGAGCGGTCGACATCCTTGCGGGTCTCGGCCAGCTTGCCGAGATCGTCTTCCAGCGCGAGGGTCAGCATATTGCGGCCTTCGGCGAGCTTGCCGACATGCCCGGCGATGATGTTGTCGATGTCGCCGCGGCTTTCGGTGAGCTTCTGCAGGTCAGCTTCGAGGGCGCGTTTGAGAATGTCGCGACCCTCGGCCAGTTTCTCCACCTGGCCGGCGACCAGGCCGTCGATGCTGGAGCGGCTTTCGGCCAGCTTAGCGAGGTCGGCTTCCAGCGCGCGCTTGAGAACATCGCGGCCCTCGGCGAGCTTCTCGACCTGGCCGGCGACCAGGCCATCGATGCTGGAGCGGCTCTCGGCCAGCTTGCCGAGATCGTCCTCAAGCGCTTTCGACAGGGTCGAGCGCTCCTGGACAAGCCTTTCCGCGTGGCTGTTGACGAGGCCGCCGACGTTTTCGAGGTCGGCTTCAAGCGCTTTCGACAGCGTCGAACGGTCCTGCACGAGCCTTTCGGAATGGCTGTTGACCAAGCCGTTGACGCTTTCGAGATCAGCCTCGAGCGCCCGGGCGAACTGAGCCCGGTCATCGACCAGTTTCTGCGACTGGTCGGCAATGGTGCCCTTGATCGCATTGAGGTCGGATTCCAGAGCACGCCGCAGGATATCTCGGCCCTCGGACAACTTCTCGACCTGACCCGCAACCAGGCCGTCGATGCTGGAACGGCTGTCGGCCAGCTTGGCGAGGTCATCTTCAAGGGCCCTCGACAGGGCGGAGCGGTCTTGGACGAGCTTGTTCATGTGATCGGCGATGACGCTGTTCACATTCTGCAGATCGGCTTCCAGGACCCGGGAAAGCTGACCGCGATCCTCGGCCAGCTTTTCCGACTGGCTCGATATAACGCCCTTGATCGTGTTCAGATCGGATTCCAGCGCGCGCTTGAGAATGTCGCGGCCTTCCGCCAGCTTCTCGACCTGACCGGCGACCAGACCGTCGATGCTCGAACGGCTTTCAGCCAGCTTGGCAAGGTCGGCCTCAAGCGTCTGGGACAGCAGGCCGCGGTCCTCGGCCAGCCGTCCCGAGTGGCTTTCGATCAGGCCGCGTATTCCGGACAGATCGCTGTCGAGCGAATGGGAAAGCTGCGTGCGGTCCTCCGCCAGTTTGGCGGAATGGGTTTCGATGAGGCTCTTGATGCCGACGATGTCGTTTTCCAACGCCTTGGCGAGCACGGCGCGGCCCTCGGCGATCTTCTCGACCTGACCGGCGACCAGACCGTCGATGCTGGCGCGGCTGTCGGACAATTTGCCGAGGTCGGCCTCCAGGGCGCGTGACAGAATGTTGCGGCCCTCGGCAAGCTTTCCAACATGCCCGGCCACCATTTCGTCAATGATCGTACGAGCTTGTACCAGTTTCCCGGAGTCTTCGTTTAGGGCAGTGGAGAGCCTGTTGCGGCCTTCTTCCAGCCTTTCGAGATGGCTGCCGAGCGATGCATCGATGGCCGCCCGCGATTCATTGACCTTGCGCAGGTCCTCTTCGAGAGCGCGCGAGATCAGGCTGCGGCCTTCGGCCAGCTTCTGCACCTGGTTGGTTACCGCCGCATCGATGCCGGCGCGGCCCTCGGCGAACTTCGCCAGGTCGGCCTCCATGGCCGCGGCCATGCGCTCGCGGCTTTCGGACAGTTTCCTGCTGTGGTTCTCGACGGCTTCCTCGATGCCGACGCGGGCGTCGGCGAGCCGCTGGATGTCGCTGTCGAACGAACGCGACACGACATGGCGGGCGGCTTCCATGCGCCCGGCGAAGTCGCTGGCGCGGGCTTCGAGCATGGAGGAGGTCGAGGTGACGATGTCGGCCATGTCGGCGCCGATCTGGGTCTTGCCCTGATCGATCATCGCCGACAGCGTGTCCTTGCTCTCGGCAAAGGTATGGGCGATTTCGCGTGCGCGCTCGACCAGCGTTTCGTTGATCTGGCGGGCGCGGGCTTCGAGTGCCGCATTGAGCTTCTGCGTTCCGGTGTCCAGCGCCTCGGCGCGCGTCTGGAACTCGCTGATCAGTGCCTGGCCGCGTTCGGCGAGCGTCCGCTCGATGCCGTTGAGGCTGGCCTCGAATTCGGAATTAAGGGTGCGTGCGGCACCGCCGAGCAGCGACACCATGCCGGTGGTGCGATCGTCGAGCAGGTCGGTCAACGACCGCGTCAGGCCGTCCGTGGTGTCCGTCAGCTTGGCAATGCGGGTGTCGAGAAGGCTGGCGAAGGCCTCGCCCGAGGTCGACAGACGGTCGGTGATCGAATCGAGCCGGCCTTCGACGGAATCGAAGATCGACATCGAGCTTTCGTTGATGCGATCGATCAGCGTGTCGCCGGAATTGGTGATCGTCATCGACAATTTGGTCGATGCATTGAGGATCGAGTCGCGGATGATGTCGGAGGCGGCGCCGATCTCGTCCTTCAGCGTCTCATGCGCGCCGGTGATCGAGGCGCGGACGCGCTCGGCATGGGTGACGACGGCTTCGCGCTCGCTGCCGAGCCCGTCGACCAGCGAGCGGATGCGGGATTCATTCTCGGAATAGGAGCGTTCGATCTGGTTGACTTCGCTGTGGACCAGCGTTTCCAGCTCGACGGCGCGGGCAAGCGTGCGTTCGATGCCTTCGCCCATGGCCGCGACCTCGCGACGAACGGCCTGGCCGATCATCATGACGCGATCTTGGGCAAGGTTTTCCGGCTCGGTCAGGCGGAAGGCCACTTCGGTCATCGACTGTGCGGCGATGCGCATTTCCTGGGCGCGGCGAATCATGGCGGCGAAGGCCCAGAACAGGATGACGGGCACGATGGCCGCGACCGCAAGGCCGATCAGCTCCGGACGGGCAAGGAACTGGTCGAGCGTACGGATTCTCCAGATGCTCGGTCCGAAAAGCAGATTGGCCAAACCGCCGGCGCCGGCGAACCAGGCGAGCGAAACGAAGGCGACGACCCAGTAAATGGTGTTCGAGGCACGCCTGTTGAGGCTGTGCAGGAGCGTCTTGTAGTCCTTCTGGCGATCGTCATTGGCCGGCGCGAAACCCGCGGGCTGGGCGCCATTGCGCGGTTCCACGGGGCGCAATTCGGCAGGCTTGGCCTTGGGCGCGGGTTTCGCGGCGTGGTTCTGATTGACTACGGGCTCCGGGTTTTGTTCCGGCTTATGATTGCGTCCCTCGCGCGCCAACTCGTCGGCCGCCTGGGATATCTGAGCTTCCAGATCCTCCATAGAAGCCGCGATGTCGAGGTCGCCGCTGCCGATCTCGTTGCTGAGGTCGAGATCGAGCGCCTTTTCCAGTTCCCTGGCCACGTCGCTGTCGAGAGTTCTCGTCGTCGTTGGTTTCTTTGCCATGCCTTCGCTACCCTGTACTAGCTGCCGCGGGCTTATAATTCTGTTTGTCTTGCCCCGCGCAGGAGGCTGAAAATGGACCCCTCGTATCGTAATGACACAGGGGGGTAAAGAAAACATGCATTCCGCGGGATACGTAAAACTTTAAATATAAGGTTAACGGAACTGTGATTTGGGCGCCGCTTTGGCAACATTTTTCCCGGCCATTCATTAACCCGTTGTCCATTGGATTCGCCTAGGTTTTTGGGCGAATCGAAGAAACGGAGTTCGAGTTCATGCGTGGCGAAAGCGGCATCGCCTTCTCAATGCCCGGGGGCGACGTATCCGGACCAAGGCGGTCACGGCCGGTCGATTTGGCACACCTTGCCCGCCAGACGATGGGTGACCGCAGCCTTGAGCAAGAGGTGCTGGCGCTGTTTGTACAGCAGGCGCTGTCCGTGCGCGACAGAATAGTCGACGCCGACATCAAGGACCGGCTTCTGCTCGCCCATGGATTGAAGGGTTCGGCACGGGGCGTCGGCGCCTTTGCCATCGCCGATTGCGCCACCGAGATCGAGCACCGGCCGGAAGACGGCCAGACGCTCAAACGGCTTGGCATGCTGATCGACGAAGTGCGCGATTTCATCGCCGCCATCAACCGCTGAATCCTCGCTGAACCCGATTTGCGGAAAAACGTCATCGGGCGGCGCTTTCATGCGGCAGTTGACTTGTCAGCCGGAGTGATTATCTCGGCTGGAACTCCCTTCAGGTGACAAATGACCAAGCTGACTTTCATTGCCCATGACGGCACGCATTTCGACATGGACGCCGAGAACGGCTCTACGGTCATGGAGAACGCGATCCGCAACGCCGTGCCCGGGATCGAAGCCGAATGCGGCGGCGCCTGCGCCTGTGCCACCTGTCACGTCTATGTCGACGAAGCCTGGACGGCTGAAGTCGGCGAGCCGGAAGCGATGGAAGAGGACATGCTGGACTTCGCTTACGACGTCCAGCCGAACTCACGGCTGTCGTGCCAGATCAAGGTGCGAGACGCGCTCGACGGTCTCATTGTGCGGGTGCCT
The DNA here is from genome assembly GCF_055811155.1 of Mesorhizobium sp. WSM4822. NCBI lineage: Bacteria > Pseudomonadati > Pseudomonadota > Alphaproteobacteria > Hyphomicrobiales > Phyllobacteriaceae > Mesorhizobium > Mesorhizobium sp. WSM4822. The sequence goes on along the minus strand of NZ_JBVVQM010000016.1, from coordinate 61,230 downwards.
GCCCGTCAGGGATAAGCGCAGTATCTTTGCCAACTGATTTTTCCCGCTGCGGCTTGGCAGCGGAGCGATGGTCATGCAGTGTCCTGCTGTTTCACTACAGCGCCGCGCGTCCTCTTGGAGGCGCAAGGGACGCTGTAGCACTTTTATTTGCGCATGATCCTTCCCGAAAATCGATCCGATTTTCGGGGTCATGCGCAGCGAGGCACAGGCATGACCGACATCATCAGGACAGACGTGCTTATTGTCGGGGCAGGGCCGGTTGGCCTGTTTGCCGTGTTCGAGCTCGGCCTGTTCGACATGAAGTGCCACCTGATCGACATTCTCGATCGGCCGGGCGGCCAGTGCGCGGAGCTCTATCCGGAAAAGCCGATCTACGACATTCCAGGCTGGCCTTCGATCTCGGCGCAAGGGCTGGTCGACAAATTGCTCGAGCAGATCGCGCCGTTCAAGCCTGATTTCAGCTACAACCGAATGGTTTCCAGCCTGGAAAAACTGGAGGATGGCAGTTTTCGCGTCACCACCGACGAAAACGAGGTGTTCGAGGCCAAGGTGGTGGTGATTGCCGCCGGCGGCGGCTCCTTCCAGCCCAAGCGTCCGCCGATCCCCGGCATAGAGCCTTATGAAGGCAAGAGCGTCTTCTATTCGGTGCGCCGGATGGAGGATTTTCGCGGCCATGACCTCGTTATCGTCGGCGGCGGCGACTCGGCACTCGACTGGACGCTGAACCTGCAGCCGGTGGCAAAGAGCGTGACGCTGGTGCACCGGCGGCCCGAGTTCCGTGCCGCCCCCGACAGCGTCAACAAGATGTATGCCATGCAGGAGATGAGGCAGCTGGAGTTCCAGGTCGGGCAGGTGACCGGATTGACCGGTGCCGACGGCCAACTGTCATCGGCCACCATCAAGGGACCTGACGGCGATGTCGAGGTGCCTTGCACGCGCATGCTGCCGTTCTTCGGCCTGACCATGAAGCTCGGACCGATCGCGGAGTGGGGTCTCAACCTTCACGAGAACCTTATTCCGGTCGATACCGAGAAGTTCCAGACATCGGTGCCCGGTATCTTCGCGGTCGGCGACATCAACTGGTATCCGGGCAAGCTGAAGCTGATCCTGTCTGGCTTCCACGAAGTGGCGCTGATGGCGCAGGCCGCCAAGCGCATCATCAGCCCCGGCGAGCGCATCGTTTTCCAGTACACGACCTCATCGACCAGCCTGCAGAAGAAGCTCGGCGTCTCCGGCTGAAGCTTACTCGGCGAGGATGGGCGCCGCATTGTCGGCGTAACCGCGAAGCTCCTTTTCGGGCATCAGCGTCAGCGTGATCAGCCCCAGCAGCAATGTAACGGCGGCGACGGCAAAGATCATCACGAACGGCTCGACCGTCGCGTTATGGCCCACGATCCGCACGCCTTCACCGGCAAGCGGCAAGCCGTAGCCCAGAGCGACCGCGCCGAGCATCGCGACACCAAGCGCACTGCCAAGCGAACGCAGGAATGTCAGCACGCCCGTCGCGACGCCAAGATGCACGCGATCGACGGCGTTCTGGACCGACACGGTGGTGACCGGAAACGTCGTTCCGGTTCCAAACCCGATGCAGATCGTCAAGACCTCTACCTCCAGCAGCGTTGCATATCCTGCGACGACGGCCAGCAGGCAGAGGCACAGCATGCTGAAGACGACGCCCACCATCGCGATGCGCTTGTAGTGGGTAAAATGCGGTATCATACGCCCGCTGAATGCCGCGCCGCCGACGGTCCCCAGCAGAAGCCCGAGCATCGCGATGCCCGACTCTGCGGCCGACAGGCCGAGCACCGCCTGAAGATAGACGGGCAGGTACACAGCCATGCCGACGCTTGCGGCCTGAAGCAGGAACATCGAAAGCGTGCCCGCCAGGACGATTGGATTGCCAAGCACTTCGAGTGAGATGAGCGGCTCGGCGGCTCGCATAAGCCGCAAGGCAAAAGCGCCCCAGAAAATCGCCGAACCGCAGAGAACGCCGATGACTTCAAGCGAAATCCAGGGATAGGCGCTGCCGCCCCAGTTCAATGCGAGCAGCAGCAGCGCCGTGGCAATGATCAGAAGCAACGCGCCCAGGCCGTCGATGCGATGGCGCTTTGCGGCAACGGGCAGCTTCTTGAGCGGCTTGTTGATGATCGCCATCGCAAGAACACCAAGCGGAATGTTGATCCAGAAGATCAGTGACCAGTGCAGGTGCTCGGCGAAAGTGCCGCCGAGCAACGGACCGGCAACGCTGGCGACAGCCCATGTGCCGGAGAACCAGGCGGCATAGCGTGCCCGCTCGCGCGGCGGAACGAGATCGCCGACGACGGTCTGCGTCAACGCGAACAAGCCGCCGCCGCCGGCGCCCTGGATCGCCCGCCCGACAACCAGCACAAACATGTTGGGAGCCATCGCACTGACCAGCGATCCCGCCAAAAAGATCAGGATCGCGGCATAGACAGTCGGCCGGCGGCCGTAGACGTCGGAAATCTTGCCGTAGAGCGGGGCCACGGCGGTAGCGGTCAGGAGATAACCGGTGACGATCCATGGCAGATAGTGTGCGTTTCCGAGCGCATGCCCGATGGTCGGCATGGCTGGCGCAACAATGGTCTGGTCGAGTGCCGCCAACAGCATCGACAACAGCACGCCGCCGATAATGGCGTTCTTTTCGCTCTCTGTTATCGGCGTGCCGGTTTCCGCCATCGTTTTGTTATCGACAGCCTGGTCCATGATCGTTCATCCATAAGCTTGCGATTTGACCGGCCCTGTTCAGCCGTTCCGGTTTCTTGACCGTTTGGATCGCATTGGTGTTTTAAGCTCGCGTCTGGCGAGCCTGACATATGTCGTCCCATATAGGCCGGTTTCGACAGGGGCTCGAAAGTTTTTCGAATCTGGCACTACCTTCGGGGATTTTGGCTTTCAGTTCGGGTGCGTTCAGGCCGGCGGCAGTCGGCCATTCCCGATGCGCTCCATGCGGTAGCGCAGCAGCCGCAAGATGCGGCTTTCGAAATTGACGCTTTCGACGCGGTCGAACTGAAGCTGGGCGCGGTCGTGCCTGGCCAGAACAGCCGCGGTGATGGCTGCCGCCTTGGCCTTGGCGGCGTCGCAGTTCTTTTGCGGGTAGGTGGCCTTCAAGGCCTCTTCGAGTTCGCCGCCATGGTTCTTGGCGATTTCGACATGGCGCTCCTCATGGCGCTTGATGTCGGCGGACAGCGTATCCCAGAACAGCCTGACATCGGCGTCGGCCTTGCGCGGGCGGCGCCACTCGGGAAGGATCACCTTCACCTTGACGGTCACCGCCGCGTCGGCGATCCGGCAGGAACTCGGCGTCTGCGCATAGCTGACACGGGTGGTGAAGGCCATTTGCGTGGCGCCCGGGTGCCGGTTGCCGGTACTTTTCACCTCCGGCCCGCGTTTGGAGAGTTGTGCCTCGATGTCGTCGAGGGTGCTGCCGCCGATGGCGAAATAGCTGTACGTCTTGACGAGATTGGCCGTCGCCGCCGGAAGCGGGGTCATGGCGAGCAGCAGCGCGCAAGCCAAGGATCGTTTCACGCCCAGGGACCGTCTTTTCATGCCAAGCATGGATCGTTTCATCATGTTGCCTCTTCGACCACCTTGCTTTACGGCCGTTGCCGGCGCAATGAAATTGATCCGCCAGGGATCACACATGATTGATGAACTCCATGGTCGATGAGCAATGACGGCCAGGCGATGGCACTTGGCGCATGGACGCCATCTCGACCTTGGCGGCAAGGCCGTGGTCGTCGGCATCCTCAATGTCACGCCCGATAGCTTTTCCGACGGCGGCCAGTTCGACGCCCCTGAAAAGGCGCTGGCCCAGGCGCGCCGCATGATCGGGGAAGGGGCACTGGTTGTCGATGTCGGCGGAGAATCGACGCGCCCAGGTGCTGCCGCGGTATCGGCCAGCCAGGAACAGGACCGCATCCTGCCTGTGATCGAAGCGCTGGCGGGCGTGAGCGAGGTGCTGATTTCGGTCGACACCTATCGTGCCGACACGGCGCGGCTGGCGGTCGCCGCCGGCGCGCATATCGTCAACGATGTCTGGGGTTTGCAGCGCGAGCCCGATATTGCGCGTGTCGCCGCCGACACCGGCGCGGGGCTTGTCATCATGCATACCGGGCGGGATCGCCAGAAGCTGCCGGATGTGATTGCCGATCAACTGACGTTCCTGCGAAGGTCGCTGGAAATCGCCCGCCAGAACGGCATCGCCGACGATCGTATCGTGCTCGATCCCGGTTTCGGATTCGCCAAGGAGACGGCGGAGGAAAATCTCGAGCTGATGGCACGCTTTTCGGAATTGCATGCCCTCGGCCTGCCGCTGATGGCCGGTACGTCGCGAAAACGCTTCATCGGCACGGTCACCGGCCGTGATGCCGCCGACAGAGGGGTCGGAACAGCGGCGACCAGCGTTATATTGAGGCTCCAGGGCGCCGATCTGTTTCGCGTCCACGATGTCGCATTCAACGTGGACGCTTTGGCGCTCGCGGATGCTATGCTGGCGCGTCGGACGGACCAGGCGAGAAACTGATCGATGTATGTCATCCGCATGAAGAACTGCGCTTTCTTTGCCCGGCACGGCGTGCTGGACGAGGAGGAAAGGCTCGGCCAGCGCTTCTATGTCGATGCTGTTCTCACCGTCGATCCAGGCCGCGCGCTTGCCGAGGATTCGATCGAGGATACAGTCCACTACGGCATTGCATTCACCGTCATTGAGAAGATCATCACCGGGCAGCGCCGTTTTCTGATCGAGTCGCTGGCGCTCGAAGTGGCCCGTGCGCTGACGGCGCGTTTTCCGCAGATTAAGAAAGCCGAGATCACGGTGCGCAAGCCGAACGCACCGGTGCCCGGCGTGCTCGATTATGTCGAGGTGACCGTTGTCTGGCCCGAATAGTACCGTTTATCTCAGCCTTGGCGGCAATCTTGGCGATCCGGCGAAATCCATGGGCGCGGCGCTGCGCATGCTGGATGCCGACGCGGATACGCGCGTCACCGGCGTCTCCTCGCTTTATCGCACGCCGCCATGGGGCAAGCTCGATCAGCCGGATTTTCTCAATGCGGCCGCCGAGATTTCCACCGTGCTTGCACCGCGTGCCTTGCTCGACCTCTGCCTCGATGCGGAGCGCAAGCTGAAGCGGGTGCGGGAGGAGCGCTGGGGGCCGCGGCTGATCGACATCGACATTCTGGTGTTCGGCGACCGCGTCATCCACGAGACCGGGCTGGAGGTGCCGCATCCGCGCATGCTGGAGCGTGCCTTCGTGCTGGCGCCGCTGGCCGAGATCGCGCCCGGCCTGGTTGTCAGCGGTCGCAGCATCACCGACCGGCTGGTCGCCGTCGATACTTCAGGCATCGAGCGATTGTCCTCCGGCCGGGATTGGTGGTTGGCCTAGGTGCGTTGATATTCAGGTGATGCCGGCCTGCAAACGGCGAGTTCCTGCGCTTCCGGTGCTCACGTACCCAAATGTACGCTCCGCTCCGGTTCTCGGAACCCACCGTTTTCGACTCGGCCTGACCTGAATCTCAACACACCTTGGAGCGGGGTCTTTAACCGGAGAAGCCGCCACCATCCAGGAACGCCTGCTCCTGCACCGTGGTTTCGCGACCAAGCATCTTGTTTCGGTGCGGAAAACGGCCGAAATTCTGAATGATATCGCGGTGTTCGACAGCGTATTTCAGGTAGGGCTCGGCCCTGGCCTGCGTCAGCTCGACCGAAATGTCCTGGTCGGCCAGCAGTTCCGAATGCTCGTACGGCAGATAAAGGAAAACACGGAGTCTTTCCTCGAGTGCCAGGTCATGGCCAGCCGCGACCGCCCTCTCCGCGAAATATCTGGCGAGCGGATCGGTCGCGTACATATGGCCGGTGCCGCGAAAACAGTTCCGCGGAAACTGGTCGAGCAGGATCATCAGCGCCAGCGCGCCTTCGGCATGTTCCAGCCAGTCGTCGCATTCACGCCGCGCGGCGGCGTAGTGCAGGCCGAGAAAGCGGTCGCGGAACTCGGCATCGAATGCCTCGTTCTTCTCGAACCAGGCATCCTCGCCGGCATCGCGCCAGAATTTGGTGACCGACAGGGCCCTGCTGTCCAATTCCATGCCTAATTCCTTGCTCAATCGGCGGGTTCGGACTTGTGCAGCACACCCGCGGTTTCTTCATTGAGTGCCTGACCAGGCCGGCGCGGCGTGGAGAGCGGTGTCGGAATCGGCGTACCGATATTGCCTCTCAGGAAGCGCTGTCCGGCGCGAATGCCTTCGGCAAGCTGGGTTTCGAAGCGATCGGTGTCGCGGCGCCTGACGTCTTCGATCGTTTCAGCCACGTCTTCGGGATCGACGCCCAGCGATTCCAGGGCCGAGCCGCCGAAAACAAGTGCGGATTCGAAGGTTTCGCGCAGCTGGTAGTCGACGCCGGCGCGAATGAGCTGCAGCGCGGTACCACGATCGAAAGCGCGGGCCAGCACGGTGAGCAAAGGAAACTCAGCCTTGATGAGCTCCGCGATGCGAACAGCCACATCGGCCTTGTCGACGCAGATCAGCACGGCACGCGCACGGCCGGCGCCGGCGGCATGCAGGATGTCCAGTCGCGTGCCGTCGCCATAATAGACCTTGAAGCCGAAATCGGCCGCCGCCTGGATCATTTCGACGTCATTGTCGATGATCGAGACGTCGATGCCGCGCAACAGCAGCGGCTGGCTCGCGATCTGGCCGAAGCGGCCGAAACCAATGACCAGCACGCTGCCGGTCAGGCCATCGGCGACATCGACCCCGTCGAGCGACTGCTCGTCACGCGGCGTCAGATAGCGCAAGGCGATGATGGCCAGCGGCGTCAGCACCATGGAGATGATGACGATCGCCGTCAGCGTCGCGTTGGCCTGGCCATCGATGATGCCGACCGCCGCGGCCGCCGAGTAAAGGACAAAGGCGAATTCGCCGCCTTGTGCCATGAAGACCGCGCGCTCCAGGGCTTCGCGGTGGCCTGACTTCAGGATACGGGCGACGATGTAGATGCCGAACGCCTTCATCACCATGTAAGCGACGACATAGACGGCGATCAGCCGCCAGTTCGCCGCGACCACATGCAGGTCGAGCGACATGCCCACCGCGAGAAAGAACAGACCGAGCAGGATGCCGCGGAAGGGTTCGATGTCGGCTTCGAGTTGGTGGCGGAAGGTCGATTCGGACAAAAGCACGCCGGCCAGGAAGGCACCCATCGCCATCGACAGGCCGCTGAGTTGCATGGCGAGGGCTGACCCAAGGACGACCAGAAGTGCCGCGGCCGTCATCACCTCGCGGGCACGGGCATCCGCCAGGATGCGGAAGAACGGGTTGAGCAGATAGCGGCCGGCCACCACCAGGCCGACGATCGCGGCGAGGCCGATGCCGACCTCGGTCAGCCGCTCCGACAGGCTGGTGTCGGCTCCACCGGGCGCCAGGAACGCGATCAGCGCCAGCAACGGCACGATGGCCAGATCCTCAAGCAGCAGCACCGATACGATGCGCTGGCCTTTCGGTGCGGCGATTTCACCGCGTTCCTCCAGGAGTTGCATGACGATCGCCGTCGAGGTCAGCACGAAGCCGGCGCCGGCGACGAAGGATTGCGCGATCGGAAACCCTCCAGCCATGCCGACACCGGTCAGCAGAAGCGCGCAGACGCCGACCTGCAGCGCACCGAGGCCGAAGATCTCACGGCGCAGGCCCCACAGCCGCGACGGCTGCATTTCCAGCCCGATGATGAACAGGAACATCACCACACCGAGCTCGGCGACATGAAGAATGGCTTCCGATTCGGAAAAGACGCCGAGGCCGAACGGACCGATCACCACGCCGGCGGCCAGATAGCCGAGGATCGAGCCAAGGCCCATGCGCTTGAAGATCGGAACGGCAACGACGCCGGCAGCAAGCAGTGCCACCACCTGAATCAGATCGCTGCCCGATGCTTCCGCCGCCATGCCTCTTGTCCCTGTGTCTAGCAGAAACTCCTTGCATGCAGTTGGAGTGGGAGGCAAGGCGAGAAATCTGCCGGGAAGGGTAGGGTGCAGTTGCAGCGATTCCCCTGGTGGAACAACGGTCCCCGCTTGCCTGCCGGACGTTCGGCATCTATATCACGTATATGCCTGACTATTCGTCCCGGCCGTCTTCGACGCCACATATCCCGATGGATGCGCTCAGCGAAGTTTTACAAGACTTTCGCTTGAGTGGTGTCAACTATGGCCGCTGCGAGCTCCGGCACCCATGGAGCATAGACTTTCCGCAACAACAGCTGCTTCGGTTTCACTTTGTCGGCCAGGGCCCGTGCTGGATTCATACTGAATCGCAAGGCTGGCAGGAGTTGCGCGATGGCGATCTGGTGCTGCTGCCGCAAGGCATCGCCCATCGGCTGGCGAGCGCACCGGACGTTGCAGGGGACTCGCTCGAAGGTTGCCAGGTGATCAAGTTGGGGGGCAACGTCTGCGAAGTGGTACGGCAAGGAACGGGCGCGACGAGCACCCTTTTCTGCGGCTCCATGGCCTTGGACTCCTATGCGCTCAACCCATTGATCACGTTGATGCCGCCTGTCATCAAGGGTTGCGACGTGGCCGGCAATGACCCGGTCGTCGGTCCTTTGCTGGCGGCCATGACGGTGGAGGCCTCGCAACCGCAGATGGGCAGCGCCACGATTCTGTCGCGTATGGCCGACTTGCTGACGGCCCGGCTCATACGCTGCTGGGTCAATTGCAACGGAGCCTCGACCACCGGTTGGCTCGCAGCCATCCGCGACCCCCATATAGGCCGCGCTTTGGCGGCCATGCACCGCAGCCCCGGCCACAACTGGACGCTGGGAAGCCTGGCCGGCGTGGCAGGCCAATCGCGTTCGATTTTCGCCGAGCGTTTCAGTGCGGTATTGGGGGAGGGTGCCGCACACTATCTCGCCCGCCTGCGTATGCAGCTTGCCCGCGAATTGCTGGGCCAAAACGGCTTGTCGGTTGCCGAAGTCGCTACCCGTTTGGGCTATGATTCCGAGGCATCCTTCGCGCGCGCGTTCAAGCGCATCACCAATGTCTCGCCGGGCGTTGTGCGCCGCACAATTCCCGGACGAATGGATATGAATTTCGGATTCTAAGATACATATCATCCGAGCGGACTCGCCTATTTAAGACCTCCAAACTTTGGAGATCTTTCCGTGACTGACACAACATTACAGCTTGAAGACGCCGCGATTGGCCTTGATGCCGATGCACCAGCCGCGTGGAGTTCAGCCACCTGGTTCGCGGTCATTTCATTGGCGGCCACCAGCTTTGCCCTGGTGTCGGCCGAATTCCTGCCCGCAGGTCTGCTGACGCCAATGGCACGCGATCTCGGCATCAGCGAGGGGACGGCCGGCCAGGTCGTCACCGCCACCGCTTCCGTCGGCGCCGTGACGGCCATGTTGAGCAATGTTCTCATCGGCCGCTTGAACCGCAAGGCGGTGCTGGTTGGTCTCAGCGCTCTTGCGGTCGGTTCCAATATCCTGGCGGCGCTGGCGACCGATTTCTGGCTGTTGCTGTTGGGCCGGGCCGGGCTGGGCATCGCTCTCAGCGCTTTCTGGGCACTTTCGGTCGCCGTCGTGGCGAGGCTGGTTGGCGCCAATGCGACAGGTCGGGGCATGGCGATCGTCACCCTCGGCGTCTCGCTTGCCACCATTGCCGCACCGTCTATGGGCGCGTTGATCAGTGACTGGATAGGGTGGCGCAGTGCCATGGCCATGACGGCGGGGCTGGCCGCGCTTGCCATGCTGCTGCAGTTTCTCAGCCTGCCGACCTTGCCTGCAACGGCAAGCAACAGCCTTGCAGATGTATTTCGGCTGACCCGGCGGCGCGGCATCCAACTCGGCATGCTGGCCATTGTTTTGCTGATGACGGGGCATTTTGCCGGCTCGGTCTATGTGCGTCCCTTCCTCGAACAGGTGACACTCCTTACAACCGGACCGATTGCCCTGGCTCTGCTCGGGTTTGGCATCGCTGCCGTGATCGGTAATGTTGCCGGCGGCCGCATGGCCGACACCAACATCCACATGGCCCTCGCAGTCACCGCGGCGTTGATGGCGGTTGCGGCACTTACTTTGGTGCTTTGGGGCTCGCATATGGGCGTTGCCTTCGGCTTCGTTACGCTGTGGGGTTTCGCCTTTGGCATGGCGCCGGTGGTGCTGCCGACCAATATGTCGCGCGCGGCGCCTGATGCGCTGGAGGCAGCGGGCAGCCTGATGGTCACCTCTTTCCAAATTGCCATCACCATCGGCGCGGTTGTCGGCGGCTATGTCGTGGACACCTATGGCGCGACCGGGCCTTTGACTCTGACCGCTGTCCTTGCCGCATCGACCGCCGTCTTGGCGCTGCTGCAGCCACGCAGCTGAACTTTGCTGCCGCTGATAAAATAGCCTGAATCCGGGCCGCCGCCGATGTTGCAGGCGCGATACACAAGTTGAGGCCGGGAACACGTTGCATCTTGCCGCAATCGAAGGCTAAGGACGCTCGGCTTCGGCCATTGGAGGGTGATCGACGATCAAGTCGCGCCCTTTTTGAGGAGATGACTGACATGAAGAAGTTTTTGTTTGTTGCCGTCGGCCTGGCGGTGCTTGCCGGTTCGGCTTGCTCGAAGGCGCCCGAGTGCACGGCGGAAATCGCGACCAAGAAGGCGCAGGACATGGCTACCGCGCTGCAGGAAGCGATTACCAAGGACCCGTCCAAAGCGGCTGATCTGACGGCCAAGGTCCAGGCGGTGACAACCAAGTATCAGGGCGCTACGACATTGGCCGACGCCTGCAAGGCCTATGACGAACTGACGGCCACAATCAAAGGCTAACGCCCTGATTTGAGATCAAGGCCTAAGCGCCTGATTCGATGGGTCAAGGGAGAGGGCGGTGACCGTTGGGTCGCCGCCTTTTTTTCGGATTTTTCAGTTCGGCGCGATTTCAGTTCGGCGCGATGGAGCCGACTTCGACCGCATCGACGCGCTTCAAGCTCATGCCGATCACCGGCACCAACTGGTCGTCGACGCGCACGGCAATGGTCACTGTCATCGAATTGTCGTCAGGGATGCGAGCCTGCATGACGCCGCGCAGTTGGTTGCGGTTGATGGTGAAGACCACTTTGCGGGGATCGACCACGTTGCCGCCGATGATGTCGAGGCCGGAACCGGTCGCGCCACCCATGAAGCTGCCCTTGTAGCCCTCACGGCCCTTGCGCTCGATCTTGGCCGACATCTGCTGGGTAAACATGCCAACCCGGCAGCCGCCGTCGAGCGACATGCCGACCTTGCCGTCGGGCGTCGAGCCGGTAAAGCTGCAGTTGAACTTGGTGCCTTTGTACTTGCCGGCGACGATTTCGCCGGGACCGATCCACTTGCCTTCAGCGGACTGGAAGAACTGCTTGTCCGGCTCCGCCGCAGAGGTCACTCCGGCAATGCCGACGACTGCCGCAATCACCGTTGCCAAGGGCAGGACGCTGGATAGAATTACGCTTTTCATCGACGACACCCGGCAACAAAGATGCTGTTTGGAACCCGTCTGACCATGAACAAGATTGGTTAATGCTTCGTCACCGAGGGGCCGCCGCAGAGCAGTCCGGTAACGATTCCGAATGTCCGGACACTCCAGCCCGTCTCACTTGCCGGATGGGGTCGTTTCACCATCTTTCCTGGTTGCGAACGATGTCAGTGCCGAGAGGAAGTCGCCCAATCCGGGACGCTTGGCGGCGCTGAAGGGCAGGGGTCGCGCCGTCTCCATCGCGGCGATGCCGATGCGCGCCGTCATCATGCCGTTGACGACGCCCTCGCCAAGCTTGGCCGAAAGGCGCGCGGCCAGGCCGTGGCCGACGATCTGCTGGACGAAACTGTCACCGACCGCGATCGAGCCGGTAACCGCCAGATGCGCCAGCACGCTGCGCACCAGGCGAAAGAAACCCAGCGTTCCGGGCCGTCCGCCATAGAGCTCCGACAGGCGGCGAATGAGCCGCCCGGCCTCGAATACGACATAGGCGACATCGACCAGTGCGCGTGGACTGACCGCCGTCACCAGCGAAACGCGTTTGGCGGCCTCGAGGATCATCACCTTCGCCCTGGCATCGAGGGGGCCCAGAATTTCTGCCTCGGCCAGGCGCACGAGATTGCCGCCGTCGATGATTTCGCCGCGCAGTTCGGCCAGCGCGCGCCGGCCGGCCGCGGTCTCGGGTTTGGCCGCGACAAAGGCCGACAGCTCGTCGACGACCGATCGTGCCGCCTTGGGATCGTCACGCTCGATTGCGTCGAGCGCCCGTTTCTGCAGCTTTTCGACCTCGGCGAGGCGGCCGATCGCCAGGAATTCGCGAATCAGGATCACCATAAGCGCCAGCACGGCGATGGCAGCCATGCCGGCGGCCAGCCAGCCCAGCGATTCGGCGCGCGCAAAGAGGTCGCGTATGAGCTGGTCGGTCCACAAGCCGACAGCCAGCGAAACCAGCACGCCAAAGGCGCCGAAGAAGATGCTGCCGAGCAGCGAGCGTTTCCTGGGCGCGATGGCCGGTGGCGGCTCCGCGGCAATGATGTCGGGATCGTCGAAGACATCGATTTCCGCCGGGAGGACCATCGCGACATCGGTCTTCATCGCGCGCGGTTTGCGCTGGGCATCGGCCTGGGGGCGCGGTTCTGGGTGCGTTTGTCTTGATGTGGCTTCCGGCTCGATGCGGAATGCCGCCGGCTTGCGGGGCGCGATCATGCCAAATGATCTCCAATCAGGAACTGCAAGGCACGGTCGAGCCTGATATGCGGCAGCGACAGGGTGATACCTTCGGCCGTGCGTTCTAGCTTTGGGGGACGGAAACGGACGAAGCGGATTGCAGGGTCCGCGGCATCCTGCTTGTGATCGGCTCCCGAAAGATCAAAAACCGCATCAATTTTCTCCGGTAAATCACCAGGAAATATGGCTGTTTCAGTTTTTCCATTGAAGGTTTCGCCGTTGATCTTCTCGCCGGCGATCGGCGTGCCGATAATGACTGGCAACGTCTCTCGGCCTTGCTTGACGGTGCCTTCGCGCGTCGCGCGCACCGCCGCCATGGCGACCACATCGACGTCGGCGCCGGTGAAATTCGCCCGTGCCACGGCGCGGTCGGCAAGCCGCCGCACGATCGACTGCAGGCCGTCATGGCTTTCGTGATGCAGATGGTCGGCTTTGGTCGCGGCAACCAGGATGCGGTCGATGCGCCGCGAGAACAGGTCGGTGAGGAAGCTGCCCCGGCCGGGTCGGAAACAGCTGAGGATCTCGGTTACCGCGCGTTCCAGGTCGGCCATGGCGCCGGGGCCGGCGTTCAGTGCCTGCATGGCGTCGATCAGCACGATCTGGCGATCGAGGCGGGTGATGTGTTCGCGGAAGAAGGGTTTGACGACATGGGTCTTGTAGGCCTCGTAGCGCCGGTCCATCATGGCGTGCAGCGACCCTGCGCGCGGACGCCTGTCGCCGATCCCGGCCAGAGGCGCGAAAGTCAGTGCCGGCGAGCCTTCGAGATCGCCCGGCATCAGGAAACGGCCGGGCGGCAAGGTCGAAAGCGCCCGCTCGTCGAGCTTGCAGGCCTTCAGATAGGCGGCGAAGCTTTCGGCCAGGCGGCGCGCCGTCATCTCGTCGGCATCGGCGTCCGGATCGATCCCAGCCGACAGCGCCCGCCAGGCCTGCGACAGGTCCTCGCGCACCGGCAGAACGGCCATTTCAAAGGCTTCGTGCGAAAAATCGGCGAAGGATTTGCCGAGCAGGGGTAGATCGAGCAGCCATTCGCCGGGATAATCGACGATATCGACCGACAGTCTGCCTGAAGAAAACATGCGGCTCCAGCCGGAAGCCGATTCATATTCGATGGTCAGCCGCAGTTCCGAAATGGCGCGCGTCGAATCGGGCCAGGCACGATCGTTGACCAGGGCGGCGATGTGGTCCTCGTACTGGAAACGCGGCACCGCGTCGTCGGGCTGCTGCTCGAGGAAGGCGCGGGCGATGCGCCCCGATTTCTGCGCCTCGAACAGCGGCAGGCGCCCGCCATGGATCAAATTGTGGACAAGGGCCGATATGAACACCGTCTTGCCGGCGCGGGACAATCCGGTCACGCCGAGGCGCAGCGATGGGGAAAAAAGCCCGGTGGCGCGGCCTGACAGCGTGTCGAGGGCAATCCTCGCCTCGTCGGTGAAGGTGGTCAGCGATGATGCCAAAATATGCTCTCTCGGACTTCGGTCCGCCCGATATAGGCTCTACAACCAGGCTTTGAAATGGCTTCAGAGATCGGCCGGCGTCAGGAACGCTTCGAGATAGCCGGCGCCTTGGGCGGCGCTGGCAAGATCGCCGTCGAAGCGGACGACCGCCAGGCCCGCGGTCGGAAACCCGTGGTTCAGCGTGGCCCGCGCGGTTTCGTCGCCGTCGCCCGAAACTGCCATGGTGAGGTCTTCCATCATCGGGTTGTGGCCAATGACCAGCAATGAGCCCGATCCGCCATTGTCGCGGATAAGGTGGAGGTAACCGGCCGCGTCCGCGCTGTAGAGCGCGTCGAAGAACAGGACCCGGCCAGTGTCGGTCTGGCCGGCCAGGCCTTCCAGCGTCTCCTTGGCGCGTTTGGCATTGGAGCAGAGTGTGCGGTCCGGAACATAGAGGCGGGAGCGCATGGCGGCGCCCATCATTTCGGCATCGGAACGGCCGGACGCGTCGAGCGGGCGATCGAAATCCCGCATGCCGGGCAGTGCCCAGCCAGCCTTTGCATGTCGCAACAGATAAAGCCTGCTCACCCAACCTCCGAATGCCGAAGCCTCCCGGGATTAGCCACGAGAACGGCGTTGCGCACAATGCCCGTGCTCTTCAAACACAGCGAATCACCCAATGCTGCTTGCTGCAAAGGCGCTTGCGTATCGCCCCGGGATCACGGCCGATCTCGGAAAGCATGTGCCACCGGATCCAAAGTGTCTCGGCGGAGTTTGTACCGAAGCGACCGTACGCGGCTGCAAAGACCCGTGGCGGGGTACTTTAACAATTGCGTGAAACAGCGGCCGATTGCGCTTGTGCAGGCGTCGGACGACGAATATATAGGCGCCAAATTTGGGGCAGTTTGGGTGAGTCGAATGAACGACATCGTTACCGCCGATTACGTACCCTCCGAAGACGAGCCGTTCATGAACGAGCGGCAGAAATCCTACTTCCGCTCAAAGCTCGTCACCTGGAAGAATGACATATTGCGCGAAGCGCGCGAAACACTGGAAATCCTGCAGCAAGAAAACGCCAACCACCCCGATCTGGCCGATCGCGCCTCTTCGGAAACCGACCGTGCCATCGAACTCAGGGCCCGTGACCGTCAGCGCAAGCTCATTGCAAAGATCGACTCCGCCCTGCAGCGCATCGACGAAGGCACTTACGGCTATTGCGAAGAGACCGGCGAGCCGATCGCGCTGAAGCGGCTCGATGCGCGTCCGATCGCGACATTGTCGATCGAAGCGCAGGAGCGGCATGAGCGCCGCGAAAAAGTCTATCGCGACGACTGAAGGTCAAGGCCGGCGGCGCACGGCCGGCTGTCCCGAACGAACTCGATCCTGAAAATGGCCGGTTTTCCGGCCATTTCTATTGGTGCGGCTCCACCGCTCTGAGGCGCGCGAAGGCCGCAAACCCTTGATATTTTGCGCTTGGACGAGGTGGTTCGGCAGCGGACCGGCGGCGATGTTTCGCGGGATAGCGACCCGGCGGTCGCTCATCTCTTCTGACTGGAGAGTTCGCCGAGAAGCTTGGTCATCTCGTCGTCGAGCGACTGCGGCGCCGCCGGCTTGCCCACGGGGCCGCCCGAACGGGGCTGGTCCAGCGACACTTCGAGCTCCCTCATCAGCGTGTCGTCGATGCTGTCTTGCACCGGCTGCGGTGGTGGCGGGGCGTGCCGGGCGGTGTTGGCATTGGCGGAGCCGTAGGCCGGCAACGGCGTGACATTGGTCGGCTGATAGCTTTGCGTTGCCGGCTTCGGTGCAGGTGCCGGCGGCGCTGTTGGACGCGGGCGGGCGGGCGTCGTGTTCACCGGCTGTGGAGCGGGTGCCTGTCTCGCCGGCGGCGGAGCGGGTTGCAGCGGACGTGGCCTTGTTGCTGCCGGGGCCGCGGTGGCCGGGACCGGCTGCAAGCCACCGTCTCCAGTCAATGCCGGCCGGCGTAGCGCCGAAAGTCGGATATCGCGCTCGACGACGACGTCAGTCGGGCCGCCGATCAGAAGCAGGTGCTCGATATCGTCACGGCGTATCAGCACCAACCTGCGATGGCTGTCGACGGCGGTGGCATCCATGACGGCCAGTCGCGTCTTGCGGTTCCGGCCACCGGCGACGAAGGTTCCGAATGTCAGGTTGCGCACCAGCTTGATGATGACGAGAACGATGACCAGCAGGACAAGCGCTGCAAACGTCCACAGCAATGCTGCGGCATAACCGGGACCTGCCACGCTATCGAGCCATTGCATTGGGTTCCCCTGATCGCCCTTGGAAGTGACGAGACACTAGACCGTTGCAGCGGGCCACCGCAAGTTGCGTTTCACGCCGGTGAACAGCTAGAAAAACTCCGAAGCCCGGAAGACATCATTTTTATCCGACATTTGCCGCCCAGGCCTTTTCCGGACTAGGAGAATGTGATTCAACCCGCTAGGGGCGGGTGTCGGAACACCGGAATTCACGAGCAGGGGGCACATGGCCAAGGAAGCGCGCGGCGATTTCTATCCGGTACCGATCGTCGACCAGAATACGCGACCCGGCGCGGTCACCCGGCTTATCATTTTCATCGTCGTTCTGACGGGGGCGGCGATCGTCTTCGGGCTTTTCCGCGAGCGCCTCGGCGATCCTTTCCTGCTCGGCATGCTCGGCGTGCTGGCGATGATCGGCGTCGGCTTCCTGTTCGCGACGGCGATCGGCTTCGTGCAGGTCACGCCACGCTCGACAGGCGACGAACTGTCGAAATCCTTCGTCGATTCGATGTCGCAGGGGCTTCTCGTCACCGACACCAAGGGCCGCGTCGTCTACGCCAATCGCGCCTATGCGGATATGACCGGAGCATCGTCCGCTGCCGACCTGAAGACCGTCGAGGGATTGCTCTCGGATGTCCCCGAAGCCTCGGTGACGATCTATCGCCTGGCGTCCGGCCTGCGCGACGGCCAGTCGGGCGACGGCGAGTTTAGGCTCGCACAGTCCATTCGGCCCGGTGCCGAGCCTGGCGCCCGCTGGTACCGGGCCCGCGCCCGCGCCTTCAGCGTTCCAGGCCAGCGGCTGCCGATGCTGGCCTGGCAGCTTGCCGACATCTCGCAGGAGCGGGCCGAGCAGGAGCGCTTCTTCCTCGACCTGCAGAAGGCGATCGATCACCTCGACCACGCGCCGGCCGGCTTCTTTTCGGCCGACCAGGAGGGCCGCGTCACCTATATCAACGCCACGCTCGCCGAATGGCTGGGCATCGACCTCACCAGCTTCACGCCCGGCGCCGTGTCTCTGTCGGAGATCGTGGCCGGCGACGGCATGGCGCTGGTCCGCTCGGTCAAAGCCGATCCCGGCACCACACGCAACGCGGTGATAGATCTCGACCTGACGACCACGACGGGCGAAGCGCTGCCCGTGCGCTTCATGCACCGTGTTTCGGCCAGCCGCGAAGGATTGAACGGGCCGACACGCACGATCGTGCTCAACCGCACGCAAGGCGAGGATGCCTCTGCCGATTTGCGGGCTTCGGAAGTGCGCTTCACCCGCTTCTTCAACTCGACACCGATGGCGATCGCCGGCGTCGACCACAATGGGCGCATCCTGCGCACCAATGCGCCGTTTCTGTCGCTGTTTTCGTCTGTCGTCGATCGCGACGCCGTTGACCGTCGCGTAAGGCTTGACACGGTGATCCACGAACGCGACCGACCGGCCTTCGCGGCTGCCTTCGAGAAAGCGCAGCAGCGGCAGGCCGATATCGAGCCGATCGACACGCTTTTGCCGGGCAACGACGAACGGCACATCCGCTTCTACGTCAACGCCGTCGCCGACGGCACGGGTGGCGAGGGCGCCGAGGAGTCGGCCATCGTCTACGCCGTCGAGACGACGGAGCAGAAGGCGCTCGAAGGGCAGATGGCGCAGAGCCAGAAGATGCAGGCGGTCGGCCAGCTTGCCGGCGGCATCGCGCATGATTTCAACAATGTGCTGACCGCCATCATCATGGCGTCCGACCTTTTGTTGACCAATCACCGTCCGTCGGACCCCTCCTTCCCCGACATCATGAACATCAAGCAGAACGCCAACCGGGCGGCTTCGCTGGTGCGGCAGCTTCTGGCCTTCTCGCGCAAGCAGACATTGCGGCCGGAAGTGCTCAACCTGACCGACGTGCTCGCCGATCTCAGGATGCTGCTCGCCCGCCTTGTCGGCAACGACATCAAGCTGAAGGTTGATCATGGCCGCGACCTGTGGCCGGTCAAGGTCGATATCGGGCAGTTCGAGCAGGTGGTCGTCAACCTTGCGGTCAACGCGCGCGACGCAATGCCGGCGGGCGGCGATCTCACCGTGCGCACCCGCAATGTGACCGCCGAGGAGTGCAAGGCCTTTTCCTACCGCGAACTCGCCCCGGCGGACTATGTCGTGGTCGAAGTCGAGGACACCGGCAGCGGCATCGCGCCCGACGTGCTGAAGAAGATTTTCGAGCCTTTCTTCACCACCAAGGAAGTCGGCAAGGGCACCGGCCTTGGCCTGTCGATGGTCTACGGCATCATCAAGCAGACCGGCGGCTTCATCTTTTGCGATTCCGAAGTCGGCAAAGGCTCGACCTTCCGCATTTTCCTGCCGCGTCACATCGCCGAAGCGAAAAAAGCAGGCGAGCCCGGCGATGCGCCGGCGGCGCCGGCAAAGGTCGCCGATCCGGCCAAGGATCTGTCGGGCTCGGCCACGGTGCTGCTCGTCGAGGACGAGGATGCCGTGCGCATGGGCGGCATGCGGGCGCTGACCTCGCGTGGCTACACCGTGCACGAGGCATCGTCGGGCGTCGAGGCGCTGGAAGTGTTCGAGGCGCTGGGCGGCAAGGTCGATATCGTCGTTTCCGACGTGGTCATGCCGGAAATGGACGGACCGACACTGCTTGGTGAATTGCGCAAGCGCCAGCCGGACATCAAGTTCGTCTTCGTGTCCGGCTACGCCGAGGACGCATTCGCCAGAAACCTCCCGGCAGATGCGCATTTCGGCTTTCTGCCCAAGCCGTTTTCGCTCAAGCAACTGGCGACGATCGTCAAGGACGTGCTGGAGTCTTAGAGCCTTCCCATGTTCCACCTTGCACAACGCCGTGACAACGCCATGATTGCGGGTGAAACGGCAGGAAGGCTTAGGGGGAGCAACTGGTGACGCCGCACAACGAAGCGGACAAGGACGACTACGCCGACACGGTTTTGTTGCCGGGTGACCCGCAGCGCGCCGAGTGGATGGCGCAAACGTTCCTGGAAGCGCCGCGCTGCATCAATCGCCGCCGCGGCGCGCTTGGCTTCACCGGGCTGTTTGGCGGCAAACCCGTCAGCATCCAGGCGACGGGCATCGGCGTTTCATCGTTTCTGATCTATGCGCATGAATTGCTGGACCATTATGGCGCCCGGACGTTGATCCGCACCGGCACCTGCGGCAGCCTGACCGCAAAGGCAAAACTGCGCAGCCTTGTCATCTCGCAATCGGCACAGGCGGAAAGCGCCCAGAGCGGCCAGGTTTTCGGCCTTTATGGACCCGCTGGCCCCGACCCGGCGCTCCTCGCATCGTCACTGGCCAAGGCGGTAGAATTCGGCATCGACCATCATGCCGGCCTGACGGTGTGCAGCGACATCTTCTATCACCCGGAGGGGCGCGCCCGTTTTGCCGTTGCGCGGGCGCAAGGAGCCCTGGCCGTGGATATGGAAACCAGCGCGCTATATCGCATATCGGAGCATTTCGGAGCGCGCGCGCTGTCGATGTGTGTCGTGGTCGACAACATCGAGACCGGCGAACAGACCGACTATTCCGAGCGCCAGGCGCTTTTCACCGACATGAGCCGTCTGGCGCTCGCTGTCGCAGCCGAGAGCTAGCCGAGTTACGGGAGCAATTGCTTGCGCACGGCTGCCACATCGTCGGAGGCGACCGCTGGGGCGGTGTTGCCCCAACTGGCGCGCACATAGGTCAGGACGTCGGCGACCTCCTGGTCCTTCAGGCGCCAGGCCAGGGACGGCATGGCGGGCGTTGTCGGCGCATCAGCCGTATGCACGGCCTGACTGCCGGCAAGGACGAGCCGGGCCATTGTTTCGGAACTGCCCTGCGCAACGATAGAATTGCCGGGCCACGATCCCGCCAAGCATCCGGCCTACCTGCCCGGATGCTGGACCGATAGAAACAGCATCGTGCCATCAGCCATGAATCAGGACCTTATCGCCCTTGCTCAGCTGGCAAGCAGCCTAAGGAGTTTACGGCCTGGACGACGCCTTATAGACTGAACACATGGCGCTCAAACGGATGGACAACATAGGAATCGTCGTCGATGACCTCGAAGAGACGATTGGTTTTTTTGGCGAGCTCGGCCTTGAGCTCGAAGGGCGGGCCATGATCGAAGGGGAATGGGCCGGACGTGTCACTGGACTGGGCGATCAGCGCGTCGAGATTGCCATGATGCGGACGCCGGACGGCCACAGCCGGCTCGAACTGTCCCGTTTCCTCACGCCGCCTGTCGTCGCCGATCACCGCAACGCCCCGGTTAACGCCCTGGGCTACCTCCGCGTCATGTTCACCGTGGACGACATTGACGGGACGCTTGAAAGGCTCCGCAATCGCGGTGCTCGGCTCGAAGGCGAAGTCGTCCAGTATAAAGACGTGTATCGGCTATGTTACATTCGAGGGCCTGGAGGGCTTCTCATCGGGCTCGCGCAAGAACTCAGCTGAGCGCAATGCGCTAAGCAGCCTCCCGCTTCGGCACCATCTGCTCATCCATTCCCGGCCGATGGCCCCGCAGATAGAGCGCGCAGGTGGTGCGCAGCATCGACGCAAAGTTCGGGATGGCGCCGTTGATCTCGATGGCTTCGTCATAGAGCTTGGAGATGAATTTCGGCGTCGTCAAATCCTGGTTTTCGGCGATTTCGTCCAGCAAAGCCCAGAATGTCGCTTCGAGCTGGATGCTGGTCGAGTGGCCGTCGATGCGAATCGACCGGTTGATCTGGCGATAGCCTTCGGGATCCTGGCCCGCAAACACCCTGCACATCCGACAAACCTCCCATGATTGTTGGTCTTGGGTGGACGGGCGTGCAGTTTGATACTGCTTGACCTGTCCCCACATGCATTCTCGGGCAAAATTGCCGGTCCGGCAATCGGACTTTCGTCCCGTTCGCGGCTGCGGGCGTGGTAACCGGCTGCCACCACCTTTTGTCCGTGCCGCGCATAATCGCCTCCACACCAGAACGGAGACTGATTTGGCCAAGGCGATCCACAGTATGATCCGGGTTCTCGACGAAGCCCGATCGGTCGATTTCTACAGAAACGCCTTCGGGCTCGATGTCGCCGACAGGCTGGATTTCGAGACATTCACGCTCATTTACCTCAGCAATGCCGAGGCAGGGTTCGAGCTCGAACTGACCGTGAACAAGGATCGGCAGGAGCCTTACGGGCTCGGCGACGGCTACGGCCATCTGGCGGTCTCGGTCGTCGATCTCGACGGCGAACATGATCGTCTCGGCGCGCTAGGGCTCAACCCGAAGAAAATCGTCGAGTTCAACCGCGACGGATCGCTGATCGCCCGCTTTTTCTTCATCGAGGATCCCGACGGCTACAAGATCGAGGTTCTGCAACGCGGAGGTCGCTTCCAATAGGAGACATCGCAGCCGTCCCCTGACGGGGGCAGCGCGCCAGCAACGGCGTTCTGAAGAGAGCGCACATAGCAAGCAGGGAGGAATAAAATGGTCACGATCTATGACGCGAAGCCTGGGCTGTCCCGTCGAGAGCTTCTTAAACGCGGCGGCATTGGCGCGCTGCTCGTCATTTCAGGCAGCGCCGTCATCAGCCCCGAGCATGCCTGGGGACTGGAGACATCGGCACTCAAGCCCGAAACCATGGCGACGCTGATCCAGATGGCGCGTGACATCTATCCGCACGATCAGGTTCCGGACAAATATTACGCCATTGCCGTGAAAGGCCACGACGAACAGGCCGGCAAGGACGCCGCCTACAAGACTATGCTCGAAGATGGCATCGCCGACCTCGACAAGAAGTCCGGTGACGGCGGCTACCGCGGCCTTGGCTGGGAGGACCAGCGCGTCGCCGTGCTGAAGCAAATCGAGGCGACGCCGTTCTTCCAGGCCATCCGGGGTGGCCTCGTGGTCAGCCTCTACAACCAGAAAGAGGTGTGGCCGATCTTCGGTTACGAGGGCGAGTCCTATTCCAAGGGCGGCTACATCGCGCGCGGTTTCGACGACATCGAGTGGCTCTGAGCCCCGTCGTTCTTGAACCCGCAAACAGAAATCATGGGAGGAAACCATGGCAGCTTCATTTGATCTGAACAACGATGGCGTGGTCGTCATCATCGGCTCGGGCGCCGGCGGCGGCACGCTCGGCAACGAACTCGCCCAGAAGGGTGTCGACGTCGTCATCCTGGAAGCCGGCGCGCGCCACGAATACGAAGACTTCATCAATGACGAGTGGGGTTCGTTCAGCCAGCTCGCCTGGACGGACAAGCGCACCACGTCGGGCGACTGGCGTGTGGCCAAGGACTTTCCCAACCTGCCGGCCTGGATCGTCAAGTCGGTCGGCGGTTCGACCACGCATTGGGCCGGAGCTTCGCTGCGCTTCCAGGAGCATGAGTTCAAGGGGCTGTCGACCTACGGCAAACTGGAAGGCGCCAACCTGCTCGATTGGCCGATCACGCTAGCCGAGATGGAGCCCTACTATGCCAAGGCTGAAGCCAAGATGGGCGTCACCGGCACCAATGACTGGCCGCGGCTGCCGGGCAACAACAATTTCAAGGTGTTGAAGGCCGGCGCCGACAAGCTCGGCTACAAGGAATGCCACACCGGCAACATGGCGATCAACTCGGTCGATCGCGACGACCGCATGTCCTGCCAGCAGACCGGCTTCTGCTTCCAGGGCTGTAAATGGGGCGCCAAATGGTCGACGCTCTACACCGAGATACCCAAGGGAGAGGCGACAGGCCATCTCGAAGTCAGGCCGAATGCCATGGCGATCAAGATCAACCATGACGCCAGCGGAAAGGTGACCGGCGTTGTCTACGCCGACAAAGACGGCAAGCTGCAGGAGCAGAAGGCGCGCATCGTCGCGGTTGCCGGCAATTCGATCGAGAGCCCGCGGCTGCTGCTCAATTCGGCGTCGGGGAAATTCCCCGATGGGCTTGCCAACTCGTCGGGCCAGGTCGGCAAGAACTACATGCGTCACACCACCGGCTCGGTCTATGCCATCTTCGACAGACCGGTGCACATGCATCGCGGCACGACCATGGCCGGCATCATCCGCGACGAGGCGCGGCATGATCCATCGCGCGGTTTCGTTGGTGGCTACGAGTTCGAGACGCTGTCGCTCGGCCTGCCGTTCATGGCAGCGTTTCTTGATCCGGGCGCATGGGGGCGCTCGTTCACCACAGCACTCGATCACTACGACCACATGGCCGGCCTTTGGATCGTCGGTGAGGACATGCCGCGCGCGGAGAACCGCATCACGCTGCATGCCGACGAGAAGGACGCGCACGGCATGCCGATCGCCGACGTGCATTTCGACGACCATCCGAACGACACCGCGATGCGCAACCACGCCTACAAGCAGGCTACGGCACTCTACGATGCGGTCGGCGCCACCCGCATCTTCCCGACGCCACCCTATCCGTCGACCCACAATCTCGGCACCAACCGGATGAGCAAGAAAGCGGAAGACGGCGTCGTCAACAAGCACGGCCAGGCGCACGACATCAAGAACCTGTTCGTGTCCGATGGCAGCCAGTTCACCACCGGTGCCGCCGAAAACCCGACCCTGACGATCGTGTCGCTCGCGATCCGCCAGGCCGACTACATCGCGGCGCAGATGTCGGCCAAGACGATCTAGTCACATCCTCCCGACGGACTGCTGGCGCGGACCCGCAAGGTTCCGCGCCTTTTTCTTGCCGCCTCACTGCTTGGTGCAGGTCGAGGCGGTGAAGGCGCCGTCGGGCTGCTTCATGATGATGTCGAAGGAGGGCACGGTTTCGCCGTCCAGCGTCGCCTGGGTCAGCGACAGTGAATTGCCGCCGGCGGTATATCCGCCCAGCGGCCCCAGCCACGAGATCACGCCGTTTGCGTCCATTTGGTAGTTGTAGCCCTGCCGCGCGGTGCCGAAGACGCCGAGGCTGGCGTAGACGGGGCCGCTGTAGACGTTCCCCTTGATGGTGATGTCGCCGAGGCTGAGGAACATGCCAAGCAGGTACACTTCGCAATGATAGGCGCCGTCAGGCATCTTGCCGTCGCTGAAATCGGCTCGCGCGGCCACGGTTGCTGCAGCCAGAAGCAGTATGCCGATCAAAATACGTGAAATACCTGAAACCATGACGTCGCTCGCTTAAGAGCGAGCTTGCCCTATTTTTGCACCGCGCCGCAACATCGGTCGCCTGAGGCACGGGTGAGTTCAAAATCTAGGCAGATTTGGTAAATGATCGAAAAATAGGCAGAGGCTGCGCAAGCTGCGCAAAATTCCCTCAATCGATTTCTGGCCACCTCTCTTTGTTTTGTAAGCCCTATATTCCAAGGTGCTGATATCTATAATTTATTTGTGCCCTTTCGGGATTGCCAGAGCGGTTGGCATGGGGGTTGCTTTGTAGTGTTGCGGTGCAATCAACTAGCTTGGGAGTCTGTAATATGAGGGGTAATTTCTCGACAATAACAAAAATGTTTTCGGCTGGTGTGGTCGCCGCCGGCCTGTTGACGTCCGCTCCGGTCAAGGCCGCCGACGACACGATCAAGGTCGGCATTCTCCATTCGCTGTCGGGGACCATGGCGATTTCGGAGACGACGCTGAAGGACGCCATGCTGATGCTCATCGACGAGCAGAACGCCAAGGGTGGTCTGCTCGGCAAGAAGCTCGAGGCGGTCGTCGTCGATCCGGCTTCCAACTGGCCGCTGTTTGCCGAAAAAGCGCGCGAACTGATCTCCAAGGACAAGGTCGCGGCGGTGTTCGGCTGCTGGACCTCGGTGTCGCGCAAATCGGTGCTGCCGGTGTTCTCGGAACTCGACAATATCCTGTTCTACCCCGTCCAGTATGAGGGCGAGGAAAGCGAGCGCAACGTGTTCTACACCGGTGCGGCGCCGAACCAGCAGGCCATCCCGGCTGTCGACTATCTGATGAGCGAGGACGGTGGTTCGGTGAAGCGCTGGGTGCTGGAAGGCACCGACTACGTCTATCCGCGCACCACCAACAAGATCCTCGAGGCCTATCTGAAGGCCAAGGGCGTGGCGGCTGAAGACATCATGGTCAATTACACGCCGTTCGGCTTCTCCGACTGGCAGACCGAAGTTTCGGCGATCAAGAAGTTCGGTTCGGCCGGCAAGAAGACCGCCGTCGTCTCGACCGTCAACGGCGACGCCAACGTGCCGTTCTACAAGGAACTCGGCAACCAGGGCATCAAGGCCGAGGACATCCCGGTCATGGCCTTCTCGGTCGGCGAGGAAGAGCTAGCCGGTCTCGACACCGCGCCGCTGGTCGGCCATCTCGCCGCCTGGAATTATTTCGAGAGCGTCGACACGCCCGAGAACAAGAAGTTCATCGCCGACTGGCACAAGTTCATCAAGAACGACAAGCGCACCACCAACGATCCGATGGAAGCCCATTATATCGGCTTCAACATGTGGGTGAAGGCGGTCGAGAAGGCCGGCACCACCGATCCGGACAAGGTCATCGACGCCATGATCGGCGTGTCGGTGCCGAACCTGACCGGCGGCTATTCGACGATGATGCCGAACCACCACATCACCAAGCCGGTGCTGATCGGCGAAATCCAGGCCGACGGCCAGTTCGAAACCGTGTCGCGCACGCCGGGCCTGGTGATGGGTGACGAGTGGTCCGACTATCTGCCTGATTCCAAGGACCTGATCTCCGATTGGCGCGCGCCTCTGTCCTGCGGCAACTTCAATGTTGCCACCGGCAAGTGCGGCGGCAAGGGCACGAACTGATCCTCCCCGGGCTGGACCTTCAGGTCCATGCCCATGACCGCGCGCGGGGGGGGCGGGCGGGCGGCCCCCCCCCCCCCCCCCCCCCAAAAACAAAGGGGGTGAAACAGAACGAACAGGTAAATAACGCCGCGGGTGTTGGGTTTGTTAGTGAGGGG
>NZ_JBVVQM010000016.1:0-34933 GCF_055811155.1 Mesorhizobium sp. WSM4822 | reverse complement strand
CCGCCCCCCTCCCCGCCCCCCCCCCCCAACTCCACCCCCCCCCCCCCCCCCCCCCCCCCCCCCCCCCCCCCCCCCCCCGTCTCGCCCCCCTCCCCCCCCCCCCCCCCCCCCCCCGCGGGGGGGGGGGCGGGGGGCCCCCCCCCCCCCCCCCCACGCCCACTTCAACCTTCAGGGGTTACCAGAGACCGATGATCTTGATCCGCACGGGTTTGATGCTGTTGTTCCTGCTGGCGACGCTGTCGTCCTCCGGCGCCGGCGAAGCCGATCTGCGCGGCATCATCGCCAAATTCGCCACGGCCAAGGGCTTTTCCGAGATCGGGGCCGTCGTCCACGAACTGGCGGCCGCCGGCGATCCGGCGGTAGAGCGGCCGCTTGCGGCACTTGCCGACGGCAACCTGTATGTCCGCAAGGCTGATTCCCTTGTGTTTGTCGGCAAGGAAGCGGGCGAAAGCGTCCAGCTTTCCGACCCGTTGAGCGGCGAGGCGTCGGGCGAGGCGGCCAAGGACGGCATCACCAAGATCAAGGTCAACAACACGCTGCGTCGCGTCATACGCGATGCGTTGGGCACGCTGACGCTCGGCGCCAAGGACCCGGCCGTGCGTGTTGCCGCCGCAGACACCATGTTCAAGACGCCCGACGCCGCAAACATCGGACCGCTCGACACGGCAATCGCCAGTGAGACCGTGGCCAGCGTCAAGGCGCTGCTCGAACAGGCTCGTGCCGCCTCCGTTCTGGTCTCCGACCGGCCTGAAGCCGACAAGCTCGCTGCAATTGCCCTGATCGGCGCGCGTGGCGACCGCGATGCGGTTTCCCTGCTCACCTCGGTCGAGGCGAATTCCACCGACGCGGTCAAGCAAGCGGCGACGACCGCAATCGCCAACATCAATTCGACGCTGGCCTTCTGGGATGCCGGGCAGAACATCTGGTACGGCATCTCGCTGGGCTCGGTGCTGCTGCTGGCGGCAATCGGCCTTGCCATCACCTTCGGCGTCATGGGCGTCATCAACATGGCGCATGGCGAGATGGTCATGCTCGGCGCCTACACGACCTTCGTCGTCCAGCAGGTGATCCGCACCTCCTTTCCCGGCCTGTTCGACTGGTCGCTGGTCATTGCGCTGCCGCTCGCCTTCCTCGTTGCGGCCCTGGTTGGCCTGATCATCGAGCGCGGCGTCATCCGTTTCCTCTATGGCCGGCCGCTTGAAACGCTGCTGGCGACATGGGGCGTCTCGCTGATCCTGCAACAGGCCGTGCGCTCGATCTTCGGGCCGACCAACCAGGAGGTCGGCAACCCATCCTGGATGTCGGGCTCGTTCAATCTCGGCCAGTTGGCGATCACCTGGAACCGGCTGTGGATCCTGGTTTTCGCGCTCGCTGTCTTCGGCATCCTGCTCTACGTGATGAAGCGCACGCCCTGGGGCCTGCAGATGCGCGCCGTCACCGCCAACCGGCGCATGGCCGCCTCGATGGGCATCAGGACGCCATGGGTAGACGCGCTGACCTTCGCGCTCGGCTCCGGCATTGCAGGCATTGCCGGCGTCGCGCTCAGCCAGATCGACAACGTCTCGCCCAATCTCGGTCGCGGCTACATCATCGACAGCTTCATGGTCGTCGTCTTCGGCGGCGTCGGCAATCTGTGGGGCACGCTGGTCGGCGCCTTCTCGCTCGGCATCGTCAACAAGTTCCTCGAGCCCTATGCGGGCGCGGTGCTCGGCAAGATCGTCGTGCTGGTGCTGATCATCCTGTTCATCCAGAAGCGCCCGCGCGGCCTGTTCGCGCTCAAGGGCAGGGCGGTGGAAGCATGATCACGGGACGCTTCTTTGCCGCCGGCGCGGACCGCCGCATCGCCATCACGATCTTCATCCTGCTGGCGGTGGCCGTCCTTGTGCCGCTGCTCAACCTTGCGGTGTCTCCCACCAGCGCCTTCTACGTCCCTTCCTATATCGTTGCGCTCACCGGCAAATATCTCTGCTATGCGCTGCTCGCCTTGGCACTTGACCTGGTCTGGGGCTATTGCGGCATCCTCTCGCTCGGTCACGGCGCCTTCTTCGCTCTCGGCGGCTATGCGATGGGCATGTATCTGATGCGCCAGATCGGTTCGCGCGGCGTTTACGGCAATCCCATCTTGCCCGATTTCATGGTGTTCCTGAACTACAAGGAACTGCCCTGGTTCTGGTACGGTTTCGACCACTTCTGGTTCGCCGGCTTCATGGTGCTCGCGGTGCCCGGCCTGCTCGCTTTCGTCTTTGGCTGGTTCGCCTTCCGCAGCCGCGTCACCGGCGTTTATCTCTCGATCATCACCCAGGCGATGACCTACGCGCTGCTGCTTGCCTTTTTTCGCAACGACATGGGGTTCGGCGGCAACAACGGCCTGACCGATTTCAAGGATATTCTCGGCTTCAACGTGCAGGCCGACGCGACGCGTTCGGCGCTGTTCGCCGCCAGCGCCGTGATGCTGGCACTTGCCGTCTTCGTCACCTGGGCGATCGTCGGCTCCAAATACGGCAAGCTCCTGATGGCGGTGCGCGATGCCGAGAGCCGCACGCGCTTCCTCGGCTGGCGGGCCGAGAACGTGAAACTGTTCGCCTTCACCGTCTCGGCTGTCATGGCCGGCATAGCCGGCGCGCTCTACGTGCCGCAGGTCGGCATCATCAATCCGGGCGAGTTCGAGCCGGCCAATTCGATTGAAGTCGTCGTCTGGGCCGCCGTCGGCGGACGCGGCACCATTGTCGGGCCGATCATCGGTGCGTTGCTGGTCAATGCCGGCAAATCCTGGTTCACCGGCGTGCTACCGGAGTTCTGGCTGTTTGCACTGGGCGGGCTGTTCGTCGCCGTCACGCTTTTGCTGCCCAAGGGCATCATCGGCATGTGGGACAGTTGGCGCGGCAACGCCAAGGCGTTGCGAGCAGCTTCGATTGCCGAGGAAGCCGGCAGCGACCCCGACGTTCCGACGCCGGCTAAAATCGTTCGCGGCGAGGCGAGCAAGCCCGGCGACTGGTCCGCCAGCAACCCCGAACCGCAGCCGGCGGAGTGAGCGACCATGTCAAAGTCGAACACGATCCTTTATCTCGACGGCGTCTCGGTCTCCTTCGACGGCTTTCGCGCCATCAACAATCTGTCGCTGGTGCTCGACAAGGGTGAGATGCGCGCCATCATCGGCCCCAACGGCGCCGGCAAGACGACGATGATGGACATCGTCACCGGCAAGACGCGGCCCGACGAAGGCGACGTGTTCTTCGACGGCCAGGTCGATCTGACCAAGCATGACGAGGCCGAAATCGCCATGATGGGTATCGGCCGCAAGTTTCAGAAGCCGACCGTGTTCGAAAGCCACACGATCGAGGAAAACCTGATGTTGGCGCTGAAGGGACCGCGCTCGATCTTCCCGGCGCTGTTCCATCGCCGCTCGACCGCCGAGACGCGGCAGATCGATGACATCCTCGGCATCATCCGGCTTGGCGACAAGCGTGACGAACTGGCGGCCAATCTGAGCCATGGACAAAAGCAGTGGCTCGAGATCGGCATGCTCCTGGCGCAGGACCCGAAACTGCTTCTGGTCGACGAACCGGTCGCCGGCATGACCGATGCCGAGACCGAGGAGACCGCGCGGCTGCTCAAGGATATTGCCCGCGACCATTCGGTCATCGTCGTCGAGCATGACATGCATTTCGTGCGCGAGCTCGGCGTCAAGGTCACCTGCCTGCATGAGGGCTCGGTGCTCTCGGAAGGCACACTCGATTTCGTGTCGGCCGACGAGCGTGTCGTCGAAGTCTATCTGGGGAGATGAGCATGGTCTGGCGGGTGCAGTTCCATCATTTCGATCTGTCGTTTCTGCGGTTCTGGAAAAGGCGCTGACATGCTCGAAGTTTCCAATGCCACGCTGCACTACGGCGCCGCCCAGGCACTGCGCGGCGTGTCGCTGAAGGCGGGCGCCGGCAAGATCACCTGCGTGCTCGGCCGCAACGGCGTCGGCAAGACCAGTTTGATGAGATCGATCGTCGGCCACCACCGGCTGACGAGCGGAAGCGTTGCCTTCGAGGGGAAGGCGCTCGACCGGAGCGCGGCGTATGACCGCGCCCGGTCGGGCATCGCATTCGTACCGCAGGGCAGGGAGGTCTTTCCGCTGCTCACCGTGCGGGAGAACCTGGAATCAGGCTTTGCGCCGCTGAAACGGGCCGACCGCAACATTCCGGCGCATGTCTTCGAATTGTTCCCGGTGCTGAAGCAGATGCTCGGCCGCCGCGGCGGTGATCTTTCCGGCGGCCAGCAGCAGCAGCTCGCCATCGGACGGGCGCTGGTGATGCGGCCGAAACTGCTGGTGCTCGACGAGCCGACCGAGGGCATCCAGCCGTCGATCATCAAGGACATCGGCCGCGCCATCCGCTACCTGCGTGACCAGGCCGGCATCGCCGTGCTTCTGGTCGAACAATATCTCGATTTCTGCCGCGAGTTGGCCGACGAGGTCAACATCATGGACCGTGGCGTGATCGTCCATACCGGTCCGGCGGAAGATCTGGACCGTGCTGATGTCAGGAAGTTCCTGACGGTCTAGAATCGCCAACGCACTTCAGTTGACGATCCGAAGTCCTTGGCAAGTCCAGTATTTCTCCGGCCCTGCACCAGCGTCTCTGGTGCATCGGCAGCTGCGTGCTAGTCTTTTCCTAGGCTTTTGTGAGTCGGCCGCTTCCGTACCAGTCTGGTTTATCGCAGATCGAGGAGCACGGCCAATGCCGGGCAAGTTTCACGCAAGCAAGGCTGCCTAGCTTCCCTCCTGCGATCTCTGTCGTTCAAACGCGTTTGGGCACACAGGCTAAGGGACAGCCATGGAACGTTACGTCGAGGATTACCAGAAGCGGCGGCTTATCGAACGTGTCGATATCATCGCTGCCATCAACATCTTGAGATCACAGGGCTGCGATTACGACGATCTGATCGAGGAGATCACCAAGGTCTTCTATGTCGATCTCGATACCTTCAATGAGATTGTCATGGCGGCCTAGGAGCTGCATTCGTCTCGCCACGATCAGAGGCCGGTGTTGACACACGCGATCAGCCTGCGCGCCTGAGCGGAGAGGCGGTGACGCGGTTTCGGCCACTGCGCTTGGCGTCGTAGAGCGCCTTGTCGGCGGCATTGAGCACCTTGTCGAAGCCGAGGCCTTCCTTGGTGCCGAAAGCAAATCCGGCACTGACCGTGCATATCAGCGAGCCTGTCTCGGTTTCGATGCGGTGCGCGGCGAAAGCTGCCCGGATGGCCTCGGCGGTGGCCTCCACCGTTTCGGGCAAGGTCCGCTTCAGCACCAGCGCGAATTCCTCGCCGCCCATGCGCGCGGCGACATCGCCCGGGCGAAGATTGCTGGCGAGTTCCCGTGCAAATACCTTCAGCACCTCATCGCCGGCGGCGTGGCCGAATTCGTCGTTGATGGCCTTGAAGTTGTCGAGGTCGAAGACGACCACCGCCGTGAAGGCACCGACCGGCGCATCGCCGTGCAGGTCGAATAGGGCGCGGCGGTTGAGCAGGCCGGTCAGCGGGTCGGTCAGGGCATTGTGGCGGTGATGCCGGGCCAGACGCCCTTGGTTCAGGGCCAGGGAAAGCGCTCCGATGCCGGTCATGCTGGCAATGACGATGATGAGGCTCAGTTCCTCGGCCCAGTTGCTTGGCGCATGTCCAAGGACCAGCTTTCCCTCCCAGGCCAAAACCATGGCGCAGAGAGCAAAGGATGCGGCCGTGGCCGAATAGAGCGCGGTGATACCGGTTGTCAGGGCAGGGGCTTCGTCGCGGCCTTTCCAGTATTCGACCGCCGTTGCGAACAGAAGCAAGGCGGCGAAGGCATTTTCGAACATGAAGCCCAGCCCGTCATAGCCTAGAGCCATGGGAGGCAATGTCACGGCCAGCGAAATGGCGCTGCCAAACGCCGTTCGCGGCACTGGCGAGCCGCCGGTTCTGAACTGGTAGGCCGCGCCCAGCATTGTCGAGAAACCGAGCAGGAGGAAAGCCAGCGTGGCGATGCCCAGCAGGCGCCCGGGCATATCGATATAGGCGTCATAGAAAAAAATATCGCCGACCACGAACACCAGGCTGACCGCCCATGTCAGCAGGAACTTTTCCGAGCGAGCGGTCAGCCACATGCCAAACAAGGTCAGGCTCAGGCAGGCAGCGGAAAAACCGACAGCCAGCAGAAGTGAAGTGTAGTCGAGCGACATGCCCCTCGTCCTTGCCCGCGGCGGCCCAGATTTGCGACTGGTTCAGCTGGATTCATGCAGCAAGGAGGTATCGATAAGGTTACGACGATGGCGAAGATGCCATGATTCCGCAGCGTCAGGGCACCGACAGATCCTGGTCCACCCGCTTCATCAGTGCCATGGCGCCGAACGGCGCGCGCACCTTGCCCTCCGTGATGAAGTAGACGAACACGTCGCGCGGCTTGACCGGCGCATCGGTGGCGGGGTCGGCGCGCCGCAGGTCGGCCGGCTGCTTGCCTTGCGCCCAGATCTTTACCCGCGCGGCCCATTCATCGAGGCCTTTCGGCGTGTAGCAGTCTGGATTGTCATCGCTGCCGGTCTGCAGCCGGGCGTAGACGAAATCGGCGGTGACGTCGGCGATATCGGGATATTTGGCATGGTCGGCGTAGACGATCGCGGCCTTGTATTTTCGGGCAAGTGCTGCGAATTCCGGCACGACAAAACTGTCGTTGCGGACTTCGAGCGCATGGCGCAGCGCAACGCCGTCCTGCTTTTCCGGCAGCAGTTTCAAAAAGGCTTCGAAATCGTCCGGATCGAATTTCTTGGTCGGCGCGAACTGCCACAGGATCGGCCCGAGCTTTTCCCCGAGTGCGGCAACGCCCGAGCCGAGGAAGCGCGTCATCGATTCGCCGGCCTCGCCCAGCACGCGCCGGTTGGTGACGAAGCGGTTGCCCTTTAGCGAGTACACGAAACCGTCCGGCGCCTCGTTGGCCCATTTGACGAAGGTCGGTTCCTTGAAGCTGGAATAGTAAGTGCCGTTGACCTCGATGCTCGGCACCTGGCGAGTGGCGTAGTTCAGCTGCTTGGCCTTGGAGAGCTTGTCGGGATAGAAGGACGTATCCCAGGGCTCGAAGGTCCAGCCGCCCATGCCGGCGTGGATCGTTCCCGATGTGCTCATTGTCATCCTCCCAAGTTCAGAAATCAGGCCGCTGTGCTCTCGTGGACCGATTTCGCCATGTCGACCAGCACCCATCCCGGCCGGTAGGGATTGGGCCGGCGACCCGTTTCGTGGAAACCATAGGCCAGATAGAGCGCGATGTTCCGTTCCATCCTGGCGTTGGTGTAAAGCCGCACCTCGGGCAGGCCCCAGAGACGGGTCAGCTCATCCGCGTGTTTCAGCAGCGCAATGCCGAAGCCCTTGCCCTGAAAGTCAGGAGAGACCGCGACGGAGAAGATCATCGCGTGGTCGTCATGCCGTTCCAGCGTGATCAGTCCGGCAAGTCCGCCGCCACTTTCCAACACCCACACCTCGCCACGCGCGATGCGCGGCGCGTAGTCCTCGGTGACTGGGATCGGCGGTGCGCCTAACAGTGCAGTGTAAGGCGCATAGGCCGCTTGCGTCAGCGAGACGACGGTTTGGAGATCACCGGCAAGCGCTCTTCTGATTTTCATTCAAAAGCTCTCCAGGCGCCAACCGGTCCGATCACTCCGCCGCTTCGCGCTTGCCTCCGGGGCGCCGCTCCAGAAGCTCCTTGAGGAACTGGCCGGTGTAGCTGCGCTTCTCGCGCACGATCGCTTCCGGCGTGCCGGAGGCAACCAGTTCGCCGCCGCCGTCGCCGCCTTCGGGGCCGAGGTCGAGCACCCAGTCGGCGGTTTTGATCACTTCGAGATTGTGCTCGATGACCACCACCGTGTTGCCCTGGTCGACCAGTTCATGCAGCACTTCCAACAGCTTGGCGACGTCGTGGAAATGCAGGCCGGTGGTCGGCTCGTCGAGGATATAGAGCGTCTTGCCGGTCGCCTTGCGCGACAGTTCCTTGGCGAGCTTGATGCGCTGCGCCTCGCCGCCGGACAGTGTCGTCGCCTGCTGGCCGATATGGATGTAGCCGAGGCCGACCTGCTTCAGCGTGTCGAGCTTGTCGCGCACGCCGGGCACGGCGGCGAAGAAGTCGACGCCTTCCTCGACCGTCATGTCGAGCACATCGGCGATCGACTTGCCCTTGAACACGACGTCGAGCGTCTCTCTGTTGTAGCGCTTGCCGTGGCAGACGTCGCAGGTGACGTAGACGTCGGGCAAAAAGTGCATCTCGATCTTGATGACGCCGTCGCCCTGGCAGGCTTCGCAGCGGCCGCCCTTAACGTTGAAGGAGAAGCGGCCGGGCTGGTAGCCGCGCGCTTTGGCCTCCGGCAGGCCGGCGAACCAGTCGCGGATTGGCGTGAAGGCGCCGGTATAGGTGGCGGGGTTCGAACGCGGAGTCCTGCCAATGGGCGACTGGTCGATGTCGATGACCTTGTCGAGGAATTCGAGGCCCTCGATGCGGTCGTGGTCGGCCGGGTGCTCGCGCGAGCCCATGATGCGGCGCGAGGCAGCCTTGAACAGGGTTTCGATCAGGAAGGTCGACTTGCCGCCGCCCGACACGCCGGTGACGGCGGTGAAGGTGCCGAGCGGTATTTCGGCGGTGACGTTCTTCAGATTGTTGCCGCGCGCGCCGACGATCTTCAGGCGGCGGTTCTTCTTCGCTTCACGCCGCACGCCGGGCGTCGCCACTTCGAGCGCGCCGGACAGATATTTGCCGGTGATCGAATTGGGATTGGCCATTACCTGCTGCGGGGTGCCCTGGGCGATGATCTCGCCGCCATGGATGCCGGCGGCCGGACCCATGTCGACGACATAGTCGGCATGCAGGATGGCGTCCTCGTCATGCTCGACGACGATCACCGTGTTGCCGATATCGCGCAGGTGCTTCAGCGTATCGAGCAGGCGGGCATTGTCGCGCTGATGCAGGCCGATCGACGGCTCGTCCAGCACATAGAGCACGCCCGTGAGACCGGAGCCGATCTGCGATGCCAGCCGGATGCGCTGGCTCTCGCCGCCTGACAGCGTGCCGGAATTGCGCGACAGCGTCAGGTAGTCGAGCCCGACATCGTTGAGGAAGCGCAGCCGCTCGCGGATCTCCTTGAGCACCCGCACCGCGATCTCGTTCTGCTTGTCGTTGAGCGACGCGGGCAGGTCGGTGAACCACTGGTCGGCCTTGCGGATGGAAAGCTCGGTGACTTCGCCGATATGTCTGCCTGCGATCTTCACCGCCAGCGACTCCGGCTTCAGCCGATACCCCTTGCAGGCCGGGCAGGGCGTGGCCGACATGAAGCGCTCGATCTCTTCACGCATCCAGGCGGATTCGGTCTCTTTCCAGCGCCGCTCGAGATTGGGAATGACGCCTTCAAAGGTCTTGGTGGTCTTGTAGGAGCGCAGGCCGTCATCATACTGGAAGGTGATTTCGCGCTCACCCGTGCCGTGCAGGATAGCTTCCTTGGCCTCTTCGGACAAATCCTTGAACTTGTCGCCAAGCTTGAAGCCATAGGCCTTGCCCAGCGCTTCCAGCGTTTGCGCGTAATAGGGGGAAGTCGATTTCGCCCACGGGCTGACGGCGCCGTCGCGCAGCGAGATGTTCTCGTCCGGCACGATCAGATTGCCATCGATGGCGCGCTGGCTGCCGAGACCGTCACAGGTCGGGCAGGCGCCGAACGGGTTGTTGAACGAGAACAGGCGCGGTTCGATTTCCGGAATGGTGAAGCCGGAGACCGGGCAAGCGAACTTTTCCGAGAACAGGATGCGCTCATGCGTCTCGTTCTTCGACTTGTTGACCGAATCCTCGCCGGTCTGGCTGGAATCGAGCGGCTTGTCGGCGAATTCGGCGACCGCCAGCCCATCGGCCAGCTTCAGCGCCGTTTCGATGGAATCGGCAAGCCGCGTCGCCAGATCGCCGCGCACGACGATGCGGTCGACGACGACGTCGAGGTCATGCTTGTACTTCTTGTCCAGCGCCGGCACGTCGGCGATCTCATAGAAGACGCCGTCGACCTTGACGCGTTGAAAGCCCTTCTTCTGCAGTTCCAGTAATTCCTTGCGGTACTCGCCTTTGCGGCCGCGCACCATCGGCGCCAGGATGAACAGGCGCGTGCCTTCCTCGATCGCCAGCACGCGGTCGACCATCTGCGAAACCGTCTGGCTCTCAATCGGCAGGCCGGTGGCCGGCGAATAGGGGATGCCGACGCGGGCGAACAGGAGCCGCATGTAGTCGTAGATCTCGGTGACGGTGCCGACCGTTGAACGCGGGTTCTTCGAGGTGGTCTTCTGCTCGATGGAAATGGCGGGCGACAGGCCGTCGATCTGGTCGACGTCAGGCTTCTGCATCATCTCAAGGAATTGCCGCGCGTAGGCCGACAGGCTTTCGACGTAGCGGCGCTGGCCCTCGGCATAGATCGTGTCGAAGGCCAGCGATGACTTGCCGGACCCCGACAGGCCGGTCATGACAATCAGGCTGTCACGCGGCAAGTCGAGATCGACATTCTTCAGATTGTGTTCGCGCGCCCCGCGAATGGAAAGATATTTATGGTCGGCCATAGCCGGTCGCCGCCTCAGAATCTGGAATTTCCTGGAATGGCGGGTTTTCCCGGCCATCCCCTATGTAGGTAGTTTTGCCGCCACGTCGAGATACGCCACAATTCCCGACGAGAGCGTTTAAGCGTCTTTCGCGTGAACGGGCAAGCGGAAAGAACAAAGGCCGAACACGCTCCTGACAAAGCTGTGCAAAAACTGACCTGCACGTAACCTCCTAGCGATCACATTTTTCGGTAACCGGCTATTGATGGTTGACGCCACCAGCTGACGGGAGCAGTCTCCAGCAGTCAACGAAGCCGGCCGTCTTTCGATGGCCTCGCCGCCCAAAGGCGGCCTGCGAGACGCCGCAGGCATTTGCGATGTGTGCTTCGAATTGACAAACAATCGCAACGGACAGAGGAGCGGAGCTATGACGCCACCGGATCGTCCCCTAGGGTTCCAGTTGTCACTGGAGCCGAGGCAGGCATAAGTGCCAGGGTTCAGCGTTTTCGCCAGCCGGCAAACCGTGACCTGCCATCTCCCGTAAAAATCAGAGACTGCTAGTCGGATCGTCGGCTGAATGCCGCGGTGCATCCGAAATCAAACGCCGGCAGTACACTCCCGGTAAAATTGGATTTGAGATCCAAAAAGGCCCCGTCCGTTTGCCCAAGGCACGGCGGGGCCGTTTTCATGTGCGGACTGTCTGTTGGCGACAGGCGCAGCGCAGCACGCGTCAGAACTGTCAGTGGCGCGGCGGCCCGATCGAGCCGGCGCCGACATCGACGGTGATGCTGCCGGAAATCCTGACATCCGTATCGCCGATCTTGAATGTGCCGTTCTCGACGGCTGGCAGCGCATCGTCCGGCTCGGGAGCCGGCTTGGCGATGCGGTAGTCGCCGGTCACGCCGGGCAGGGCGCCTTTTTGCGCCCACGGCGAACTGTCTTCGGCAAGTGCCGCGCCGCCGATGAGGCCCGCAATGGCGAGCGCTGCAACGGCGATGACGCGGTGCAATGATCTGGACTGATGAGTGTCGGTCATCCCAGGACTATAGTGGCGCGCCGCCGATGGAACCAGACCGGCATCGTCAAATCTTCGACTACCTGCCGGACGGTCTCCGATCCGGCCCTGGCTTACGCCGCCTTCTTTCGCGTGTCGAAAACATGGTCGACGATGCCCCAGGACTGGGCCTCGCGGGCGGTCATGAAGTGGTCGCGGTCGAGCGTGCGTTCCACCTCTTCATAGCTGCGGCCGCAATGCTGCGCGTAAAGTTCGGCCATGTGCCGTTTCGTCCGGCCGATGCGCTCGGCATGGCGCTGGATGTCGGATGCCTGGCCCTGGAACCCACCCAGCGGCTGATGCAGCAGGATAGTGGCATTCGGCAGGGAAATCCGGCGCCCCGGTGTGCCTGCCATCAGCAGGAACGAGCCCATCGAGGCGGCAAAGCCCATGCATACGGTGGACACCGGGCAGCTGATATATTGCATCGTATCGTAGATGGCGAAGCCGCTGGTCACCACGCCGCCCGGCGAGTTGATGTAGAGCGAGATCTCCTTGTCGGGATTGTCCGATTCCAGCGACAAAAGCTGCGCGCAGACCAGCGCCGAGATGTCGTCGTTGATCTCGCCGTTGATGAAGATGATGCGCTCGCGCAGCAGCCGCGAAAAGATGTCGAAGGCACGTTCGCCGCGGCTCGATTGCTCGATGACCATCGGCACCAGACTGGCAACACCGCTCATTGTCTCTCTCCGTCCGTTTTGTTTTCAGGCCGCGCGAAGCAGGAGGCGAGGCGTGTTTGCGGCGATTGGCTTAGATGACCTGTTCGCACCGAGCGAAACCCGGCAGCCGGCGCCTGCCATGGCGACGGCAGGCATGGTCTTGCGGGCAAAGCCGTCATGGACAATGCGCAGATGCGTGCCGCCGGAAACGGTTCGGGCAAGTGTGAAGGTGACGGTACTGTCGAGCGGATCCTGCCTGGCTGCGTCGCCCGGCTGCTCCCGCCAGGAATAGCGCAGCAGCTTCCCGGGTTCGGCGTCGAGGATTTCGCATTCGACCGGCGTTTCCGGTCCGGCGAAGGCAAAACGGTTGCCGATCTCGGGGCTGATGTCGTTCGGCATCATCCAGGCGGCCAGCAATTCCGGTACGGTCAGGGCCCGCCATACCTTTTCCGGCGGCTCGGCAAGCTCGTACTCGAACTCGAGCGCATCCGCGGCGTCGCCTTGGCCGTCGTTGGCCGCTAATCCCGCCTTCTTCATTGATCCATGTCCTTCAAAACCGCCTTCAGCCTTTCGATGCGCTCCGGCCAGAAGGTCCGGTAGCGTTCGATCCAGGAGAGCAAGGGGGCGAGCCCCTGCGGATCGGCGCGGTAATAGGCGTTGCGGCCGGCTCGCCGCTCGACCACCAGCCCGGCGCCACGCAGCACCGCCAGATGCTGCGACACCGCGGGCTGCGACACCGTCATCCCGGTGCGCAATTCCGACACGCTCATCTCGCCGGCGGCCAGCCGCTCAAAGACGGCGCGGCGCGTCGGGTCGGCCAGTGCGCGAAAAATCTCTGCTTCGATCATGCCAAAAGCATAAGTGCATACTTATTGATTTGGCAAGCGGTCTTTTCAGGCCCATATGATCGGCTTCGGCGTTGCTGCCATTCCTTGACAATAAGCAGCGATGCGGATAAGAACGAAAAGGGAACAAAAACCTTGTGGGTAAAGGCAGCCATGGCAAGCGGCGATCGCCTGCAGCCTGTAAGGTGCTGCGACAAAAATTTGTTTCGGATGAGCGCGGAGAAATATCATGGCGGGTAGCGTCAACAAGGTCATTCTGGTCGGCAATCTCGGCGCGGATCCCGAAATCCGTCGTCTGAATTCGGGTGAACCGGTCGTCAACATCCGCATCGCCACATCGGAAAGCTGGCGCGACAAGAATTCCGGCGAACGCAAGGAAAAAACCGAGTGGCACAACGTCGTCATCTTCAATGAGGGCATCGCCAAGGTGGCGGAGCAGTATCTAAAGAAGGGCATGAAGGTCTATGTCGAGGGCCAGTTGCAGACGCGCAAATGGCAGGACCAGACCGGTGCCGACAAGTACACGACGGAAGTCGTTCTGCAGAAATTCCGCGGTGAGCTGCAGATGCTCGACGCACGCGGACAGGGCGAGGGCGGTCAGGTCGGCGGCTATACCGGTGGCGGCAGCAGCCGTGGTTCCGATTTCGGCCAGTCCAGCCCGAGCGAAGGCTTCAATCGCGGTGGCGGCGGTGCCAAGAGCGGCGGCGGCGGTGGTTCGTCGCGCGAATTGGATGACGAAATCCCGTTCTGATCGCAACAGTTATGTCGGACACAGTGCCCCGAGAGTCGTTCATGGACTTTCGGGGTTTTGCATCGTGATTGAGGCTGACCGGGCCGATCAACGAAATACGGTGAGAGGACGAGTTGGGTGAAAGCGCGCGTAAAGTGGGTCGAGGAGCGCACCTTCGTCGGGGAATCCGGTAGCGGTCACAAGGTCGTGCTCGGAACAGCGCACGGACCGGAAGGCAGGACGCCGGGTCCAAGCCCGATGGAGCTGGTGCTGATCGGCACCGGTGGCTGTTCGGCCTATGATGTCGTGCATATCCTCGAAAAGGGCCGCGAGGCGGTCGAGGACTGCGTGGTCGAGCTTGATGCCGAGCGGGCCGAAACCGAGCCAAGAGTGTTCACCCGCATCCACATGCATTTCGTCGTCAAGGGCAGGGCACTCTCCAGCGTCAAGGTGAAACGCGCGATCGACCTTTCGATCGAAAAATATTGCTCGGCCTCCGCGATGCTGGCCAAGACCGCCACGATTACCCACGATTTCGAGGTCATCGACACGACGGCGAAATAGAACCGGCTTCGGGTTCTCGCCGCGTCAGCCTCTCAGCCTGCTATCAGCGCCTTGATGCCGTCGGCGACGAATTGCACAGCCAGTGCCGCCAGGATGACGCCAAGCAGACGGGTCAGAATCGAGCGGCCGGTCTGGCCGAGGATGCGGTCTATGCGTTCCGACAGCACGAACACCAGATAGGTGATGGCGAGGCAGACGAAGATGATGCCGACCAGCGCCGCCTGCGCCGCAAAGCCCTGAAAGGAACCTGAGAGCAGCACAGTTGCCGAAATGGCACCAGGGCCCGCGATCAGTGGGATCGCCAGCGGGAAGGCGGCGATGTTGTGGATCATGTCCTTGGTGATGGCGACGTCGCCGATCTTCTCCTTGCGGTCCTGCCGGCGCTCGAACACCATCTCGAAGGCGATGAAGAACAGCAGGAAACCGCCGGCGACGCGGAAGGCCGGCAACGTTATGCCGAACACCGACAGGATCGAGGCCCCGGCAACCGCAAACAGCGCCATCACCAGGAAACCGATGATCGAGGCGCGCACCGAAACCTGCTGGCGCTCCTCGCGGTTCATGCCGCGCGTCACGGCGAGGAACAGCGGCGCCAGGCCGGGCGGGTCGATGGTCACGAGAATGGTGACGAAAGCGTTGAACAGGCTGTCGAAACTCGGCATCTCTGACCCTCCCGCCGGGCTGTGCCCGTGCTAGAATATTGGTAGAGCAAAGCCCGTTCGGTGGGAACCGTTCGTGAGAAAGTGGTTGATACGGGACAGAGGGCAGCGCGAAGGATCGCGACGCTTTTATTCTGGGCTGCTGCAATCCTCGGAGATCAAACCGCTCGCCGCGCCAGGAACTCGACTTCCAGCCGCCATGTCGCGCCATTGTCTTGCGAGCGTTCGCCCAGCCAGCGGAAGGAGTTTTCGGTGATGCGTGAAAAGCTCCAGCGTACCGAGCTGCCGGTGCCGTCGGCGCCCACTTGCACGATCGTGTCACCCTCGGCGCGGCCGAGCTGGCGGCTGAAATACTGGTTGCGCGGGTCGCTCCAGAAGATGTGCCAGGCATCCGCGCCGGGATCATAGACGCGCAGCGTCGTGCCGTAAAAAGTCCATGTGCCCAAGGATGGCGATGGACCGGCGTCCCGCGCGGGCAGGATCCACACGTCCTGGATCGCCCGGCCTTCCAGCACCCAGCCGAAATGCACCTCGCCACGCCCTGTCAGCACAGTGCCGTCCTCGAGGTGGCGCGAGGCCTCAAACGTCCAGGCGCCGACGAAGCGGCCGTAAAGGCTCAGTTTTTCGGCAAGCCCTTCGATCGGTCCGGAGCTATGCAGGGCTTCGGCAAACGAGGATTGATCGAACATGGCTGCGGTCTCTTCTTGTCAGGAGACCGTTAGGAGTAGGCGGTGACGGGGTTCTGAGCTTGGGAAAAATTGCTATATTTCGACTATGACGACGACCACGCATAGTCTCGCATTCGGAGCCGGTTGGCACGTGACGGATGTGATCTGCACGGCTAGTGCCGGCGACCGGCCGTTCGAGGAAGCGCATCAGGATTTCTGCGTCGCTGCGGTCACCAGCGGCACGTTTCGCTACCGCGCCCAGCAAGGCACGGCGATGCTGGCGCCCGGCGCGCTCCTGCTCGGCAATCCCGGCACATGTTACGAATGCGGGCACGAGCATGGCAGCGGCGACCGTTGCCTCTCGTTCCATTTCGAGCCGGCCTACATGGAACGGATCGCAGCTGGCGTTCCGGGCGCCAGGAAGCTGGCTTTCGAGGCGGCGCGCCTGCCGCCTTTGCCGGTACTGGCGCCGCTCCTGGCCGAAGCGGAGACCGCGCGCGAGATGGCCTACATCGACGCCTTCGAGGAACTTTCCCTGCGCTTGGCCGGTGCTGCCGTGGCTACAGCCTCTGGCGCTACGCATGTCGGGCGCGCGCCCAGCCGCCGCGATCAGAAACGGGTGGCCGAGGCAGTGCGGCGGATCGAACTGGACGCCGATAGGCCGGTCTCGCTTTCAGCACTTGCCGATGAGACGGCGACCAGTCCGTATCACTTCCTGCGCATCTTCCGGCAGGTGGCGGGCATGACGCCCTACCAATTCCTGCTCAGGACGCGATTGCACAGGGCGGCGGTGCGGCTACGCATGTCCAACGATGCGGTCTCGGCGATCGCCTTCGAGGCCGGCTTCAACGATCTGTCGACTTTCAATCGTCGTTTTCGGCGGATCATGGGGGAGACGCCGCGCGACTATCGCAACCGCCGTGGCGCATAGCCCTTTCCTGCTTCGTCAATCGGCCCCGTGCCCGCCAAGGCAGACACGCAGGCTTTTGCGTCAGGGCGGCGAAAACCGCCTTGGCCATATCGTCGCAATCAGCGGTATCCATTTGAAATTACCACCGAAAATGACACTGGAAAAGTGCCGTGAAGGTTGGAGTTTCGGGCTTGCTTCCTATATAAGCACCAAGTGATTCCTGATTAGATTGTGATCCGATTT
This sequence comes from Mesorhizobium sp. WSM4822, assembly GCF_055811155.1. NCBI lineage: Bacteria > Pseudomonadati > Pseudomonadota > Alphaproteobacteria > Hyphomicrobiales > Phyllobacteriaceae > Mesorhizobium > Mesorhizobium sp. WSM4822. The sequence continues at coordinate 18,040 of NZ_JBVVQM010000016.1, read as the reverse complement.
GACCGACCAGAAGACACCGCGCGGCGCCGACGGCGGCCCCACCGGCATCGAGCCGATATCCATCGTCGAGGAGATGCAGCGCTCCTATCTCGATTACGCTATGAGCGTGATCGTCAGCCGTGCGCTGCCGGACGTGCGCGACGGCCTGAAGCCGGTGCATCGCCGCATTCTCTTCGCCGCCCATGAGAGCGGCTACCACTGGAACCGCAAATATGTGAAGTCGGCGCGTCCGGTCGCCGACGTGATGGGTAAATACCATCCGCATGGCGACGCCTCCATCTATGACGCCTTGGTGCGCATGGCACAGGACTGGTCGCTGCGCGTTCCGTTGATCGACGGGCAGGGCAATTTCGGCTCCATCGACGGCGATCCGCCTGCGGCGATGCGCTACACGGAAGCGCGGCTGACCAAGGTCGCGCACGAGCTTTTGGAGGATATCGACAAGGATACCGTCGATTTCCAGGACACTTACGACGCGTCGGGCAGCGAACCGAAGGTTCTGCCGGCACGGTTTCCCAACCTTTTGGTCAACGGCTCGGGCGGCATCGCCGTCGGCATGGCGACCAACATTCCACCGCATAATCTCAGCGAAATCTGCAACGGCGCCATCGCCCTCATCGACAATCCGGCGATCGACCTGCCGGCGTTGATGGAGATCATTCCGGGACCGGATTTCCCCACCGGCGGCATCGTGCTTGGCCGTTCGGGCATCTACAACGCCTATTCGACCGGCCGTGGCTCCATCGTCATGCGCGGCAAGGTCAACATCGAACAGCGCGGCAACGACCGCGAGTCGATCATCATCACCGAGGTTCCCTACCAGGTGAACAAGTCGTCGATGATCGAGAAGATGGCTGAACTGGTGCGCGACAAGCGCATCGAGGGCATTTCCGATATCCGCGACGAGAGCGACCGCCAAGGCTACCGCGTCGTCATCGAGTTGAAGCGCGACGCCGTTGCCGACGTCATCCTCAACCAGCTCTACCGCTTCACGCCGCTGCAGACCTCCTTCGGCGCCAATATGGTGGCACTGAACGGCGGCAAGCCGGAAGTGATGAACCTGACCGATATGCTGAAGGCGTTCGTGGCCTTCCGTGAGGAGGTGATCACAAGGCGGACGAAATTCCTGCTGCGCAAGGCGCGCGACCGCGCCCATGTGCTGGTCGGTCTCGCCATCGCAGTCGCCAACATCGACGAGATCATCAAGCTGATCCGCACCGCGCCGGATCCGCAGACGGCGCGTGAGCAGTTGATGGAGCGGCGCTGGCCCTCTGGCGACGTGGAATCGCTGATCCTCCTGATCGATGACCCGCGTCACCGGATCAACGAAGACGGCACCTACAATCTGTCAGAGGAACAGGCGCGCGCCATCCTCGAACTGCGCCTGCAGCGCCTGACCGCGCTCGGCCGCGACGAGATCGCCGACGAGTTGAACACGATCGGCGCCGAAATCATCGATTACCTGGACATTTTGTCGTCCCGCGCGCGCGTCCAGCAGATCGTCAAGGACGAGCTTGCTGCCGTGCGCGACGAGTTCGGCACGCCGCGCCGCACCGAACTCACCGACGGCGGTTCGGACATGGAAGACGAGGACCTGATCCAGCGCGAGGACATGGTCGTGACGGTGAGCCATTCCGGCTACATCAAGCGCGTGCCGCTGTCGCTCTACCGGGCGCAGCGTCGGGGCGGCAAGGGCCGCTCCGGCATGTCGACCAAGGAAGAGGATTTCGTCACCCGGCTGTTCGTGGCCAACACCCATACGCCGGTGCTGTTCTTCTCCTCGCGCGGCATCGTCTACAAGGAAAAGGTCTGGCGGCTGCCGATCGGCAATCCGCAGTCACGCGGCAAGGCGCTGATCAACATGCTGCCGCTGGAGCAGGGCGAGCGCATCACCACCATCATGCCGCTGCCGGAGGACGAGGCCAGCTGGGGCGAACTTTACGTGATGTTCGCCACCACGCGCGGCACCGTGCGCCGCAACGATCTATCCGACTTCGTCCAGGTCAACCGCAACGGCAAGATCGCCATGAAGCTGGAGGAAGAAGGCGACGAGATCCTCGGCGTCGAGACCTGCACCGACAAGGACGACGTGCTGCTGACCGCCAGTTCCGGCCAGTGCATACGCTTCTCCGTCGGCGACGTGCGCGTCTTCCAGAGCCGCAATTCGGTCGGTGTGCGCGGCATAACCATGGCCGAGACCGACCGCATCATCTCGATGTCGGTGATAGAGCATGTCGATGCTTCGCCAGCGGAACGCGCCGCTTACCTGAAGCGCGCGGCGGCGGAGCGGCGGCTTGCCACGGAAACGACCGGCGAAGAGGAAGAGATCGCGCTGACCAATGAGGAGATCGGCGAGGAGACGGAGCTTTCCGACAACCGATACGAAGAGCTCAAGGCGCACGAACAGTACGTACTGACGGTCACCGAGTTCGGCTACGGCAAGCGTTCGTCGTCCTATGATTTCCGGCTGACCGGACGCGGCGGCAAAGGCATCCGCGCCACCGATGTGTCGAAGGCAGCCGAGATTGGCAGGCTGGTGGCGACGTTCCCGGTCGGCAATGACGACCAGATCATGCTGGTGTCGGACGGCGGCACCGTCATCCGGGTTCCGGTCAACGGCATCCGCTTCGCCAGCCGCGCCACCAAGGGCGTGACCATCTTCAACACGGCTGAAGGCGAAAAGGTGGTTTCGGTCGAGCGGATCTCGGAACCGCAAGCGGACGAAGAAAGCGATGAGACGGTCGAGGGCGGTGCTGATGCCGCTCCGGCGCCTGACGCCGGTCCGGAGGGTGCGGACTAAGTCCGGCACCCGGGTTTTGACATAGCAACGCCGGCCAGGTGGCCGGCGCGGCAGCAAGTTCAGGCTTTATCAGTAGTGACGATATGGCTTGCGCGGGCCGAAGCCTTCGAAGCGCTTGGTGTTTGCCTTGACGCGGATGCGTTGCGCCTCCTGATGCAGCCCAAATACGGTGGCGATCAGCATGGCGACGGTCATTGCGGTGGCGAGCATGTAGATCAGCATGTGCGTGTTCTCCTGCGCCTAACAACGGATAGATGGGATTTTGGTTTCATCTTATTAAGGTGCAACCTAGTGAACGCTGCGTGAAGGCTTCGTGATCAGCGTGTTCATCTGTCGTTCATGTGCCGGAAAAGGTTCACGGCCGGCGCGCCGATCGGATTTGCCTTTGCGAGAGAGGCTCGCTAGAAGCACCTGCCATGACTGAACGCATTGCCCTCTATGCCGGCTCCTTCGACCCGCTGACCAACGGCCATCTCGATGTGCTGAAGGCCTCGCTGGCCGTGGCGGATATCGTTTATGCGGCGATCGGCATCCATCCGGGCAAGCAACCGCTGTTTTCCTTCGAGGAGCGGGTGAAGCTGATCGAGACGGCGACGAAGACGGAATTCGGCAGCGACGGTGCCCGCATCAAGGTCGTCGCCTTCGACGGGCTGGTCATCGACGCCGCCAGGAAGCAGGGCGCCTCGATCATGATCCGCGGCCTGCGCGACGGCACCGACCTCGACTATGAGATGCAGATGGCCGGCATGAACGAGACCATGGCGCCTCAACTGCAGACGGTTTTTCTGCCCGCCAGTCCTTCGGTACGCACCATTACCGCCACACTTGTTCGCCAGATTGCCTCGATGGGCGGCGACATTCGCCCCTTCGTGCCGGCGGCGGTTGCCGGTGCGCTCACAGCCAAGTTCAAGAAGTAAGTTTTCGGAGAAAACCATGCAGCTGAAAAAGCTAGCCTCGTTCCTTGTCGTGCTCGCCGGTCTTGTGGCTGTGTCGGTCTCGGCTTTCGCCGCCGACCCGGAAAACACAATGATCATCACGCTGAAGGACGGCGACGTCACCATTGCGCTGAGGCCCGATCTTGCGCCAAAGCATGTCGAGCAGATCAAGAAGCTGGTGCGCCAAGGCGCCTATGACAACGTCGCCTTCCACCGCGTCATCGACGGCTTCATGGCGCAGACCGGCGACGTCAAGTTCGGCAATATGAAAAAGGGTTTCAGCGCCGAGGCCGCCGGCACCGGCGGTTCCGACCTGCCCGACCTGCCGGCCGAATTCTCACAGACCGAACATTATAAGCGCGGCGTGGTCGGTATGGCCCGCTCGCAGGACCCAAATTCGGCCAATTCGCAGTTCTTCATCATGTTCGCTCCGGCACCGCCCCTCGATGGCCAGTACACGATCGTCGGCAATGTCGTCAGCGGCATGGAACTGGTGGACCAAATCAAGAAGGGCGACCAGGCGGACAACGGCACGGTCACCGATCCCGACCGGATGATTAAGGTGCGCATCGCCGCCGACAAGTAAATTGTCGAATAACTCTGTTTTCTCAAAAGGATATCTGACATGGCCGAAATCAAGGATCGCGAGAACGCGCTCATCATGGAAACGACCAAGGGCAAGGTCGTCATCGAACTTTTCCCCGACCTGGCGCCCGGCCATGTCGCCCGCATCAAGGAACTGGCCAGGGAAGGCGCCTATGACGGCGTGGTCTTCCACCGCGTCATCGAGGGTTTCATGGCGCAGACCGGCGACGTCAAGTTCGGCAATTCGAGCAAGCCTTCCTTCGCGCCGTCCCGCGCGGGCATGGGCGGCTCTGAAAAGCCGGATTTGAAGGCTGAATTCTCCAACGCCAACCATGCTCGCGGCACCTGCTCGATGGCCCGCTCGCAGAACCCGAACTCGGCCAATTCGCAGTTCTTCATCTGCTTCGACGATGCCGCCTTCCTCAATCGCCAGTACACGGTCTGGGGCCAGGTCATCGAAGGCATGGACAATGTCGACAAGATCAAGCGCGGCGAGCCGGTGCAGGATCCCGACAAGATCGTGTCGCTGAAGGTCGCGGCCGACGTCAAGTAAGGGCAAACGACAATGATGGGCGTCGTCTGGTCGCTTCTCGGCATCCTGTCCGGCGCCTTCATTGCCATTCAGGCGCCGATCAATTCGCAGTTGGCGCGCGGCCTGGGCCTCCCGGTCGCGGCGGCTGCGTTTTCGTTCCTGTCGGGCGCGATCGTGCTCGGCATCATCTCCGTCACAGTGGTGAAGCTGCAAGGCATCTCGCTCGACTGGAAGGCGCCGGCGCCCTGGCTGTTCGTGGCCGGCGGCATGCTGGGCGGTTTCTATGTCACGCTGTCGACTATCCTGACGCCACGCATCGGTGCGGCCGCGCTGATGGCGTTTCTGGTCACCGGCCAGTTGCTGGCCGGCATGCTCATCGACCGCGTCGGCTTCCTCGGCGTCGCGGTGCGTGAAATCTCGCTCGGCCGCGTTGCCGGCGCGGTGCTGCTGCTGGCCGGAGCGCTGCTCGTCCGGCTCTACTGATGCGCGTCGATCTCTTTGACTTCGACTTGCCGGAGGAGCGCATCGCGCTCCGCCCGGCGCAGCCGCGTGACAGCGCCAAGATGCTTCTGGTCAAATCAGGCGAAGGGCTCAAGGACCGGACGGTCGGCGATCTGCCGTCCTTGCTCAGGGCCGGCGACGTGCTGGTGTTCAACGACACCAAGGTCATTCCAGCGCAGCTCAAAGGCATAAGGCGGCGGGGCGAAGCGACGGCGCAGGTCGAAGCCACGCTGCATATGCGCATGGCGCCGGACCGCTGGCTGGCCTTCATGCGGCCGGGCAAGCGCATTGCCGCCGGCGACCGCATCCATTTCGGCCATGACGGCAATTCCTGTTTGCTCGGTCAGCTCGACGCCACGGTGATCGAGAAAGGCGAGGGCGGCGAAGCACTGCTCGGCTTCGACCTCTCGGGGCCCTTCCTCGACGAGGCACTGCACGCGGTCGGCCACATTCCGCTGCCGCCCTACATCGCCTCGAAACGCGACGACGACGAACGCGACCGGGCCGACTACCAGACCATCTATGCAAGCGAGGAAGGCGCCGTCGCGGCTCCGACAGCGGGCCTGCATTTCACGCCGGAGCTTTTTGCAGCGCTTGACAGCAAGGGCATCGAACGCCGCTTCGTCACCTTGCATGTCGGCGCCGGTACGTTCCTGCCGGTGAAGGCCGACGACACCGCCGACCACAAGATGCATGCCGAGACCGGTTCGGTCAGCGAAGCTACTGCGGACGCCCTGAATGCTGCAAGAGCAAGAGGCGGGCGCGTCGTTGCCGTCGGCACGACCTCGCTGCGACTGCTGGAGAGTGCGGCGCGTGAGGACGGTACTCTGGCTGCGTGGTCCGGTCCGACCGATATCTTCATCACGCCCGGCTACCGTTTTCGCACCGCCGACGTGCTGATGACCAATTTCCATCTGCCGCGCTCGACGCTGTTCATGCTTGTCTCGGCCTTCAGCGGCCTCGACACGATGCGTGCGGCCTATGCCCATGCGATCGAGAACCGTTACAGATTCTATTCCTATGGCGACGCAAGCCTGCTTTTCCGAGCGGAGACAAGCGACCGCCAGTCGCTCGACAATCAGGCGCCGGACGCCCCGGTCCACGACAAGGAATTCAATGGCTAAGCCGTTCAGCTTCAAGGTTCTGGCAACCGACGGCAAGGCGCGACGCGGCGTGATCGACATGCCGCGCGGCGAAATCCGCACGCCGGCCTTCATGCCGGTCGGTACCGGCGGCACGGTCAAGGCCATGTATATGGACCAGGTGCGCGGTGTCGGCGCCGACATCATCCTGGGCAACACCTATCATCTGATGCTGCGGCCCGGCGCCGAGCGTGTGGCGCGGCTCGGCGGTTTGCATGAATTCGCTCGCTGGCCGCATCCGATCCTAACCGACAGCGGCGGTTTCCAGGTGATGTCGCTGTCGAAGCTGAGAAAGCTGACCGAAAAGGGCGTCACCTTCCGCTCGCATATTGATGGCGCCGCCTACGAAATGTCGCCGGAACGTTCGATAGAGATCCAGGGATTGCTCGATTCCGATATCCAGATGCAGCTTGACGAATGCACGGCGCTGCCGGCCGAGATGAAGGAGATCGAGCGCGCCATGGAGATGTCGCTGCGTTGGGCCGAGCGCTGCAAGACGGCGTTCGGCGATCAGCCGGGCAAGGCGATGTTCGGCATCGTGCAAGGCGGCGACAACGCGGCGCTGCGGGAGCGCTCGGCGCAGGCGCTGAGCGCGATGGAGCTGAAGGGCTATGCGGTCGGCGGCCTGGCCGTCGGCGAACCGCAAGCGGTGATGCTCGAGATGCTCGACATCACCTGCCCGGAACTGCCAGCGGACAAGCCGCGCTATCTGATGGGTGTCGGCACGCCCGACGATATCCTGAAATCGGTGGCGCGCGGCATCGACATGTTCGACTGCGTGATGCCGACACGGGCCGGCCGCCACGGCCTTGCCTATACAAGGCGCGGCAAGGTCAATCTGCGCAACGCCCGCCATGCCGACGATCCACGGCCGCTCGACGAGGAAAGCGACTGCCCGGCCGCCCGGGACTACTCACGCGCCTATCTGCATCATCTGGTGCGCTCTCAAGAAGCGCTCGGCGCAATGCTTTTGACGTGGAACAACCTGTCCTACTACCAGAAACTGATGCAGGACATCCGCGCTGCGATCGAGGCCGGCACCTTCGAGGCGCGCGGCGCGGAAATCACCGAGGGCTGGGCGAGGGGCGATATCCCGTTGCTGTGAGGCCTCAAGTGCTGAGCGAATTCGAAGCGCGCAGGCTGCAGCCGGTGATCTGGAACGTACCGTCGGGCTGTTGCTGCAACGTGTAGACCGCCTCGTAATCCTTGCCGTCGGGGCCGACGATCAGCACCTGCTGGACGATCGAACCCGGAGCGGTCTCCTCGACCTTGCCGAAGGAATAGGTCCGCGGCTTGCGCACCGGCGGATAGCCGTTGGTCACCATGTTCATGAAGGCATCGACGGTCGGGAAGATCCGCTTCACATTCGGGGCGGCGAAGCTGTAGGCGGTGGCGCCGTCATTGGCGATGAGGGCCTTTAGCTGACTGTCGATGACGGACTGGCCCGCCTTGATCTCGGCATCGCCGGCCAATACCGACGACGCGAAGAGGAATGGAACGACTGCGATTGCGAAAAAGGCGCGGCGCATGGCCTGTCTCCGTTATCCCGCGAAATATCTTCCCTCGAAATGCTGCTGTCCGAAGACACATCATAACATACGCTTGGCAGCGCATCGCGGTTTCAGCGATTGCGAATATTCACTGGCGATCGGTGACAAGTTCCACGCCAGTGGCGGAGTTGCAGCAGGCGGTAGCCTAGGCCCGAGCCGGCTGAGCATTCATTCCAGCGCTTGAAAGCCCGCCTCCAGTCTGCCAGAAGGGCCGCTGGACTTGGACGTTTAGCGGGACGAAGCCATGAAGGCGTTTTTCGTGCAGATCAAATGCGAGCTCGGCAAATCCTATGAGGTTGCCAGCGCGCTTGCCGATGCCGAGATCGCCTCGGAAATCTACTCCACCGCCGGCAATTACGATCTGCTCGCCAAATTCTACGTCGACGACGAGGAAGACGTCGGCCATTTCGTCAATGAGAAGGTGCAGATTCTCCCCGGCATCAAGGACACGTTCACCGTCGTCACGTTTCGCGCTTTCTAGCCTGGAAACGCATTTGCCCGGGCACGAGGCAAAGGCTGATCAAGGTCATATTTCACCTGCCTCAATTTTAGGCAGGCGCAACATACTGATCGCCCGTATCTCCCAAATCACCGATTGCGCTTGATTTTCTCCGGCGACGTCAGTGAAATGGCGTCACAGGGGAGTATGCGATTGGCAGCGTTCGATGAAATGCTTCCGGAAGTCTCCGGATTGAGAAGACCGTATTCGGCTTATGATCGCTGGCTGAAGGAGCAGGATCCGGCCAGGCTGACCGAGAAGATGCAGGACGCCGAACGCGTCTTCCGCAAGACCGGCATCACCTTCGCCGTCTATGGCGAGCAGGAAGCTTCCGAGCGGCTGATCCCGTTCGATATCGTTCCACGCATCATTTCAGGCAATGAATGGCGGCGCCTCACGCAGGGCATCGAGCAGCGCGTGCAGGCGCTAAACGCCTTCCTCGACGACATCTACCACCGCCAGGAAATCCTGCGCGCAGGGCGCGTCCCCAGGGAATTGATCGCCAGGAACGAGGCCTTCCTGCCGGAGATGATCGGGGTCAGGCCGCCGGCCGGCGTCTACACCCACATCATCGGCGTCGACATCGTCCGCATCTCGGAGGACGAATTCTACGTGCTGGAGGATAATGCGCGCACACCGTCGGGCGTCTCCTACATGCTGGAGAACCGCGAGACGATGATGCAGCTGTTCCCCGAGCTGTTCCAGAAGATCAAGGTACGGCCGGTGGAAAACTACCCGCAGCTTCTGCGCCAGTCGCTGGCGGCGGTGCGGCCGCAAAGCACCAAGGGCGCGCCGACCATTGCGGTGCTGACGCCCGGCAGCTTCAACTCCGCCTATTTCGAACACGCCTTCCTCGCCGACCAGATGGGCGTGCAGCTGGTCGAAGGCCAGGATCTGCGCGTCGTCGACGGCCATGTCGCGATGCGCACGACCGAAGGCTACAAGCAGATCGATGTGCTCTACCGACGCGTGGACGATTCCTTCCTCGATCCGCTGACCTTCCGACCGGATTCGGCGCTTGGCATACCCGGTATCATGGATGTCTATCGGGCCGGCAACATCACCATCGCCAATGCGCCGGGCACCGGCATCGCCGACGACAAGGCGATCTATTCCTACATGCCCGAGATCATCGAATTCTACACCGGCCGCAAGGCGATCCTGGGCAACATCCCAACCTGGCGCTGCTCGGAGCCCGACAGCCTGAAATACGTGCTCGAGCACATCGACGAGCTGGTGATCAAGGAAGTCCATGGTTCCGGCGGCTACGGCATGCTGGTCGGGCCGGCTGCGACCAAGAAGGAATGCGAGACCTTTGCCAAGAAACTCCAGGCAAAACCTTCGAATTACATCGCCCAGCCGACGCTGGCGCTGTCGACATGCCCGATCCTGACGGAAAAGGGGCTGGCGCCGCGCCATGTCGATCTCAGGCCTTATGTGCTGGTCTCCGACCGCATCCAGATCGTGCCGGGCGGCCTCACGCGTGTCGCGCTGAAGGAAGGCTCGCTGGTCGTGAATTCCTCGCAAGGCGGCGGGACGAAAGATACTTGGGTGCTGGATGATTGAGACGAGCAGGGGGACGCAGCAATCATGAGACGCATTCCCTATTCGCTACTCGCTACTCGCTACTCGCTCAAAATCGGGGCACGTTGATATGCTTCTCGGCCGCACCGCCAACGGGCTTTACTGGATGAATCGCTATATCGAGCGGGCGGAGAACATGGCGCGCTTGGTCGATGCCGGTTTGCGCATGGCGCTGACTCGTACCCAGAGTGCCTCGGAAGAGTGGAATTCGGTGCTGCTCAGCGCCGGTTCCGACGTCACCTTCAGCCAGAAATACTCTGACTATACCGCGGCCAACGTCGCCGACTTCCTGTTGCGCGACACGTCGAACCCGTCGAGCACGATGGCGTCGATCGAGACGGCCCGCAACAATGCCCGCATGGTGCGTACCGCGCTGACGCGCGAAACCTGGGAAAGCATCAACGAAGCCTGGATGTCGCTGAAGCGGATGCTGGCCAAGCCGATCGACGAGCGCGACCTGCCCAGCGTACTCGACGCCATCAAGCGCGAGACGGCGCTGATCCGCGGCTCGTTCTACGGCACCATGCTGCGCAACGAAATCTTCGACTTCTCGCAGCTCGGCACCTATGTCGAGCGCGCGGACAACACGGCGCGCATCCTCGACGTGAAATATTATGTGCTGCTGCCGTCGATCTCCTGGGTCGGCTCGACGCTCGACAATTATCAGTGGGAATCGATCCTGCGTTCGGTCTCGGCGCATCGCTCCTACCGTTGGGTCTACGACGCCGATTACAAGCCGACCAACATTGCCGACTATCTGATCCTCAATGTCCGCATGCCGCGTTCGCTGATGTTCTGCTATCGCTTTCTGTCGGAGCACCTGAAATTCCTCGGCGACGATTACGGCGAACGCCATGCCTGCCACGCAACGGCCGAGAAGACGCAGACAATGCTGAGAGCCGGGTCGATCAAGGGCATATTCGACGCCGGGCTGCATGAGTTCCTGGCGAATTTCATTCGCGACAACACCAAGCTGGGCGAAGAGATCGCACAAGATTACCGGTTCAATTGAGCATGGTCCCGAAAGGTGGGAGCCGGTTTTCTCAGACAAATGAAACCGTTTGTCCGGAGATCGTGCTCACAAACGGAATAGAAGCATGCGGCTGAAGATCACCCATCGGACCGAATACCGCTACGACGCGCCGGTGCACTATCTGTTGCAGCGGCTGCGGCTGCTTCCGGTCAGCGGGTCGACGCAGACCGTTCTGTCCTGGGCCTTGACCATCGAAGGCGCGCGCGAAGAAGTTCGCTTTGTCGACCATTTCGGCAATGACACAAGGCTGCTAAGCGTCGAGGGCGAGCGCGACTTCATCACGGTGGAAGCATCAGGCGAAGTGGTGACACGCGACACCGCGGGTGTCTCGGGGCCGCACCAGGGCTTTACGCCGCTCTGGCTGTACAGCCATGAGACGCCATTGACGGTGATCGGCAGCGGTATCCGCGAACTCGCCGCATCGGTCGGCAAGGGCAGCGACATCGAAAGGCTGCACCGGCTGATGGCTGTCATCGGCGAGCGCGTTGTCTACACGCCCGGCACCACCAGTGCGACGACGCCGGCGGAGGAAGCCTTGGCGCTGAAAACCGGGGTCTGCCAGGATCATACCCATATCTTTGCCGCCGCGGCGCGTGCCATGGGCTTTCCGGCCCGCTATGTCAGCGGCTATCTGATGCTGGAAGCCACGGTCGAGCAGGCGGCCAGCCATGCCTGGGCCGAGGCGCATGTTTCGGGTCTCGGCTGGGTTGCCTTCGATGCCGCCAATGGCATTTCACCCGACGAGCGTTATGTAAAGGTGGCAACGGGCCGCGATTACCGCGACGCCACGCCGGTGTCGGGAATTCGGCTTGGACAGGCGGAAGAACAGCTTGCGGTCACCGTCACGGTGGAGCAGTAATCCTCGCAAGATTGCTGCCGAGCGATTCATCGTTTCAAGGAAACGCTGGACCGCTCTATCCCCTTGTTTTAACGCAATTCCGGACGGAAAACCGCTTCACACTTTTCCTGGAATTGCTCTAGAAGAGATTCCATGACTTATTGCGTTGGCCTGAAGATCGACCGCGGGCTCGTGTTCATGTCGGACACGCGCACCAATGCAGGCATGGATTCCATCTCCACTTTTCGCAAGATGCATGTCTGGGAAGAGCCGGGCGAGCGCGTCATCGTTTTGATGTCGGCGGGCAATCTGGCGACGACGCAGGCCGTGGTCAGCCTGCTTGACGAGCGCACCAAGGCGATCTCCGAAAGACATTCCACGCTGCTCGAAACGCCGTCGATGTACCAAACGGTCCGTATTGTCGGGGACACGGTCAAGGAGGTCATCGCCAATTCGTCGCCCGCCGGCGAGAAGGCGGATTCCTATTTCAATGCCTCCTTTATCCTCGGCGGTCAGATCAAGGGCAGCGAGCCGCGCCTGTTCATGATCTATCCCGAAGGCAATTTCATCGAATCGACCGATGACACGCCGTTTTTCCAGATCGGCGAGACCAAATACGGCAAGCCGATCATCATCCGCGCCTACGAAAAGACGATGAGCCTCGCCGAGACGGTGAAGCTGCTTTTGGTGTCGTTCGATTCGACGTTGAAGTCGAACCTGTCCGTCGGCTTGCCGCTCGACCTGCTGTTCCTGGAGAAGGACGCCTTCAAGGTCGGATTGAAGAAGCGGATCGGCCAGGACGACCAGTATTACCGCACGATCTCCGACGGCTGGTCGAATGCGCTGAAGACGGCCTTTGCCAGCCTGCCGGATTTCCCGGGCTGAGGCGTGCGGCATCCGTTGTCGGTTGCATCTATTTCACGCGTTAATTAATAAAGAGACCAGCCGCGATGGATGGTGGCGGTCGATCATGTCGGGAGGACAGGATGAACAACGATGATTTCCGGCAATGGTCGCGCCGCGCCGCCGACTGGGGCGCCGACTACCGCAATACGCTACGCGAGCGGCCGGTGCGGCCGCTGGTCGAACCGGGCGACATTTTTCGAAGCATTGAGGCTTCGCCGCCCGAAGACGCCGAGCCGATGGACCGGATCTTCGCCGACTTCGAAGAGAAGATCCTGCCGGGAATGACGCATTGGCAGCATCCACGCTTCTTTGCCTATTTCCCGGCCAATGCGGCGCCGGTCTCGGTGGTGGCGGAATATCTGGTTTCGGCGATGGCCGCGCAATGCATGCTGTGGCAGACGTCACCGGCAGCGACCGAACTCGAAACGCGCACCGTCGACTGGATGCGCCAGGCGCTCGGCCTGCCGGAAGGTTTCTCGGGCGTGATCCAGGATTCAGCCTCATCGGCGACACTGGCCGCGGTGCTGACCATGCGCGAACGGGCGCTCGACTGGCAAGGCAACAGACAAGGCCTGGCAGGGCAGGCGCGGCTGCGCATCTACTCCTCCGACCAGGTGCATACTTCGATTGACCGGGCGATCTGGGTGTCCGGCATCGGCGAGGACAATCTCGTGCGCATTCCCGTCGCCGGCCGCTTTCGCGCCATGGATACGGCGGCACTCGAGGCGGCAATCATCGCCGACAGGGAAGCCGGCATGCTGCCGGCCGGCATCATCGCTTGCGTCGGCGGCACCAGCACCGGCGGCACCGACGATATTGCAGCGGTTGTCGAGGTCGCACGGCGGCATGGGCTTTATCTTCACGTCGACGCCGCATGGGCGGGATCGGCGATGATCTGTCCGGAGTATCGGCATTTCTGGACAGGCGTCGAAGGCGCCGATTCAATCGTTTTCAATCCGCACAAATGGCTGGGCGCCCAGTTCGACTGCTCTATCCAGTTCCTGCGCGATCCCGAAAGCCATGTGAGGACGCTGGCCATCAAGCCGGATTATCTGAAGACGCACGGTCACGACGGCATCATCAACTATTCCGAATGGTCGGTGCCGCTCGGCAGGCGCTTCCGCGCGCTGAAATTGTGGTTCTTGCTGCGTGCCCATGGCCTGGAAAGCCTGCGCACAATGATCCGCAATCATGTCGCGTGGAGCGAAGGGCTTGCCGCGCGGCTGGCAAGGGAGCCGAATTTCGAGATCGTCAGCGAGTCGATGCTGTCGCTCTTCTCGTTCCGGCACAAGGCTGCAGCTGGCACTGATGCGGACGAGCACAATCTGCGCCTGGTCAATGCGATCAACGACGATGGCCGCATCTACCTGACGCAGACGAAGGTCGATGGCAGGATCGCAATCCGCTTCCAGGTCGGCCAGTTCGAGGCGACCGCCGCCGATGTTGATACGGCCTTCACCGTCATCACGGAAATCGCGCGCGCAATGGATTGATCGGGCACAATCTGGTTTGCGTTCGTATTCACCTTGGCAATCACATGCATTTCATTAGCCGGCTCATGCCTTTTCATCGGTTTCGTTTTCGACTATAGACAAGAAAAACGAAAACGGGAGGTTGCCTATGTATCTGTCGCCGCGCCATGCCGAGATTATCCAGATGGCCAAGGATCATGGCCGCGTGCTGGTCGATGATCTGGCCACCCACTTCAATGTGACGCCGCAGACCATACGCAAGGACCTCAACGATTTGTGCGACCAGCGGCTGCTCTCGCGCATCCATGGCGGCGCGCTGTATCCCTCTGGCATCGAGAACATGGAATATGAGGCGAGACGCAAGATCGCCGCCGACGAGAAGGAGGCGATCGGCCGTGCGGCCGCCAGGCTGATCCCCGACAATGCCTCGCTGTTCATCAACATCGGCACCACGACCGAGTCGGTCAGCAAGGCGTTGCTCGATCACAACGGGCTCATGGTCATCACCAATAACATCAATGTTGCCAATAGGATGCGGATATATCCCTCGATCGAGGTGGTGATCGCCGGCGGGGTTGTGCGCGGTTCCGATGGCGGTGTGGTCGGCGAAGCGGCGGTCGACTTCATCAGGCAGTTCAAGGTCGACTATGCGGTGATCGGTGCATCCGCCATCGACCATGACGGCGCTCTGCTCGATTTCGATTTTCGCGAGGTCAAGGTGGCGCAGGCGATCATCGCCAATGCAAGGCATGTCATCCTGGTTTCCGACCAGACCAAATTCGAGCGAACCGCACCGGTGCGCATCGGCCATCTGTCGCAGGTCAACACCTTCATCACCGATCGTTGCGACATCCCGTCAGTGCGCAAGATCTGCCAGGAGGCCGAGGTTCAGTTGATCGAGACGTCGCTCGCCTAGGCGGTTTCTGCCCGATATCACGCGCTCGTGATATTTCGTTTGACATTCGTTATCATTTCGAAATAATTCCGACACGGTTTCGTAAAAGCCCAAAAATGGTGCAATGCGAAATCGTTGGAGGAATTGTGGACGCATCTCCGATCCGTGACATTTTCGTCATAGGTGGCGGCATCAATGGCTGCGGCATTGCCCGTGACGCCGTCGGTCGTGGCTTTTCCGTGTTTCTCGCCGAGATGAACGACCTAGCCAGCGGAACCTCCTCGGGTTCGACCAAATTGATCCATGGCGGCCTGCGCTACCTCGAATTCTACGAATTCCGCCTGGTGCGAGAGGCGCTGATGGAGCGCGAGGTTTTGTGGAAGAACGCGCCGCACATCATCTGGCCGATGCGGTTCGTGCTGCCCTATGCCAAGGGCCTGCGTCCGGCCTGGCTGATCAGGCTCGGTCTCTTCCTCTACGATCACATTGGCGGGCGCAAATTGCTGCCCGCGACCCGGACGCTGGACATGGCCAGGGATCCGGCCGGCAAGCCTTTGAAGCCGCTGTTCAAGAAGGCCTTCGAATATTCGGATGGCTGGGTCAATGATGCACGACTGGTGGCGCTGAACGCGCGTGATGCCGCCGACCGCGGCGCCACGGTCCGCACCCGCACGAAGGTGACCGGCGCGCGCCGCGAAAACGGCCTGTGGGCAATCCAGATCGAGGATCTGCAGAGCGGCGAGACCGAGGAGATCAAGGCGCGACTGCTGGTCAATGCCGCCGGCCCCTGGGTCGATCATGTGCTGTCTGGCGTCGTGGGGCTCAACGATGTGCACAATGTCCGCCTCGTGCAGGGCAGCCACATTGTCATCGCCAGGAAGTTCGACGATCCACGCGCCTATTTCTTCCAGAACAAGGATGGTCGCATCATCTTCGCCATTCCCTATGAGGAAGAGTTCACACTGATCGGCACCACCGACCAGGATTATCCCGGCGATCCGCATGACGTGAAGATCAGCGACTCCGAGATTGATTACCTCTGCGCCGCGGCAAGCGAATATTTCGCCCAACCCGTCAAGCGCTCGGACATCGTCTGGACCTATTCGGCCGTCCGTCCGCTCTATGATGACGGAGCCTCCAAGGCGCAGGAAGCGACGCGCGACTATGTGCTCAAGGCCGATGGCGGCGACGGCGCTGCCCCAATTGTCAATGCTTTTGGCGGCAAGATCACCACCTATCGCCGGCTGTCGGAATCGATGCTGGAAAAGATCGAGGGTTTTCTCGGCAAACGCGGCAAGCCGTGGACGGCAAACGCGCCGCTGCCGGGCGGCGATTTCCCGGCCACCGGTTTCGATGCCGAAGTGGCGAAATTGAAAACCGCTTATCCATTCCTCGACGCGCGCCTGGCTCGCCGGTTGACCCGGCTCTATGGAACCCGCGCGAGGATGCTGCTGGGGCTGGCCAAATCGAACGTCGATCTCGGCCGCAACTTCGGCGCCGATCTCTACGAGGCCGAGGTGCGCTATCTCGTTCAAAACGAATGGGCCGTCACATCGGAAGATGTATTGTGGCGCCGGACCAAGCGCGGTCTGCATCTCAGTCGCGAGCAGGTGGCGGCGCTCGATGAATTCATGCGCGGCATAAGCCGGCGCCATGTCGCGGCTGCCGAATGAAGAGGGGTTTGAGCTGATGCGGAAGGCCTGGGAGGAGGCGTCATGCTGGAACTGAGAAACGTCACCAAGGCGGTCGGCGCGGTCGAGCATATAAGCGACGTGTCGCTGACGCTCCAGCACGGCTCGCTCAACGTCCTGCTCGGACCGACGCTTTCCGGCAAGACAAGCCTGATGCGGCTGATGGCCGGCCTGGACGTGCCGACCTCCGGTTCGATCTGGTTCGACGGCCAGAATGTCACCGGTGTGCCGGTGCAGAAGCGCAAGATCGCCATGGTCTACCAACAGTTCATCAACTATCCGGCGATGACCGTTTATGAGAACATTGCTTCGCCGCTGCGGGTGGCCGGCATCGAGCAGGCCAGGATCGACAGCCAGGTGCGTGAAGCCGCCGCTCTTCTCAAGCTGACACCCTATCTCGATCGCACGCCGCTCAGCCTGTCGGGCGGCCAGCAGCAGCGCACCGCGTTGGCGCGCGCCATCGTCAAGAACGCAAGCCTGGTCCTGCTCGATGAGCCGCTCGCCAATCTCGACTACAAATTGCGCGAGGAACTGCGCGCCGAATTGCCCAGGATATTCGCCGCCGCCGGCACCATCTTCGTCTACGCCACGACCGAGCCGCACGAGGCGCTGCTGCTCGGCGGCAACACGGCGACGCTTTCGCAAGGCAAGATCACCCAGTTCGGACCGACCATCGAGGTGTTCCGCAAGCCGGTAGATCTGGTGACAGCCAGGACATTTTCCGATCCACCGCTCAATACTATAGTGCTTGCCAAGAAGGGCCGGGATTTCCTGCTCGAGGGCGGCGTGAACCTGCCGGTGCCGGCCGAGCTCTCCGGCATTGCCGATGCCATGTACACGATCGGTTTTCAGCCGCACCACCTGTCGCTCGAGCGGCCCAATGCGGCGGCCGTACCGGTGCGCGCCAAGGTGACGATCACCGAGATCACCGGATCGGAGAGCTTCATCCATCTCGATTTCGCCGATGCGCGCTGGGTCATGCTGACCCATGGTATCAGGCATTTCGAGCCGGACGAGGTGGTCGAGGTGTTCATCGATCCGCGCCACATCATGGTTTTCGACGAGCACGGCAGCGCC